>NZ_JBFREF010000009.1:0-468277 GCF_052114165.1 Pseudoduganella sp. RAF19 | reverse complement strand
GCGATGTTGTTGGTGCTCAGCGCTGCAACCTGGGCGCTGGACAGCGCGCCAGCCTGGTTCGAGGTCAGGGCAACGATCTGGTCGGTGCTCAGGCCGGTCGCCATGGCAGCGGTGCCGAAGGCTGCTACCTGGTTGGTCGACAGCGCGCCAATCTGGTCAGTGGTCAGGCCTGGCAGCTGGTTCGACTTTAGGGAAGCGATTGCAGCGGTAGACAGGCCAACGATGTCCTGAGTTTCGATTGCGCCAACGGCATTCGACGACAGCGCGCCGATCTGCGCGGTGGACATCACAGCGAACTGGTTCGAGGTCAGTGCCACAACTGCGTCGGTCGACAGGCCGGAGATGCCGTTGGTGCTCAGGGCAGCGATCGAGCCGGTCGTCAGGTTCTTCACCTGGTCAGTGGTCAATGCCGACACCTGTGCGGAACCCAGAGCAGCGATGGTGCTGGTCTTGATGGCGTTCAGGTCTTGGGTTTGCAGAGCTGCGATGCCATCAGTGGTCAGCGCGCCAACTTGAGCGCTGCTCAGAACGTTGGCTTGTGCGGTGCTCAGAGCTACGACCTGGTCGGTGGTCAGTGCCTTCACCTGGTTGGTCGACAGGGCAGCAATCGACGAAGTCTTCAGGTTAGCGAAGTCCGCGGTTTCCAGGGCAGCAATGTTGTTGGTGCTCAGGGCGGCGACCTGGGCGCTGGACAGCGCGCCAGCCTGGTTCGAGGTCAGGGCAACGATCTGGTCGGTGCTCAGGCCGGTCGCCATGGCAGCGGTGCCGAAGGCGGCAACCTGGTTGGTCGACAGTGCGCCAATCTGGTCAGTGGTCAGGCCAACCAGCTGGTTCGACTTCAGTGCAGCAACTGCAGCGGTCGACAGGCCGGCGATGTCCTGGGTCTCGATAGCGGCGATGTCGTTCGACGACAGGGCGCCGATCTGGGCGGTGGACATCACAGCGAACTGGTTCGAAGTCAGGGCAACCACAGCGTCGGTCGACAGACCGGAGATGCCGTTGGTGCTCAGCGAAGCGATCGATGCGGTCGCCAGATTCTTCACCTGGTCGGTGGTCAGTGCAGCAACCTGTGCCGAACCCAGAGCAGCGATGGTGCTGGTCTTGATTGCGTTCAGGTCCTGGGTCTGCAGGGCAGCGATACCGTCGGTGGTCATTGCACCAACTTGAGAGCTGCTCAGCACGTTGGCTTGTGCGGTGCTCAGTGCAACCACCTGGTCGGTGGTCAGGGCCTTCATCTGACCGGTCGACAGAGCGGCGATGGATGCAGTCTTCAGGTTGGCGAAGTCAGCGGTTTCCAGAGCGGCGATGTTATTGGTGCTCAGAGCAGCAACCTGGGCGCTGGACAGTGCGCCAGCCTGGTTCGAGGTCAGGGCAACGATCTGGTCGGTGCTCAGGCCGGTCGCCATGGCGGCGGTGCCGAAGGCAGCAACCTGGTTGGTCGACAGTGCGCCGATCTGGTCGGTGGTCAGGCCAACCAGCTGGTTCGACTTCAGGGAAGCCACAGCGGCGGTAGTCAGGCCGGCGATGTCCTGGGTTTCGATCGCGCCGATGGCGTTCGAGGACAGGGCGCCAACTTGTGCGGTGTTCAGCACTGCGATTTGGTTCGAGGTCAGCGCCACGACAGAGTCGGTCGACAGGCCGGCAATACCGGCGGTGCTCAGCGAAGCGATCGATGCGGTAGCCAGGTTCTTCACCTGGTCGGTGGTCAGGGCAGCAACTTGTGCCGAGCCCAGAGCAGCAATGGTGCTGGTCTTGACGGCATTCAGGTCCTGGGTCTGCAGAGCGGCGATGCCATCAGTGGTCAGGGCAGCGAACTGGGAGCTGGACAGCACCGAAGCCTGCGAAGTGCTCAGTGCAACAACCTGGTCGGTGGTCAGTGCCTTCACCTGGTTGGTCGACAGAGCAGCAATTGCCGAAGTCTTCAGGTTAGCGAAGTCTGCGGTTTCCAGAGCAGCGATGTTGTTGGTGCTCAGAGCTGCAACCTGGGCGCTGGACAGCGCGCCAGCCTGGTTGGAAGTCAGCGCAACGATCTGGTCGGTGCTGAAGCCGGCAGACAGAGCAGCCGTGGTCAGCGCAGCAACCTGGTTGGTCGACAGGTTCGCAACCTGGGCAGTGCCGAGCGCTGCGATCTGGGCAGTCTTCAGGGCGACGACGGCGGCGGTGGACAGGCCTGCCAGGTCAGCAGTCTCAATCGCTGCGACCGAAGCGGTAGCCAGCGACGACACCTGCGCGGTATTCATTGCGGCGATCTGATTGGAGGACAGAGCAACAACCTGATCGGAGCTCAGTACGCTAGCCGAAGCGGTGGTCAGTGCGGCCACCTGCTGGGTGGTCAGGTTTGCGGTCTGGGCAGTGGTCAGTGCGGATACCTGGGCGGTTGCCAGGGCAGCGATAGCGGAGCTGCGCAGGGCGGCCAGGTCGGCGGTCTCTAGGGCGACGATGGCATCAGTAGTCAGGGCAACAACTTGCGCGGTGCTCAGCGCGTTGGCCTGGCTGGTGGTCAGGGCGACGATCTGATCGGTCGTCAGGGCCTTCACCTGGACGGTGGTCAGGCCGGCGAGCGAGGCAGTCTTGATGGCGGCGAAATCGCCGGTTTCCATCGCAGCCATGCTGGCGGTAGCGAAAGCACCAATTTGCGAGGAGGTCAAAGCGCCTACTTGATTCGAGGTCAGCGCAATCGTCTGGTCACTATTGAAGCCCAACGACAGCTGCTGCGTCGTGAACATAGGGATTTGCAGGGTCGTGAAGGCACCGACCTGATCGCTACTCAGCGCTGCAATGTCGTCAGTCCCGATGGTTGGGATCAGCGACGTCGACAAGGCCGCAATTGCGTCTGTGGTAAAGCCCGAAACGATGAGGCTCATTTGTATTTCTCCTAGAGGTACCGCTATGTGTTCTGTCCAGACAGCAAAACGAGCCAAGGGTCCGCTACCCATAGGCTCTTTCACCGTTTCGGCTTACGCCGATATCTAAATTTCTACCCTTGCCTAGCTCAGCAGGAAACCCTGCTTTTCATTCTTAACGTCAACAATTTTGTGAACTTTAGGTGGCTCAACATTGTTTACGCGTAAACTTGCTTGAACAAAATGCAAGTGACTTCAGATGACGCTGACGCCACGCTTGGGTACAAAGCGACCGTTTCAGTCGTTCCGTTAAGAAAATTTTTGCCCCAAATTTGTTGCGTCAAAACAACTAGTTCCTGAAAGCATCATTCAATCCGGCGCCCAGTATACCGAGTTTCATTGCTTCGCAGCATGAAAATTTAATGACATGTCGCCGGTCGGCAACTCGATTTTTTGACAAGTTTGTTTACTGCGTAACATCGCGCGTCAGAGTCATGGACGTGGCAAAATGGCGCTTCATCATCCAAACCGGTTCCGTTGCGGTGAACTTTTGATTTGTTAAATATTTCCTTGCGGAAATTACACGCAAAATTCGAATAGTTGCAGTGAAGAAGGAATCAAGGGAAGAGCATTGTCATGGACAGGTTGCGACGTTACTCCATGGCAAATTGACAAGTAGTTACTACCAGCGACGGGAGAAGGTATCGTGCTGATTGTTACATTCGCCGTGTCACTATATATATGACAGTCAACGAAGCCATCACCCGCCGTTTCCTCCCTTGGGTGGTTGCCACGGCCCTGTTTATGGAGCAGCTCGACTCCACCATTGTCAATACAGCAATCCCGAGCATGGCGCTCAGCCTGCATGTCACGCCGCTGAGCCTAAAAGCCGTGGTGACCAGCTACATCCTGAGCCTGGCGGTGGCGATTCCCGTCAGCGGCTGGATGGCGGACCGTTACGGCACCCGCCGCGTGTTCAAGACTGCGGTTGCCATCTTCACCTTCGCCTCCGTGCTGTGCGGCCTGGCGCTGAATTCGCCGATGCTGGTGGCGGCCCGCCTGCTGCAAGGCTTCGGGGCCGCCATGATGATGCCGGTCGGACGGCTGACCATCGTGCGCACCTATCCCAAGTCCGAACTGCTGACGGCCATGAACTTCGTCATCATCCCGGCGCTGATCGGTCCACTGCTGGGACCGACCGTGGGCGGCCTGATCGTGCACTGGATGTCGTGGCGCGAAATCTTCTTTATTAACGTGCCGGTCGGGTTGGCGGCCTGGTGGCTGGCCCACCGCTACATGCCTGACTATCGCGGCGAGTCGGCGCGGCCGCTGGACGTGCTGGGCCTGGTCCTGTTCGGCACCGGCATCGCCCTGCTGTCCTGGCTGCTGGAAGTGTTCGGCGAGCACCAGATCGGTCCGACCGAGTTCGGCGTGCTGTTCCTGCTCTCCTGCGCCCTGCTGGCGGCCTATGCCTACCACGCCCAGAACGAGCCGCATCCGCTGCTGAATCTGAAGCTGTTCCGGGTGCGCACCTTCCGCATCTCGGTGGTCGGCGGCATTTTCACGCGGCTGGGCGTGGGCGGTCTGCCCTTCCTGCTGCCCCTGCTGTACCAGCTTGGCCTGGGCTTTCCGGCCTGGAAATCCGGTCTGCTGATGATGCCGTCGGCGGCCGCGGCCATGGGCATGAAGGTGATCTCCGCCAAACTGCTGCGCCAGTTCGGCTACCGCCAGGTGCTGGTGGTGAACACGGTGCTGATCGGCGTGACCATCGCCATGTACGCCATGGTGAAGCCGGGCACGCCATGGTGGGCCATCGTTCCCATCAGCCTGTGCCAGGGCTTCTTCAACTCCCTGCAATTCTCCAGCATGAACAGCCTGGGCTATGCGGACGTGGAAGGCCAGGACTCCAGCATGGCCAGCACCATCGCCAGTTCCATGCAGCAGCTGTCGATGAGCTTTGGCTTGGCTTGCGGCTCGCTGATCACGGGCTGGTTCCTCGGCGGCCTGCCGCAATCGGACCAGGCGGCCCTGTCGTCCGCCCTGCACCATGCCTTTATCGCCTTGGCCGTACTGACTATTATTACTTCAGCCATTTTCTGGCGTTTGCGCGCAAACGACGGAGAGAGCATCAGCCGCGGCTAAAATACGCGCATGAAAAGACGACTGCTCCTCAGCCTGGTGTCCGCCCTTGCCGTTCTGCCAACGCTGGCTTTAGCCGCCCGGCCGCGCCGCCTGCACGTCGTCACCGCTGAGCTGCCGCCGCTGGTCATGGAAAAAGGCGGTGGCGCCCTACAGGAGATCATGGACGAGCTGTGCCGCCGCATGGATGTAATGCCATCCATGCAATTCTTTCCCTGGCGCCGAGCCATCTTTCTGGCCGCGACCATGCCGGAAACTGCGATCTTCCCCCTGACCCGCCAGCCCGACCGCGAAGACAAGTTCCGCTGGCTGGCGCCGCTGTATGAGGAACGCTACCTCTTCATGGCCCCGCGCGATGGCCATTTTGATCTGGATAATCCGGAAAACATGAAGGACCGCCGCATCGCCCTGCTGCGCGGCGCGGCCCAGGCCGCCATGCTGCATGAGATGGGCTTTAACAGGATTGTCGAATCGGCATCACTGGAAGAAGTGCACCGCTTCCTCACGGGCGGCATGGCCGATGCGGTGTTCGGCGAGGTTTCCATCATCAAGGCCTCGCTCAAGGAACGCGCCGGGGCGGTGGAATATCGCCTGAGTCAGCCCGTGCGCACTGCCACCGCCTGGCTGGCCGGCTCGCTCGATTTCAGCGATGCGGACGTGGAGCGCTTCCGCCAGACCATGTCCGCCATGCAGGCCGATGGCGCCACACGCCGCATTCTGGGCAAACACGAGCTGTGAAACATCGGCTTTGATTTAATCGGATTCGATATATATAATGAATCCATGAAAAAACCCGCCCATATCTCGCCTGACGACCCGGATGTCATGAAGCTGTCCGATTACCTGTGCTTTGCCGTATATTCGGCAAACTTGGCGTTCGGCAAGGCTTATAAACCCATCCTGGAAAAGCTGGGACTCACCTACACCCAGTACATCACCGTGATCGCCTTGTGGGAGCACGACAACCAGACCGTCAGCGGCCTGGGCGAAAAGCTCTTCCTCGAATCGAACACGCTCACGCCCATCCTGAAAAAGCTGGAGACCATGGGCTATGTGCGCCGCCAGCGCGACGCCGAAGACGAACGGCAGGTGCGCGTCACCCTGACCGAAGCGGGCTACCGCCTGCGCGAAGAAGCGCTTTCCATGAGCCAGGTCATCGAAACGGGCCTGCCGCCCGACGAATTCGCCAAGATCCAGTCCACCATCGCCACCCTGCGCGATACTCTCCTGAAATCCGTCCAGAAATAAAGCCGCCTTCAGGCGCGCCGCGGCGAAGCTGCCGCGGCTTTCGCTCGCCCATACAAATCGCATGCGTTTAAAGCGCATTCGATAATACTGATACAAACGGACACATGGGAGATACGAGCGCTTTGCAAACTGGCAGCACTTTTACACACGTTAGGAGAAATAAATGAAGACCTCCCAAGTTGCAGTCGCCGCCGCTCTGGCCTTCGCCGCCTTCGCTACCGGCGCCAACGCCGCCGACGCACCGAAGAAACCGATGGAAAAATGCTACGGCGTTTCCAAAGCCGGCCAGAACGACTGCGCCGCCGGTCCGGGCACTTCCTGCGCCTCCACCTCCACCAAGGATTACCAGGGCGACGCCTGGACCCTGGTCGACAAGGGCACCTGCACCACCATCAAGACGCCAAAAGGCTTCGGTTCCCTGACCCCGATCAAGCGCTAAGGACCCGTCATGCAGAAACTGAGCAAAATCGCCGCGGCTGCCGCCGTGCTGCTGGCCAGCGCCAGCGCCATGGCTGCCACCCCAGCCCTGCCGACCCCGTCAGGCGCCAAGAACATCATCATCGTTCACGACGCCTTCGTTGACGGCTCCGGCTGGCGCGTGGTGCACGACATCCTGTACTGGAAGGGCTACCACGTCAGCGTGGTGCAGCCGACCTTGCACTCGCTGCAGGAAGACGCCACCCTGGTGGACAAGCAGATCTTCGCCGCCGACGGTCCCGCCATCCTGGTCGGCCACGGCTACGGCGGCAACGTGATCACCGCGGCCGGCAAGGTCGGCAAGATCAAGGGCCTGGTCTACGTCGCGGGTTATGCACCGGACGTCGCGGAAAGCGCCAATCAGCTGGCCAACTCGATTCCACCTGAAGTGGACAACCTGAAGTCCACCTTCGATGGCTTCATCTACTACAACCCCGCCAATTTCGGCCGCGACTACGCGGGCGACCTGGCGGAGAACCGCACCAATTTCATGGCGGTGTCCCAGCAATTTGCGACCATCGCTGCCCTCGGCGGCCAGTCGCGCACCGTCGCATGGCGCGGCATTCCGAGCTACGGCATCGTGGCCACCGAAGACCGCACCATCAATCCCGACCTGCAGCGCTGGATGTACCAGCGTGCCGGAAGCAAGGTCACCGAAGTGAAAGCCAGCCACGCGATCTATATCTCGCAAGCTGAAGCCGTCGCCAAAGTGATCGAAGAGGCCGCAGTGGCCGCAACGAAGTAAGCCTTATATTTACAGGAGAAACACCATGATCAAATCCATCCAAGCTGCCAGCCTGGCCACCGCCGCTGCCCTGATCGCACTGGCATCCGTCGCATCCACCCCAGCCTATGCTGCCTCCGCACAGAAAGAACAGCCGGGCCGCTGCTACGGCGTGAACACCTGCAAGGGCACCAGCCTGTGCGCCACCGCCCACCACGATTGCAAAGGCCTGAACGACTGCAAAGGCCAGGGCGTTGTGGTCAAGACTCCGACCGAGTGCAAGGCACTGGGCGGCACCCTGACCGAACCGAAGTAAACCGACCGCAAAGGCTAGTGGCAGGCACGGTGTGCCTGCCACTTGGGTCAACGGTTCTGAATTTTCGAACGAATGAGGTCAGCGATGTCCAAATCTTTACCCAGCATGGCGGGCTACGGCCTGGGCCTGCGCAAGGAACACTACCGGGATTTCCTGGAAACCGACGTCCCAGTCGATTTTGTGGAAGTCATTTCCGAGAACTTCATGGTGGCCGGCGGCCAGCCGCGCCATATCCTGCGCCAGATCCGCGAACGCTATCCGGTGGCGCTGCATGGCGTATCGATGTCGATCGGCTCGGCCGATGGCTTGCGCATCGATTACCTGGCGCGTCTGAAGACGCTGGTGGAGGAGATCCAGCCCGTGATCGTGTCGGATCATCTGAGCTGGTCGCGCTTCCAGGGATTCAACTCGCACGACCTGCTGCCGCTGCCCTACACCGAGGAAGCGCTGGACATCGTCTGCAACAACATCGACGTGGCGCAGAACACCCTGGGCCGCGCCATGCTGTTCGAGAATCCATCCAGCTATCTGTCTTTCGAAAACGCGGACATGACGGAATGGGAATTCCTGGCCGAGATGAGCAAGCGCACCGGCTGCGGCTTGCTGCTGGACGTGAACAATGTGTTTGTCAGCGCCAGCAACCATGGCTTCGACGCCCAGGCTTTCCTGCGCGGCATGCCATCCGAGCGCGTGCGCCAGATGCACCTGGCCGGGCACACGCAAGGCAACGGCCTGCTGATCGACACGCACGACCAGCCGGTTCCCGATGGCGTGTGGGACTTGTATTCCGAGGCCGCCGCCCGCTTCCCCTACGCCGCGACCATGATCGAGCGCGACGACAACATCCCGCCGCTGAGCGAATTGCTGGCCGAGCTGGATATCGCCCGCCAGCACGGCATCAAGGAGGCCGCATGAAACTCGAAGAATTGCAGAACGGCTTCCGCTCCTGGCTGACGACCGCATCCGATGATGCCGCCGCCACGCTGGGCGGCGCCCACCAGCCCGGCCTCGCCGTCTACCAGAACAACTATCGCGCACAGCTGGTCAACTCGCTGGGCGCCACCTATCCGCAGGTACGCAGCTGGATGGGTGAAGACAATTTCATGCACGCTGCTGTGAAACACATCGACAATCATCCGCCCCACTCCTGGACCCTGGACGCTTACGCCGACGAATTCGGCGAAACCCTGCGCGACATTTTCCCGCGCAATCCCGACCTGCACGAACTGGCATGGATCGAACACGCGCTGAGCACAGCGTTTGTCGCCGGCGACGCACAGCCCGTACCTGCAGCCGATCTGGCCTCCGTGGACTGGGAAAGTGCACAGCTGCGTTTCACGCCCACGCTGCAGACAGCGCCAGCCACGACCAACGCATCCGACATCTGGTGGGCGATGCAGGAAGGCGAACAGCATCCCGAAGGCAGCATGCTGGAAGAGCCGAAAGGCCACGTGGCGTGGCGCCGCGGTTATGTGTCCTGCCTGCGCACCGTCAGCCAGATCGAGCTGGACGCCATCGCGCAGGTGCAGGCCAACGGCAGCTTTTCCGGTCTGTGCGACTTCCTGGTCGAGCAGCTGGGCGAAAGCGAAGGCGTCGCTACTGCGGGCGGCCTGCTGGCTGACTGGGTTGGCAGCGAACTGATTACCGGTATTGAATAAGGAATTCCCATGACCACCCTCACCCGCCGCGGCTTCCTGTTGGCCGCTTCCGCAGGACTGGCAACGCTCGCGCTGCCCAGCTTCGCGGCGCCAAAGTCCTTACCCCGCCTGATCATCAAGCAGGCCGGCTCGGAGACCATCAGTTTCGGTTACCACTCGGCTGGCCCTGAAGAGGGCAGGCCGGTGGTCCTTCTTCACGACTTCGCGTACGACATCCACAGCTATGCCGAAGTCTCGCAAATCCTCGCCGCGCAAGGCTTTCGCGTGATCGTGCCTTATCTGCGCGGCCACGGCACCACGCGCTTCATCGACCGCAGCTTGGCCCATTCCGGCGAACCGGCGGCACTCGGCAGCGATGTCATCGCCCTGCTCAATGTGCTGGATACGCCGGAAGCCGTCATCGGCGGTTTCGGTTGGGGTGCTCGCGCCGCCCGTGCTTATGCGGCGCTGAAGCCAAGCCGTTGCGTGGGTCTGGTCGCCGTCGACGGCTTCACCGCAGCGCCTGCATTGGCGCGCAGCGGCGCAGCACGCCGCAATGCAGCACACCAGCTCTGGCAGACCAACTCGCCCGCCTGGCATTTCGACGAAGCGCTATTCGCCCGCTCCGCGAAAGCGTTCGACAATCCCGACTTCGCAGCAGTCATCGACCATGCCTACCGCTACCAGCGCGGCGAAGCGGCCGGCCTGCCGCAATACGAAGCCGATGAACAGAAACTGGCGGCCAGTGCCGCCATCGCAAAACCGCTCATCACGCTGCAGGGCAGCGCCAGCGGCATTCCGCCAGTCGGTGAGGCCGGCGCGGACCACCGCCGCATCGAAGGCGCGGGCCACAACATCCCGCTGGAAGCACCACAAGCATTTGCCAACGCCATTACGGAACTGGTCCGCAACGGCAAGTGGCGCACCTGATCAAAGAAAAGGAAAAAACATGAACGCATTGTCACGCTTTTTGCCGCAATCACTGCAACTGCTGGTCGCACGTATCGGCATCGCCTCGATCTTCTTCCTGTCCGGCCGCACCAAGGTGCAGGGCTGGCTGACGCTGAAGCCTTCCACCTATGACCTGTTCCAGACTGAATACGCGTTGCCGCTGCTGCCGCCGGATTTGGCGGCACACCTGGCCACGTATGCGGAACACTTGTTCCCGATTCTGCTGGTGCTTGGCTTGCTGACCCGCTCCGCCGCTCTGGGCCTGCTGGGCATGACGGCGGTCATCGAGATCTTCGTGTATCCGGATGCATGGCCGACTCACCTGAGCTGGGCAGGACTGCTGCTGCCGCTGATCGCTTACGGCGGCGGTTCCTTCTCGCTGGACAATCTATTGCAGCGCCGCCGTTAAGAATCGCTGGCAGGCAGGCGGTGCATGATTTCTGCCGCCGCATTTTCCCGCTTGGTGGCGCGGTACAGCGCCGCCAGCGCATCTGCATTCTCGCGCGTAGCTGGATGGCTGGGCAGCACACGCAAGCGGATCTCAAAAGCCCGCAGCAGCAAAGGCTCCGCCTGCGCCATCTTGCCTTCGCGGTACAGCAGCATCCCCTGCTCATACAGCACCAGCGCGGTCTGGCTGTTGTCCTTGCCGAAGCGTTGTTCGATCAGCGGCTGCGCGCGGTCCAAAGCCTTGCGCGCATCGGCAAAGCGACCCTGTATGCGGTAAAGGCGCCCAAGATTGACAAGGCTGAAGCTCAATTCCGGATGCGTTAGCCCCAGCAATTGCTCGCGCATGCTGAGCGACAGCTTCAGCGCCTTTTCCGCTTCCTCGTATCGTCCCATGCGCGTGTACATCTCGCCGAAATTGCTCCAGCCCGTGGCAATCGCATGGTGCACCGGGCCGAGCGCTTTCTCCTTCAGGGCCAGCGAGCGGCGGTACATGGTTTCCGCTTCTGCAAATTGTCCCAGTTCGGCAAGGCAGGCCGCATAGTCGTTCTGCGTGTCCGCCAGCTGCGGCGAATCCGTACCCAGACCGGCTTCCATGGTGGCCAGGGCCTCAGCAAAGAGCGGACGAGCCGCTTCATTCTTGCCTTCGCGGTAGAGAAGCTGTGCCAGGATTGCCCTGGTACGCGCCACCAGCGGATCGCGTTTCCCCAACTGCTGCTCGCGGATATCCAGTGCTTCGCGCCGGTCGCTTTCGGACTGCGCGAACTGGTCGCGCACCGAGTACAGCGTCGCCAGGCTGGCCAGGCTTTCGGCGACCGCCAGATCGCGCGGGCCTCCTTTCGCCTTGCGCAGGCGCAGCGACAGCTTGTACGCTTCTTCCGCCTGATCGAATGCGCCGCGGTTGAGACGCGCATCGCCCACGCTGTCGAGCACTTTGCCCAGCTTGCCCGCCAGCTCCAGCGCATCTTCATCGCGCTGTTCGGCCGCCGGCGCCGCCCATTGGCCGGCCTTCATCAAATCATCCTCGCCGGGCTGCTTGCCCAGATAGGTCATGGCCAGCGACATCTGCGCATCGGCGTTGCCGCGCTGCGCCGCTTTTTCATACCAGTGGCGCGCTTCGCCGATATCAGCCGGCATACCGCGCCCCTCACGCAAGGCGTCGCCGTAATTCAGCATGGCCGCGATGCTGCCCAGATCGGCCGCCTTGCGCAGCCACCTGGCGCCCTCCGCCGGATCGGCATCGACGCCGCGGCCAAAGGAGTACATCAGCCCCACATTGCGCAAGCCATGCACATTATTCTGCTCTGCCGCCTTGCGATACCAGGCGAGTGCCTGCGACAGCTCCTGGGAGACACCCTTGCCGTGTTCGTAGAAAAATCCCAGCTCTACCTGGGCATCGCCGATACCCGCATCCGCCGCCATGCGCATCAGGCGCGCCGCTTCCTCCATATTTTCGGGGACGCCTACGCCATATTCATTGCACAGCGCCAGCCCATACGTACCCAGACGCTCACCGCGCTGCGCTGCGCGTTCAAACCATTCCACGGCAGCCCTGCCGTTGCGCGCCAGCCCGTCGCCGTTGTAATGACGCCAGGCCAGAGCCACCATGGCCTGTGGCGATCCGGCTGCGGCTGCAGCGCGCTGATAGCCGACGGATTTGTCCGGGTCTTTCGGCACGATGCTGCCGCTGGCATACGACTCGCCCAGCCAGAACAAGGCGTCCACGCTGCCATTGTGCGCCGCCAGCTCATACCAACGCATCGCTTCGGCAGGATCGGCCACGCCCATTTTCCCCAGTTCGTACATCAGGCCGAGACGGAATTGCGCATCCGGACTGCCGCTATTTGCCGCGTCGCGCCACAGGGCGAAGGCTTTCACGAAGTCGTTCTCGCGCCATGCTTTCCAGGCGGCGGCATCTTCAGCGGCGCCGGGATCGGGCGAACGGATAATTGGGCCGGCCGCCTGATGGCTGGATTCGGGCACGCTGGCGCCGGCCCCGGACAGGGCGGCAAGGAGAGCAACTGCTGATAGGGACTGGCGCATATGGCTCGATTTTGACCGAGCCGTATCCCAAACACAACAGCTAAGCAACTGATATCGCTACCAAATTGAGTGGCTTTTCCCTCTGAAGTCAGCTCCACGCGATCCAGAGTTTCCGTTGTGCACAAAAGAAAAAGCTTTACAAATTTTCACAAGGCTCTAGACTTTGTTCAAATGGTAGCGCTACCTAATGCACTGAAAAATGGAGAGCGTATGGAGAAAACAAAAGCCCCCCGCTGGGTCGTGATGGGCGTCAGCGGATGCGGCAAGAGCACGATCGGTACAGCGCTGGCGCAAGCCAATGGTGTGCCGTTCATTGAGGGGGATGCCTATCACCCGGCAGCCAATGTGGCCAAAATGTCGGCAGGCGTGCCGTTGACCGACGAAGACCGGGCCGACTGGCTGTATGCGCTGGCGCGCGAGATCCGCAAAGCGTATGACAGCGGCGCGGGCCTGGTCGTTTCATGTTCGGCCCTGAAGCGGCGCTACCGCGACCTGCTGCGCCAGGCCGATCCGGATCTGCGTTTCGCCCACCTGAAGGGCGACCGCGCCCTGATCGCACAACGGATGCAGGCCCGTGTGGGCCATTACATGCCGCCCTCTCTGCTGGACAGCCAGTTGCGCGATCTGGAGCCGCTGCAAGATGACGAATCAGGAATCACCCTTGATATCACCGAACCGCCTGAGGAGCTGATAAAGCGCATCAAGCAGGTTTAACAAGCATTGCAAGCCATACAAAAAACACGGAGACAACAATGCATACACCAGCACAGAGAACCTTGATTCACCTCGCCGTCGCCAGCGCCTGCTGCATGATGGCGATTCCCGGCTACGCACAGCAAGTGTCAACGGAAGCCCCAAAAGCGGATGAAGCCGCAACAACCGAGGCCGCACCGGTCACCCAGGTTGTTCAGGTTTCCGGCTCGCGCATTGCGGCGCGCGGCTTCACCCAGCCCACGCCGACCACCAGCCTTGGCGCGGCCGATCTGGAAAAAGCGGCCCAGCCCAACCTGTTCGACACGATTGCCGAACTGCCGGCACTGCAAGGCAGCACCGGCCGCACCACCAGCACCAACAGCACCAGCAGCGGCATCCAGGGCCTGAGCTCCCTGAGTCTGCGCGGTCTCGGTCCCATCCGCACCCTGACCCTGCTGGACGGCCAGCGCGTGGTCGGCGCCAACGTGACCGGTGTGACGGACGTCAGCCAGTTCCCGCAGCTGCTGATCAAGCGCGTGGACGTGGTGACGGGCGGTGCATCCGCTTCCTACGGCTCGGACGCGATCAGCGGTGTGGTCAACTTCGTCACAGACAAGAAGTTCGAAGGCTTCAAGGCCAATGTCGAAGGCGGCGTGACCACCTACGGCGACGACAAGAACGGCACGCTGCAGGCGGCATGGGGCAGAGGCTTCATGGACGACAAGCTGCACGTCAGCGTCAGCGGCGAATACATGAAGGAGAACGGCATCGATTCGCCCGGCTTCGGCGAAGTCGGCCCGAACGGCCGTACCTGGTACAAGAACCCGGCCTTCCAGATTCGTCCCCTGGCGCAAACCACTGACGGCAAGCCGCAGTACCAATTCATCGAGCACGCGCAGCAGTACCAGTATTCCAAGTACGGCCTGATTACCAGCGGCCCGCTGCAGGGCACTGCATTTGGCGCCGGCGGCGTGCCTTACCAGTTCCAATACGGTTCGGGCGGCGTACCGACCGGCACCGGCGGCGTCACCAACTGTATCAATCCCTTCTGCGTCGGCGGTGACCTGAGCGGCAGCGTGGGCGCCGGCACCAACCTGGCGATGGACCTGAAGCGCCGCGTGGCCTATACCCGCGTTTCCTACGACCTCGATCCGGACAACGAGATCTACTTCACCGCCAACTACGGTGCCGTGAACTCGCAGTTCTCGCCGAATCCAGGCGCAGCCAAGAACGCCAACCTGACCATCCAGTGCGATAACCCCTTCCTGCCGGCGTCCATCAGGGCAGCCTGCGCGGCCAACAACATCACCAGCTTCCAGTACGGCACGGCCAACGCGATCTTCCCGAACAATATCAATGTTCACCCGACGCGTACCCAGCACCGCTACGTGGTTGGTGCGGACGGCAAGTTCAAGCTGTTCGGCAAGGAATGGTCGTATGACGCCTATGGTGAACACGGCACCAACACCACCGATATCCAGGTTCACGACATCACGCTGAACGCGCGCTACAACGCCGCCATCGACGCAGTACGCGCCGCCGACGGCTCCATCGTCTGCCGCAGTGCGGCCGCGGTGGCATCCGGCTGCAAACCGCTGAACATCATCGGCAACAACCCGGCCGATCCTGCGGCAATGGCGTATATCGAACCGGCCAACGGCCCGTTCCAGCACACCACCCAAAGCCAGAACGTCGCCAGCTTCAATATCAACGGCGAACCATTCGAGTCCTGGGCTGGTCCGATCGCGCTGGCAACCGGCGCAGAATACCGCCGTGAAGCTTACCGCGTGGTTGGCGACCCTTACGGTGCGGGCGTCAGCGCGGATTCGCCGAATTCGGCCAACTTCCCTGCTGACCCGCTGCTGAATTCCACCGTCGGCAATAACTGGTACGCCGGTAACTACCACAACGGCTCCGGCGCCTACCACGTGAAGGAAGCGTATCTGGAGCTCAACGTGCCGATCCTGAAGTCGGCGGCGTGGGGCGAGGCCAACCTGAACCTGGCGGATCGCCACACCTACTACAGCACTTCCGGCCACGTCGAAAGCTGGAAGATCGGCGCCAACTGGAAGACCGGCATCGACGGCCTGCGCTTCCGCGCCGTCACGTCGAAGGACGTGCGCGCCCCCAACCTGAGCGAGCTGTATGCCGCGCCGGTGGTGGTGAACAACGTCGTGCAATACCAGGGCAACACGATCACCATTCAGCAGCGCACGGTCGGCAACACCAATCTGCGTCCGGAACTGGCCCGCAACACCGTGTTCGGCGTGGTCATGACCCAGCCTGGCTGGGCGCCAGGGTTCAGCGCTTCCATCGACTACTTTGACATCAAGGTGCGCGAAGTGATTTCCGCCCTGACGACGCAGCAGGAAGTCGATCTGTGCGTGGCGGGCAATAAGGAAATCTGCTCCGCCATGGTGCTCAATCAGCCTGGCAGCAATTATGTGACACTGCAAGCCTTCAACCTGGCTTCGCTACGCAACAAGGGCTTCGACATCGAAGCGTCCTACCAGAGCAAACTGGATCGCTTCGGCCTGCCGGGCCGCGTGATCCTGCGCGGCCTGGCGACCCGCACCCTGAGCTTCCTGACCGATTCCGGCGTGGTGGGCACCATTCCGACGCAAGGAGCAGGCGTCAATCTGGGCGGTACGCCGAAATGGAAACTGCTGGCGCAGCAGACCTGGGAAAACGATAAGCTCAGCCTGACCCTGAGCGAGCGCTGGTTCAGCGATGGCGTGTACAACAACGAGTACATCGAGTGCCAGACCAACTGCCCGGTATCGACCATCATCCACCCGACCATCTACGACAACAAGATGAAGGGCGCGACCTATGTCGACCTGGGCGGCAGCTACAAGTTCTCCAAGCAGCTGATGGCCTACTTCAAGATCGACAATATCGCGGACAAAGATCCTGAACCGGCACCGCAGGCCAACGCCAGCTTCGGCATCAACCCGACGCTGTACGATGTCCTGGGCCGCACCTACCGCTTCGGTCTGCGCTATAGCTACTAAGCGGAGGACATAGCCGTGTTGGCGATGTTGTCCGTGCTGGCGGCGGTCGTGCTGTTGACCGTCCTCATTGCCTGGGGACGGGTGCAGCCGCTGATCGCCTTCGTGGTGGCGGCGCTGGTGGCGGGCCTGCTGCTTGGCCTGCCGCTGCAAAAGATCCCCGGCGCGATCGAAAAGGGGATCGGCGATCTGCTCGGCTCTCTGATCGTGATCGTCTGCCTCGGCGCCGTCTTCGGCAAGCTGATTGCCGACAGCGGCGCCGCACAGCGCATCGCCACCTCGCTGATCGGAGGGCTCGGCCCCTCGCGCATGCCGGTGGCGCTGACGATCACCGGCTTCGTGGTCGGTATTCCGCTGTACTACAACGTGGGCTTCGTGCTGCTGGTCCCGTTGATTTTCTCCCTGGTCTATCAATCCGGGCGGCCCGCCGTGGCGCTGGCCGTGCCGCTGCTGGCCGGCCTCTCCATCGCGCACGGCTTCCTGCCGCCACATCCTTCGCCCACGGCGCTGGTGGCGCAATTCCATGCCGATATGGGCAGGACATTGCTATACGGCCTTGCCGTGGCGGTGCCTACGCTGATCATTGCCGGTCCGGTGTTCGCCATGTCGCTGCGCCGCATCCGCGCCGAACCGGCCCAGATGTTCCGCAACGAGCTGCGTGCCGAGGCTGAACTGCCCGGAACCGTCAACAGCTTTGCGACTGCGCTGCTGCCCGTGGTTCTGCTGGCTGGTGCGACGCTACTGGCGATGTCCAATGCCGCCGATGGTCCGCTGCTGGCTTTCCTGTCCAATCCTCTGGTCGTGATGCTGGTGTCCTATGGCGTGGCAGTGATCACGCTGGGTGCCGGCCGCGGCCAGGCACTACCTGAAGTCATGAAAGGGGCGCAGGAGGCGTTGCGCGATATCGCGCCCATCCTGCTGATCATTGCGGGCGCGGGCGCCCTGAAGCAGGTGCTGGTGGATTCGGGCGTCAGCACCCAGCTGGGCGAGCAGCTGGCGCGCCTGCCCGTGCCGCCGCTGGTGCTCGGCTGGACCGTCGCTACGCTGATCCGCATCTGCCTCGGCTCCGCGACGGTGGCAGGCGTGACGGCGGCGGGCATCGTCGGCCCGCTGGTACAAAGTTCCGGTGTCGATCCCAGCCTGATGATCCTCGCCATCGGCGCAGGAAGCCTGATGTGCAGCCATGTGAACGATTCCGGCTTCTGGATGTTCAAGGAATATTTCGGCTTGTCGCTCAAGGATACTTTCCGCTCCTGGACGCTGATGGAAACCCTGGTCGGCGTCTTCGGCCTGATTTTTGTGATGCTCTTGTCGCTGCTGGTCAGCAAAGGATAAAGCACTGATGAACAGACTCGCACTCGCGCTGCTGGCCGCAGCCGCGCATCTCCCCGCATTTGCCTCCACTTCCGCCTTCCTGACCAAGCCGGACGATCCCCGCGCCGCCACCGTGCAGGCCAAGGGCGATGGCAAGGCTGACGATACCGACGCCATTCAGCAGGCCATCAACAGCGTTGCGAACGGCGGCCAGGGTGGCGTCGTCTTCCTGCCCTCCGGCCACTACCGCATCACGCGCAGCATCCTGATTCCGCTGGCTGTCCGCGTGTATGGTGTCGGCCCGACGCGGCCCGTATTCGTGCTGGCGCCGAATACGCCCGGCTTCCAGAAAGGCGTCTCGACGATGGTGGTCTTCACCGGCGGCGACCAGTACACGGTCGGCAAAGTGCCGATGCCGGTGCCGAGTGCCGTACCGTTCAGCGAGAACGTGCGCGACGCGAACTCGTCGACCTTCTATTCCGCGCTGTCGAATGTGGACTTCGACATCGGCGCCGGCAATCCCGCTGCCGCAGCAGTGCGCCAGCGCACCGCCCAGCATTCGAATCTGAGCCACATCGATTTTCACATCGGCTCCGGCATCGCCGGCATCTACAACGTCGGCAATGTCGGCTACGATCTGCGCTTCTACGGTGGCCGTTACGGCATCCTGAGCGAAAAGACTTCCCCGGCCTGGCAGTACACACTGATGGACGCCACCTTCGACGGCCAGCGCGAGGCCGCCATCCGAGAGCACGAGGCGGGGCTTACCCTCGCCAATGTCGATATCCGCAATACGCCCGTCGGCGTGGAAATCGACCGTGGCTACGGCGACTGGCTGTGGGGGCGGGATGTGCGCTTCGAAAACGTGTCGAAATCCGCGCTCATCATCAGCAATGAGGACAATGTCTATACCCAGGTTGGCTTCGAGCGCGCCATCGCGCATAACGTGCCGACCTGGGCGCGTTTCCGCGACAGCGGCAAATCGCTGGCAGGCGCCAGCCGCGCTTATCAGGTCAGCGAATTCAATTACGGCATGAAGCTATTCGAACTGGGAACGCCAGGCAAGTTTGAAACCACGTTCAAGACAGCCGGAGCGCCCGATAAATCGGCGGCCGCGCGTGTCATGCGCGCACTGCCGCCGAGCACGCAGTGGGCCAATGCACGCAGCTTTGGCGCAGCAGGCGACGGCGCGACCGACGACACCGCCGCCCTGCAGAAAGCCATCGACAGCAGCCGCGTTGTCTATCTGCCGCAAGGCTTCTACGTCGTCAGCGACACTATCCGCATGAAGCCGGATACGGTGCTGATCGGCCTCCACCCCGGCCTGACCCAGCTCGCGCTGCCGAACGGGTCACCGAAATTCCAGGGCGTGGATGGGCCGAAAGCCTTGCTGGAAAGCGCGAAAGGCGGCGATGCCATTGTCTCCGGCATCGGCCTGGCCACAGGTGAAGTCAACCAGCGCGCGGTGGCCCTGCTGTGGCGCGCCGGCCAGCAATCTCTGGTGGATGATGTGCGTATTCAGGGCGGCCATGGCACACGCCTGTACGACGGTTCGCGCAGCGATCCGTACAAGAAGACCGCCAACTGGGATACGACCTGGTTCTGGGACCGCCAATATCCCAGCGTGTGGGTAACGGACGGCGGTGGCGGCACCTTCACCGGCATCTGGTCGCCAAGCGGCTATGCACAGGCAGGCTTCTACGTCTCCAACACGAAAACACCGGGCCGCGTGTATGAGCTCTCGGCTGAACACCATATCCGCGCCGAGATTGTGCTGGATGGCGTGGAGAACTGGGAATTCCATGCGCCGCAGACGGAAGAGGAAGTCCGCGACGGCATGGACTCCGTTTCGTTCGAAATCCGCAATTCGCGCAATCTGTTGATCGCGAACTACCATGGCTACCGCGTCACGCGTTCGATCAAGCCCGCACCTGCTGCTGTGAAGATCACGAATTCCAGCGACATCCGCTTCCGCAATGTGCACGTGAATGGCGAAAGCGGCTTTGCCACCTGCGACGACAACGGCTGCGCCACCTACCTGCGCGCCACCAAGTATCCCTACGAAAATGCGATTGTCGACGTCAGCAACAAGATCGAAGTGCGTGAACGCGAGTTCGCAGTGCTCGATTACACCGGCAAACAGAAAGCCGCCCCGGCGCCGCTGGGCAAGGCCGACAAGCTGGAAGAAGGCTTCTATTCCATCGCCGGCGCAGCGGTCGATGCGGCAGGCAAGCTGTATTTCGTGGACCGCCATTTCAAACGCATCTACAGCTGGTCGAAGAATGAAGGTCTGGCTGTCGTACGTGATGCGCCGCTTGATCCTGTGAATCTGGCGATCGACAGCAGCGGCAATGTGATGGTGCTGTCCTCCTACGGCCCGGAAGCGACGGTCTACAGCTTCAAGCCGGGCATGCCAGGCACCGACGTGACTGTGATCAAGCCTACATCCGTGGCGCAGCGTACGGCAGCGCGTGTGGCGATTCCAGTCAATTTCTGGAACAACGGCGAATTCAAGGACCAGCTTAATCCGGACACCTACCAGTTCACCACCCTGGCCGAAATGTTTGCGCGTGACGTCGCCGTGCCGAAAGCGCGCGAATACGTTTCGCCCGACGGCAGCCTGGTACTGCCCGCCTTCCGCGTGCTGCGCCAGGGACCTGCCGACCATCTCGGCTACCGCTGGTCCGACACGCTGGACACTCACGGCTTCGTGTCCGCACGTGCCGGTGAGCGCGTGGTCTTCACCAACGGTTCCGAAAACCGCACCTTCAGCGGCCTGCTTGGCCCAGGCGGCGCCGTGACGGACCTGAAGCCTGTCGCCAATCGCGGCGGCGAAAGCGCTGCTGTCGACGGCGCAGGCAATGTCTATGTCGCCAACGGCCAGGTCTTCGTCTATGACGCCGACGGCAAAGAGACTGGCCGTGTCGACGTACCGGAGCGTCCTCTGCAACTGATTTTTGGCGGCGCCGACAAGCGCACCTTATTCATTCTTACTCACCATGCCCTGTATGCGACTCACATCAATTAAACAGGCGGCAGCAGTAGTCCTGTTGCTGGCCAGCGCCGCCGCGATGGCGCAGCAATCTGCACCACCGTCATTCCAGCTCTGGCCCAACGGCGCACCGGGCTCCGAAAAGCGCCACGGCGAACCGGAAACGGTCAAGGACACTTACGTCAGCAATATCCATGATCCATCGCTGACCGTGCAGCGTGCCGATGCGCGCCACGCCAACGGCGCAGCGGTGATTGTGGTGCCGGGCGGAGGCCATCGCATGCTGGTCTGGATCAATGAGGGCATGCTGGCCGCGAAAAACCTGAACCGCATCGGCGTAACGGCCTTCGTGCTGAAATACCGCCTGGCACGCGACCAGGGTTCCAGCTACCGCATCGATGGCGACGCCGCTTCCGATCTGCGCCGCGCCGTGCGCTGGGTTCGCGCGCACGCAGCCGAATACGGCGTCGATCCACAGCGCGTGGGCATCATGGGCTTCTCCGCCGGCGGCGAGCTGGTTTCGCTTGTCGCCGACAATCCTGAAACCGCTCCGCCTCATCGCGACGCCATCGACCAGCAGAACGGCCGTCCGGACTTCCAGGTGCTGGTTTACCCTGGTCCGCTCGGTGTTCCAGCCAAATCGGTGAACGGCGCGCCGCCCGCCTTCCTCATCGCTGGTTCGCAGGACAAGTGCTGCATGCCGCCCGCGCTGGGTCTCTATCAGCAGCTGATAAATGCTGGCGTGTCGGCTGAACTCCACCTGTATGCCGATACCGACCATGCCTTCAACGTCGGCCAGCGCGGCGAACGCGTCTCATTGCAGCATTGGCCCGACCGCCTGTCCGACTGGCTGAGCGATGGCGGCTGGCTGGTCCCGCGCGGCAATCGACCGGTCGAAGGCGTGCCTGCACCGTAAGGAGAAAAGATGAAACGAGCACTGATCTTCGCAGCGGCCATGGCCTCGGCCTCCAGCAGCCATGCCGACAACCAGTTCAAACTGCTGGTGCTGGCCATTCCCAACAAGTACCACTATGAATACATTCCCATCGCGCGGGACAGTTTCGAAAAGCTGGGCAAGCTGCACTCCTTCGACTTCACCTGGACCAATAAACCGGAAGTCTTCGAGCAGGATCTGAAGCAGTACGCGGCCGTGGTCTTCCTCAACACGCCCGGCGAGGAACTGAATCCGGCGCAGCGCATCAGGTTCGAGGAATACATGCGCAACGGCGGCAATGCGGTCGTCGTGCACCGCGCCCTGATCACGCCGCCAAATGGGTGGGTGTGGTACGAGAAAATGGTGGGCCGCTCGTTCAAGACCCATCCCATGCTGCAAACCGGCGTCGTCACGGTCGAAGACAAGAAATTCCCCGCCACCTACGGCATTCCCGAGCGCTGGATCTGGAGCGACGAATGGTATGAAACCACCAATCCCTACCAGGTCACGATTCATCCGGTACTGAATGTCGATGAGTCAAGCTACGACCCGACCAAAATCTGGCCGGGCCAGGTAGCCACCGGCATGGGCAGGGATCATCCCGTCAGCTGGTACCACCAGTTCGAGAAAGGCCGCGTTTTTGTGACCGCGCTGGGCCACAACGGCGAAATGTACCGCGACCCGCAGTATCTGACCCACCTTCTGGGCGGCATCTACTGGGCTGCGACCGGCAAGGGCCAGAAGCCGTAACGGGAAAGGGCCGCGAATGCCGTGGCCCCGATCAGCCCAGTTTCTTCAGCTGCTCACGCGCATAGGCGGCGCTCGGATGATTCGGCGCCAGCTCCAGGAAACTGGTATAGGCCTTGCGGGCCTTTTCGGCATCGCCCTGGCGCTGGCGCGCGTCGCCCAGGTTCAGGTAAGCGATGGCGCGCGAGGCATCCATTTGCAGGGTGTTCTCGAACCAGCGCGCGGCTTCCGCGTACTTCTCCTGCTTGTAATACACGAAGCCCAGATTATTGGCGGCCAGGCCGAAGTCTGGACGGTATTTCAGCGCTTCTGTAAAGGCTTCCTCCGCCTGCGCATATTGCTTCTCCTTGTACAGCTGCAGGCCGCGGTCGTTGGCGCGCTGCGCCAGCTGGCGGGTTGGCGCGTCCACCGGCTTAGGCGCCGACAGCTTTTGCTCTCCGCCCTGCAGGGTCTTCACCACCACCACGTTGCCGTCTGCCTGGCTGGCACGGCCCGCATCGAGCTTGTTATTCAATGCGATCGCTTCTGGCGGCAGCTGCTTGCTGCCTTCGCTCAGGAATTCCGCTTCGGCCGGCAGCTGGAACACAAATTCGCCGCCTTCCGAGCCGGGCAGGCTGCCGAAGGCCGGAGTCTGCTGCGACACACTGGCCACGGCAGGCGCCACATAGGCCGCGAGCTCCGTTGCGGTAATCATGCCGTCGCCATTCAGGTCCGCCTTACCGTTCAAGGCCTGCAGCAGGGTCCAGGTGAAGACCGAGTGGCCGTTCGGACCACCGTCCGCCACCATCTGGTCGGCGCCGCCGGCGGTCAGCATCTGGCGGCCGATGCGGCGCGCGTTATCGCGCAGGAAAGCGGCCGTACCGCCGCCGCGCGTCAGTCCCAGGCCGCTGTAGCAGGCGTCCATCACGAACAGCAGGTGCTTGGCATTCAGGCTTTCCGCGATATTCTGCAGGTCGGTCATCGGAATCGCGTCGACGCTGATTTGCTGCGGATCGGAATCGAAAGGCACGATGTAGCCCAGGCTGCGGCCGGAGCTGAGCTGCCGCGTGGCGCCGTGCCCGGCAAAAAAGACGAACACACGGTCGTCCTTCTTCAGATTCGCCTCGGCCAGCTTGTCGTGGAACAGCGCCAGGATATTGTTGCGCGTAGCCTCGCCATCCGTCAGCGTGAACACGCGGGAATTGTCGAAGCCGAAGCGGCTGACCAGGGTATCGCGGATGGATTTTGCATCCTGCACCGCATACTGCAGCTTGGGCCATTTCTGGTAGTGGTTGATGCCGATGACGACCGCGTAGCTGTTGGCGTACCCGGTGCTGACGGCCACCTTGTCCGGCTCCGGTTTGCCTGCCTTGGTGACGGTGAAGTCGTTGCCATCCCAGGTGGCGAAGCTGTAGCCGTCGGCGATCAGCTTGTCCAGCACCAGCGGCAGCGTCTTTACCGTGCGCTCGTGGATGTCGTGGAACAGAATGATGCCGCGCTGTTCTTTCTCCAGTGAGGACAGCACGCGGCTGGCAATCGAGTTCGGCACCGGATCGGCCCAGTCCAGCGAATCGATATTCCACATCACCGAGCGCAGGCCCAGCTTGTGCAGCACCTCCAGTCCCTCCGCATTGTGCGCACCATAAGGGAAGCGGAACAGGGCCGAGCGGCGCGGATCGACCGCCTTCAGCAACTGATCCGCATTGGCGATTTCGCCGTACAGCTCATCGCCTTTTTCCTTCGACAGCAAAGCGTGGCTGTAGCTATGGTTGCCGACCACATAGCCGGCGTCCAGCAGGCGGCGGCTGGCGGCCGCGTACTTGCCCACGGTTTCCCTGCCCTTCTCGTCGATCTGGCCGAGGTTCTTGCCCACTTCGAAGAAGATGCCGGGCACGCCATACTGCTTGAGAATGGCCGCCACTTCGTCGGTGTAGGTCGCATGCGGACCGTCATCGAAGGTCAGCACCACGGTCTTCGGCGGCAGTGATTTACCGAAGATTTCCTTGTTCGCGTCTTCAGGCTTGACCGGATACGGAACGATAACGCCGTAATCCTTCATGATGCGCTCGCGGTCGAACAGCTTCTTCAGATGCGCCACATAATCATCCCAGCGCTCGCGCTTCGGCACGATGGCGCGCTGGTCGAAGCGGGCAAAGACGCCGCTCAATTCCTTGTCGTACTGGTGTTCGATATCCTCCAGCGCCGCCAGGTCTTCGCTGATGCGCTTGTGCAGCTTGATGCCGGGCAGGGTCTGATTGGCTGCGGCCAGCTTCTGCATTTCCACCAGCACCTCACGGAAGACCAGGCGGTCGGCGTCGAACAGGTCCGGCGCAGACTCCACATACGACAGCAAGATCTCATACGCGGCATCGCGCTGGGCCGCGGGCAATGCCTGCAGCCGCGCCAGCAGATCGCGCGCCTTGGCAAAGCGCTCGATATTTTCATGGAACAGCGACTGGCCCACCTGCTCCGCTGCCTTGCGGTCCGCATCCGACAGTGCTTTTTCGTCCGCCAGCAGCACAATGACCTTGCGGTAGCTCGCCAGGATGCTCTGAAGTTCCGCCATCAATGGTGCCTGGGCGTTGCCGGAATCCGCAACGGCTGCCGCAGCCGGGGCGCTCGTGGGGCTCGGCCGGGACTTCAGGATTACTGCCGCCGACGCCGCAGCGGCCACCACGACCGCGCCAATCACCAGAGGTTTGGAAAGCTTCATGTTTTAGCAGAAAATGGAGGACCAGCCATTCTATGCCATTACAGCGGCGGCGCCCTGAATCCTCCCAGTTCCCTTTCCAGCAGACCGGCAAAGCCGATTGTGCTGAGGTCCGCGTACGGCGCCCCCATCACTTGCAGCCCTACCGGCAGCCCCTGTTCATCCAGCCCGCAAGGACACTGCGTCGCAGGCAGCCCTGCCACGGATGCCATGCCGACCCACGCCAGATGATCGAAGTAAGAGCAGGTTTGGCCATCCACTCGGCGGCGCGCCGGATCGGCGTCATCGTGGGGGAAGGCCGTGGTGGTGGTCGAAGGGCAAACGACCAGATCCCAGTCCTGGAAGCAGCGCCGCCATTGCTGCGTGAGGCGGGCACGTTCCTCCTGCGCCTCAAACCAGGCACGCGCACCAGCCATGGCAGACTTCTTCCCGATTGCCATCAGGCGTTCACCGCCGCCGGCCGTGCTGTCGTAATGCAGCGCCTGCGCCTGTTCCGGCGACATCTTCGACAGGTTCTGAATCAGCAGCAGGCGCGCGAAGCATTCGGCACTGGCCGCGAGGTCCGGCAGCACTTCGCTATGCCGGGCCACCTTCCCGCCGCTGTTGGCCAGCGTGTCCGTCACGTTTTGAACCGCGGAGCGCACTGCGGCGCTGGTGTAGACCAGGGGATGCGTGTCGAGCAACAGCACGCGGCACTCCGCCAGGCTTTGCCAGCGCGGCGACGGCAATTGCACGCGCCAAGCGTCAGCTTCCGGCGTTCCAGGTCCGGCCAGCACCGACAGCGCCAGACGCAAATCGTCCGCTGTACGCGCCAGCGGTCCTATCACGCCCAGCTCTGAACCAGTCAGGCTGCCCGGCAGATGATGACCCTGCGAAGACACCAGCCCCGCACTGCTGCGGTGGCCGTACACGCCGCAGTAGGAAGCAGGTACGCGGATCGAGCCCGCCACATCGCTACCCATTTCCAGATAGCTGAAGCCCGCCGCCAGCGCCGCAGCACTGCCGCCGGAGGAGCCGCCGGTGGTACGGGAGAGATCCCAGGGATTGTTGGTGCGGCCGTACACCGGGTTATCGCACTGCGAGTCCGACAGTGCTGTGCACACATTGGTTTTTCCTACGATGATGGCGCCCGCATGGCGCAGCCGCTGCACAGCCGCGCTGTCGCCCGCAGCCGGATTGGCGCGTGCTGCCGGGAAACCCCAGGTGGTGTCCAGTCCGCGCACCAGGAAGGACTCCTTGACCGTGATCGGCACGCCCAGCAAAGGCCGCCGCTCGCCATGATCCAGACGCCAGTCGGCCAGCAGCGCTGCCTTACGCGCTTCGGCATAATCGCGCACCACCACCGCATTCAATGCACCATCCTGCGCCTCAATACGGCTGATGGCGGCTTCCAGCACTTCCTGCGCGCTGACATCGCGCCGCGCGAGCAGCTCCGCCAGCCGGTGCGCGCTAAGCCACGCCAGGCTGGCGGAAGGGTCAGCCATGGCGTTCACGATGGGCTGCCTCCCGCTGTGATCGGGTTCATAGCATGTCCTTTTCCACTCATTGAGTTCTGCCTATCACACGCCAAGTGGTAACGGCCTGTCTACTAGCTGTCCTGATAGTTATGCCAAAAAACCGATTTGCATAAAGTATTCACATCGGCTGACACAAGACAGCGATAACCGCCCCTGACCATAAAGGAGAACGCCATGACTTCGATTCAAATCGTTCAGCGCCGCGACATCAATCGTATCGATCTGCGTCATATGCACGAATTGCGCGCCAAAGTTTTCCGCGACCGCATGGGATGGGAAGTCCCGGTCCTGGCGGGAATGGAGATCGACGGGTACGACGCGCTGGAGCCGCACTATATGGTGATCCGCAACCAGGAGCAGCGCGTATGCGGTACCTGGCGCATCATGCCGACGGAAGGTCCGTATATGCTGAAAGACACCTTCCCGGAGTTACTGCACGGTGCGCCGGCTCCTGAAGCACATGACGTGTGGGAGCTGTCCCGCTTTGCGATCGAAACCGAAGGCGACGGCAGCTTTGGCTTCGCCGACCGCGCCAAGGAAGCCATGCGTGAAATCGTGCACTTCGCCGACAAGCACAAGATTT
Organism: Pseudoduganella sp. RAF19; assembly: GCF_052114165.1. Classification (NCBI taxonomy): domain Bacteria; kingdom Pseudomonadati; phylum Pseudomonadota; class Betaproteobacteria; order Burkholderiales; family Oxalobacteraceae; genus Pseudoduganella; species Pseudoduganella sp. RAF19. The sequence goes on along the minus strand of NZ_JBFREF010000009.1, from coordinate 440,975 downwards.
CGAAGTACGTCACCGTTACCACGACCTCCATCGAACGCCTGCTGCGCCATACCGGCATCGAGATCAAACGGATCGGCGCTCCGCTGCGCATTGGCGTGGAACGCGCCGTCGCCCTGGAAATCCTGCTGGGCGAGCAAACCCGCAAGGCGTTGATGATCACCCTGCACTAACAGCGAAGTATGGTGTTTAACCATGGATTCCATGAATAACCTGACAGATTTACGAAGACGCGAGAGCGCCATCCGGCCAGGGACAGCGCCCCCCGCCGGGGGCGGCGAGGAGCAGCATCGCCTGACGATGCGCGATATGGCCTTGATGCGCGATCTGCGTTACCTGATGCGCGAAAGCCAGACCCAGTTCTGGCACCGCTTCGGGGTTGGCCAGTCCAGCGGTAGCCGTTTTGAGCGCGGTATGCCGGTACCGCAGCCGATCCTGTTGCTGGTGCGGCTTTATGTGTTGCGAGTGATTAGCGACCAGGACCTGAAACTGGCGCGCGCGCCGGGCGATGAATCATCAGGACAGGCTGATCATGCCGAGACGGATAGCGCGTAGTACAACGTCGTTACGTTTGCTGACGCCAAACTTGTTGCGCATGTTCGCCACGTGGAAATTGGCTCCCGCCTCGGAGATCCCGAGGATACGGCCGATTTCCCAGGCGGTTTTACCTGCTGCCATCCATTGCAGGCATTCCAGTTCGCGAGCGGTGAGTATGGGTTTCTTGACGTCCGCCACATCGCCGCGGATGAATTTGCTCATCGACTCAAAGGCGATATCCCGCAACAAGGCCAGTCCGCCGAGGTGGTGCTGCAGATCCTTGACGAAGCCGAGATTTGGCGCCCGGTCGCTCACGCAGGTCAGCATGCCCACTTCACCGCGCGGGCCATGAATGGGCAAGGTCACACCGCCCCGCAGGCCGAAGGCGCTGGCCTCCTCGTACATGGCACGCTGTTCGGGAGTCTTGAAGCATTGCGGCATCCAGATGAATGGCGTACTCGATCTGAAGCAATACTCAACGGTCGGATCGACCGCACGCATATTGGTTTTCTCGTAGTGCTGGCGCCAGGCTTCGGGATAGTTACTACGCAGGTAGACTTTGCTTGCATCCTTGAGGGGATCGGGAATCACGGCAAACATGGCTTTGTCGAAGCCCAGATTCTGGATCACGCTGTACAGCTTGGAGACTAGCTCGCCCTCACTGGCCGCTGCACGCAGGGGATTGGCTGGAGCGAGTAGATCGGAGAGCAAGGCATCGTCAGCGTCAAAGATATTTTCCATCTGTTTGTCCCCACTGCACGAGCGTCCATACTAGCTAAAGACTTGCAGGAATACAAAGCATTATGCAGTTCGCATGTGCTTTTAACAACATGAATATTTGTATGGATTCTGACAATGCGATGAATCTTGCTCAGTCGTCGATGATCTCGGCGCCGGTCTGCTTAAGCTTTGCCAGGCCGTCTCTCATGGCCTGGATCGCCTCCGGCGAGTGGCCTTGCCAATGGGTGAGCTCCGCGACCACGCGCAGAGGCTCGCGCGAGCGGAAGGACTTGGTCGGGTTGCCGCGGAATTTTTTATCCGTCAGATTCGGGTCGTCTTCGATCGGCCCTGTCGGTTCAACGATGTAAATCCTACCGGGCCCTTCACCGAGAGCCAGTTCCGCGCCCCAGGTGGCGGCATCCAGCGTGCGGGCAAAGTAGATGTGGTTCGCGGTGCGACCCGGTTCACCGAAGTTGGCGTTATGGCCCGGCTTGAGCAGATCGCCCGGCTTCAGGTCCGCACGGGTGCCGTGATAGAACTTCCATTCGGTGACTTCGCCGATCACGCGCAGGGGCTGGCGCGAGCACAGCGACATCGACGGATGGCGCGTCGGTTCGCGTGCACCGAGCGCGACGACACTGCCTGTTTCGCCGGTAGGTTCCACCAGATAGACTTTCGGAGCGCCGTCGCCAGCGCCAATCTCAGCCTCCCACACCGCTTCATCGAGCTTGTCGGTCAGGTACACATACGATCCGCCGAGCGTCACCATCTCTCCCGGCTGGAGACTGACCCGCGTGCCATGGTAATGCTGCTTCATCTGCGCTCCTCCGGTTCACATCAGGGCGTCAATACTACAGGTTTGGCTTCATAAAATCATCGCCCCACGCCTCGTTCGCTGCCGCGCTAAGCCTCTTGCTCGCGCGCTTCATCGCGCAGGAAATCGGAGAACCAGGCAAGCGCTTCCTGCTCGCTGCGGCTTGGACGCCAGCACATGTAATAGGCGCCCTGCGCTGTCAGTGTCTGACTGAAAGGGCTGACCAGCGTACCGCGCTGCAGATCGTCGCGTATCAAAGCCATGCGCCCCAGTGCGATGCCGTGGCCATTCAGCGCCGCCTGCATCAAGGCATTGCTGTCGTCGATCAGCGGCCCGCGCAGGGCCAGCGACGGCGCCATGCCAGCCTGTTCGAACCAGCGCTCCCAATCGTCGCAGCTGTCTTCGTGCAGTAGCGTGTAGTGCGCCAGATCGGATGGCGCCTGCAACTGTGGGCCATTCTTCAGCAGCGCCGGCGAACACACGGGCAGCAGTTCGGTGCCGAACAGGCGCTCGCATTCCACGCCGGGCCACTTGCCATCGCCCCAGCGTATCGCCAGGTCGATGCTGTCCCGCCCCAGGTCAGTGTGCATCACCGTGTGTATCAGGCGCACTTCAAGATCGCTGTGTGCGGCAAGGAAGCGGTCCAGCCGCCCCACCAGCCAGCGTGAACTGAACGCCGGTGTCACCGCCACCGTCAAGCGCTTGCGCGCACGGCCCTCGCTATGCGACAGCTGCGCCAGCACGCGGTCGATCCGGCCAAAGGCATCGATCACGCTGCGCTGGAGGATCGCGCCTTCTCCCGTCAGGGTAATGGCGCGGGTCATGCGCTTGAACAGCTTGATCTGCAGCGCATCCTCCAGGGTTTTGATCTGGTGACTGACCGCCGCCTGGGATATGCACAACTCGTCGGCGGCACGGGTAAAGCTCATGTGCCGAGCGGTGACTTCGAAGGTTTTCAACTGCCTCAACAGACTGGAAGAATGGACCACAGCGCACTCCATGCATCAGATTATCTAATGTATCGCATGCATACTGATCATTTGTCAACGTTATTTCGCTAATCCAAGATTGGGCATCCGATCCCGATCAACAGGAAATGACATGGCATCTGGCAAACCCTTCATCCACCCCTATATTCCGAACTCCGTCCCCGAAGTGCGCGACGCCATGCTGCGTACCGTGGGTGCCGCAAGTACCGAAGAATTCTTTGCCGATATCCCCGCCGCACTGCGCATGCAGGCGCCGCTGGCCATCCCCGCACCGCATTTGTCCGAAGCGCGCCTGAAGCGCCACGTGGAGGGACTGCTGCGCAAGAACGCGCACTGCAACAACCACCTCAGCTTCCTGGGCGGCGGCTGCTACCAGCACCACGTACCGGCCGTGTGCGATGAAATCAATGGCCGTAGCGAGTTCGCCACCGCCTATGCCGGCGAACCCTATGACGACCATGGCCGCTTCCAGGCGCTGTTCGAATACTGCAGCATGATGGGCGCCGTGCTGGAAATGGACGTCGTCAACGTACCGGTCTACGACGGCATGCAGGCCGCTGCCACCGCAGTGCGCATGGCCGGCCGCCACACCGGCCGCCGCCGCGTGGTCGTTGCGGGCAACGTCAATCCGGACAAGCTGTCGATGATGCACAACTACGGCCGCGCCGACCTCGATTTCGCCAGCGCGCCCTTCGATCCCGACACCGGCCTGCTTGACATGGCCGCCGTAGCGCAGCTGCTCGACCAGGAAACGGCCGCGCTGTACGTGGACATCCCCTCCTTCCTCGGCACCATCGACGACGGCGCCGCCCTGGCTGCCGCCGCACATGCGGTGGGCGCGCTGCTCGTGGTCGGCGTCGATCCGGTGTCGCTGGGCGTGCTGGCGCCACCGGCCAGCTACGGCGCCGACATCGTCTGCGGCGACATCCAGCCGCTGGGCATGCACATGAACTACGGCGGCGGGCAGGGCGGCTTTATCGCCAGCCACGACGATCCCGCCATCGTGATGCAGTATCCATCGCGCCTGTTCGGCATCGTCCCCACCACCGTGCCGGGCGAATACGGCTTCGGCGACGTCGCCTACAGCCGCACCTCTTTCGACAAGCGCGAAAACGGCAATGAATTTGTCGGCACTGCTGCTGCGCTATGGGGCATTACCGCCGGCGTTTTCATGGCGTTGATGGGGCCTCAAGGCATGACCGAACTGGCCACAGGCATTGCTCAACGCGCTGCTTACGCCAAACAGCGGCTTGCGCGCCTGCCCGGCGTCCGCGTCACGCATGCCGGCAGCTGCCACTTCCGCGAGTTTGTCGTCAATTTCGACGGCACCGGCCTGCCGGTGGCCGCCATTAACGCGGCCTTGCAGCAGCTTGGCATATTCGGCGGTCACGACCTGAGCACCGCCTTCCCCGCGCTGGGCCAGTCCGCCTTGTACGCTTTTTCCGAAATCCATATGCAGGAAGACATCGACCTGCTGTGCGCAACGCTAGAGAAAGTCCTCAACCAATGAACGCCATGGATAACATCGCTACCCACCGCAAACAGCAGATGCGCCGATACCATCAGGCGCGCTGGGATGAACCGGTAATTTTTGAACTGAGCCAGCCGGGTGAACGCGGCATCCTGGTGCCGGAAGTGGAGCCGGAGATTGCGCAGGCCGCAGGCCAGCCCCTGGCCAGCCTGCCCCCAACCATGCTGCGCCAGCGCCCACCGGCATTGCCGGAGATGTCGCAGAACCGCGTGCTGCGCCACTACTTGCGGCTGTCGCAGGAAAACCTGGGCGCCGACCTGAATGTGGACGTCGGCCAGGGCACCTGCACCATGAAGTACAACCCCAAGATCAACGACCAGCTGGCGCGCCAGCCGGGCATGGCGGAGCTGCATCCACGCCAGCCGGACAGCAGCGTGCAGGGCATGCTGGAAGTGATCGACAAGGTGGAAAGCGTGATGCGCGAAGTATCCGGCATGGACGCGGTGTCTCTGCAGGCGCGCGGCGGTTCGCAAGCCATCTTCGCCAATATGTCTATTGTGCGCGCCTGGCACGAAAGCCAGGGAGAGGCGGCACAGCGCGATGAAGTCATCACCACCATTTTCTCGCATCCATCGGATGCGGCCTGCGCCAAACTGGTCGGCTACAAAGTCATCACGATCTATCCGGATGCGGATGGCTATCCTGACCTGGCTGCACTCAAGGCCGCCGTGTCGCCACGCACTGCCGCACTGGTGATCACCAATCCGGAGGACACCGGCATCTTCAATAGCCGCATCCGGGAATTCGTGGATGCGGTACACGCAGCAGGCGGCTTATGTGTCTATGACCAGGCCAATGCCAACGGCCTGCTGGGTATTGCCCGTGCGCGCGAAGCAGGCTTCGACCTGTGCCACTTCAATCTGCACAAGACCTTCGCTACGCCCCACGCTTGCGGCGGCCCCGCAGTCGGCGCTGTGTGCAGTACCGCGGCGCTGGCGCCCTTCCTGCCCAGTCCACTGGTGCGCAACAAGAGCGGCCGTTATCAGCTGGTGAGCGCCGGCGAGCAATCCATCGGCAAGATCAGCAGCTTCACGGGCGCCGCCTCCATCGTGCTGCGCGCGTATGCATGGATCATGAACCTGGGCGCCGAGGGCCTGCGTACCGTGTCCGAAATCGCGGTCCTGAACAACAACTACATGATGCACGAGCTGCTGAAGATCGACGGCATGTCGGCACCATACGCACCCGGCAAGCGCCGCATCGAGCAGGTGCGCTACAGCTGGTCCGGCCTGGCGCAGGCAACAGGTGTGAGTTCGGAAGACATCGGACTGCGCGCTGCGGACTTCGGCGTGCACTACTGGACCAGCCATCACCCATACCTGGTGCCGGAGCCGGCCACCATCGAGCCGACCGAATCCTACTCGCGCGCCGACCTGGACGAATTCATCGGCGTAATGCGTCACATCGCCGATGAAGCGCGCTGCAACCCGGAACTGGTCAAGGCGGCTCCCCACAACTGTCCGGTGCATCGGGTTCAAGGCGAAATGCTGGACGATCCGGAACGCTGGGCCATCACCTGGCGCGCTTATCAGCGCAAGCTGGGCGAGCGCGGGCTGGCATGAAGATCGGGCTGGTGGTCAATCCCTGGGCCGGCATCGGCGGTCCGGCCGGGCTGAAAGGCTCGGACGGTGCGGCCAGCGTGCAGGCCGCGCTGGCCGCCTGCAGTCTGCCGCACGTTCCCGCCCGCCTGGCCGCCATGTTCGACGCCTGCGGCGAGGCCGCACAGGTCGTCAGCTGGTACGCGGCCGATGGTGCGATGGGTTGTTCCGCGCTGGAAGCGGCCAGCCTGGATGTTTGTGCTGTAGTGCCGGTGAACTGGCCATCACAGGCGGAGGACACGCGCCGCGCGACGTGCACCCTGGCCGGCATGGGCATCGACCTGCTGCTGTTTGCCGGCGGCGACGGCACCGCACGCGACGTGCTACAGGGCCTGCGCGACGCCGGTGTGGCAGACAGCCTGCCGGTATTGGGCTTGCCAGCCGGCGTAAAGATGCAGTCGGCCGTATTTGCGAATCATCCGACGGCTGCCGGGCAGCTGTTGCGCCAGTTGCAGCAACACGGACCGGCTGTGTGCAGCGATGCCGAAGTCATGGACCTGGATGAGGACGAACTGCGCTGCGGCCTGATTGCGCCGCGCCTGCATGGCTATCTGCAACTGCCGCTGTCGCCCAAGCTGACGCAGGGTGGCAAAGCGCGCCATGTCAGCGGTAGCGGCGCGCAGCGAATGGCCATCGCGCGCAGCTTTGCAGAAGCGATGGAGGCGCGCTCGCTGTATCTGGTCGGGCCGGGTTCCACTACCCAGGCACTGCTGGACCTGCTGGGTGTTGACGGCACTTTGCTGGGTGTGGATGCCCTGCTGGGCGACGGCACGCTGCTGGCGCGCGACGCCTCGCGCCGCGAGCTGGAAGATCTGGCCGAACGCTGGCAAGTGCCGCTGCACCTGGTGCTGTCACCCATCGGTGGGCAGGGCCTGGTGCTGGGGCGCGGCAACCAGCAGATTTCACCGCGCCTGCTGCGCGCTGCCGGCCGGCGCGGCCTGCATGTGCTGGCGCCGCCGGACAAGCTGATATCGCTGTACGGCGGCGTACTGCGCATCGACAGCGGCGACGCAGAGCTCGACGCGGAATTCAATGGGTATTTGCCGGTCACGACCGGCTACCGGGAACAGACCATGTGGCCCGTTTCGGTGTAGTGGCAGTAATCATAACGATAAATTCAGGAGATGCAGATGAGGAGAAAAACCGGGTTGACCCTTTCGGTCGCCACCCTGGCCCATATGGCGGCCATGCACAGCGCGCAAGCGCAAACCGCGCCGGAAGCGGCAGCAGTGAGCGACAAGGGCGCGCCAATCCAGGAAGTGGTGGTTACCGGCACCACCGCCAAGAACCGCACCAAGCTGGAGTCTTCGGTCGCCATTACGACCGTGGATCAGGCCAAGCTCGAAAAGCTGGCGCCGCATAGTCTGGCCGATTCGCTGCAGCAGGTGCCCGGCCTATGGGTCGAGGCATCGGGCGGCGAGGTATCCAACAACGTGTCGCCGCGCGGCCTGAGTGGCGGGGCGGCTTTCCAGTTCATCAGCCTGCAGGAAGATGGTCTGCCTGTGATTTATGACGGCGAACTGGTGGACGTGCTGATGCGGGAAGACCTCACCATCAAGCGCTTCGAAGCGATCCGCGGCGGTACGTCGGCCATTCTGTCCACTAACGGACCGGCCGCCATCGTCAACTTCATCAGCCAAAAAGGCACACATAAGCCGCAGGGTGAAGTGAAGGTGACCGTCGGCGATTACGGCATGGTGCGCACCGAGGGTGTGTATTCAGCCCCGATCAACGACGACTGGTCCTACGCGGCGGGCGGCTACTACCGCCACGGCGACGGCGTGCGCCCCATCGGCATTACCGCCGACCATGGCGGCCAGTTCCGTCTGAATCTGACACGCCGCCTGGATGGCGGTGAGCTGAACCTGTCGGCCAAATACGTCAATGACCACAACACCTTCTACCTGCCTATTCCATTGACCAACCCCTCCCACCCTACCGGCGTGCCGGGTGTCGATCCGCATTATGGTTCGCTGGACGGCCCGGACCTGGCCCACATCACCAACCAGACGACCAACGGCACCATCGCCACCGATCTGCACACCGGCTTCCATGTGTTGGCCAAGGTGGTGGGCGCCGATCTGCAGCATGACCTGGGCGGCGACTGGTCGTTCCGGAACAATGCGCGCTACACACGCTATGACGTCGCGCCGCACTCGGTGTTCAATGGCCCGAACAGCTATCTGGTCCGCGCCAGCAACCGCCTCGATCCTGAGCAGTCCAGCGACGTCGCCGCGCTGCTGGCGCGCTTTGGCGGCACCGCCAAGCTGGCCTACGCGGGCACAGGCCAGGTGATCAATGATCCGTCCACCCTGAACGGCAATGGCTTCACCACCGACGCCGTGGCTGAAACCCGCTTCCGCTCCCTCGGCCACTTCGTCGACAAGCTATCCCTGACCAAGGAAAACGACAAGAACAGCTTTACCGCAGGCGTGCTGTTTGCCAAGCAAAAGCTGTACGACGATTCGGATTATGGCGCTCGCATCATTACCGAAGTGCGCGACCAGCCGAAGCGGCTGGACATCGTCGCCGTGGACGCTAACAACAAGATTCTCGGCTATCTGTCCGACAAAGGCGTGCTGCGCAACGGCTATTTCTACGAACGCCATAAGGGCGATATGAATTCGACCTCCCTGTTCGTCAACGACGAATGGAAGGTTACGCACAACCTGCGCCTTGACGCCGGCGTGCGCTACGAAATCGCCCACTACGACGTACAGGATGAAAATGTGCTGGCTGCAGGTGAGGATCTGCCGGGCGACAGTCTGACCGAAGGCGCCATTATCCCCGGCGCCTTCAATCCAGATGGCAGCGACAAGGACAACATCATCGCCAACAACTACATGCGCCGCGCAGGCACCGGCGTGTGGACGCGCAAGACGAAGACCATCAAGGAAGCGTCGTACACGGCGGGCTTCAACTACGCCTTCAACGACCACGTTGCCACGTATGGGCGCTATGCCAGCGGGACCAATATGCCGACGCTGTACAGCACCGACAGCTTTGTCGACGGTGCCAGCAGACTGAGTTTCATCGAGGCCGGTGTGCGCTATATTTCGCCATTCTGGACCACGTCGGCCACGCTGTTCCACACCAAGTTCGACAACCTGTCCTTTGGCGAAACCGACCAGGCCACGGGTGCTTTCCGCCAGGTCTTTGTCAAGACACTGTCGACCGGCGTTGAACTGGAAGGCATCATCAATCCGTTCAAGCGCTTCTCGCTGGAGTATGTGGCCACCATCCAGAACGCCACCATCGACGGCATCGATCCAAATGCCGAGGAAGCGAAGCAGAATGGCAATCAAGTGATGCGCACGCCAAACATCCAGGTGCGCTTGATCCCGACGGTGCACTTTGACTTCGGCGATATATTCCTGGTGTACAGCCATATCGGCAAGCGCTACGCCGACTTTGAGAACGCTCTGGAGCTGCCGGCCTATAACGTGCTCGACATGGGCGCCGAGATCAAAATCGACAAGCACTGGAAGCTGAATGCGAAGGTGAATAATCTGACCAACTCGATCGGCCTCACCGAAGGCAATCCACGCAGCGGCTTTAATCAGAGCTCGAACGGAAGCCTGTTCTACGCGCGGCCTATCCTGGGACGCAACGCCACGGTTTCGCTGTCCTACCGCTTCTGATTTTTCCACGCAGCCGGGCACTCGCAACGCCCGGCTTCGCCGTGTTACCCTCCCCTCAATTCGTTTCGTTCCCGCCTATGTCCATCCCTGTTCGCAAACTGCTGCTGGTTGCGGCATGCAGCGCCTCCTGGGCCGCGCAAGCGCAGCCTTCCATCAACCGCTACGGCACACCAGCCGCTGTGCGCGATTTCGATGCCGAGCAAAATCAGCGCTTCAACCCCATGTTCGATGCCGGCAGCTGGCACGGCTACCTGCTGCCTGATACGCCGACGCTGGCCGGCACATTTACTGGTCCGCTGGTGATCGCCGAGGAGTACAGCCTGTACATCGCCCCTGCGCTGGAACGGTTGGAGCTGAGCGACCGCAATACGGGCCGCACGTTCAAGCCTGAACAGGCGCGCTGGAACAGCGCCGCACGCCCCGGCGTATTGAGCCAGCGTCTGGTCTGGCCGGGATTGCAACTGGACGTGGATCTCCACTTCGTCAGCGCGAGCGGCGCGCTGGTACGCTATCGCTTGCGGAATACTTCCGGCAAATCGCTGTCGCTGCGTGCCCATTGGCAGGGCGAGCTGATGGCGCAATGGGATAGCACCGGCACGGTGGCCGAGCGCCAGCCTGCATGGAGGCCGCGGCTGATGCGGGAGCAGCATGGTATCAGCATCTTGTTCGGCAAGGTGCGTGACGCCAGCAATGTCATGACCAGTGGCAAATCGCGCTATCGCATCGAACGCAGCGTGCGCGCGCAGGACGACGTCAGCGATCAGCGCTACGACAGCCGCGCTGACCTCCCGTTGCTGGCAGCTGGTGGCCAGCAGACCATCTACGCCGTCCACAGCTATCAGCTCGACGATACCGCGGCAGCGCGCGCTGATGCCAGACGAGCCGCTGCCCTGCTGTCCAGCCCTGCCGGCGCGGAACAAGCCATCGTCGCCAGTGAAAGCCGCTGGGCCGTCTGGCAAAGCAAGCTGCCGGCATCCTCGCTGGCCGGCAAGGCACTGGAAACGCTGATCGGTAATTGGCGCGCGCCGCGCGGCGCAATTTTGCACGATGCGATGGTGCCTTCCACCACGGCGCGTTGGTTCAATGGCGCCTGGACCTGGGATACCTGGAAGCAGGCCTATGCGCTCGCGGCTATCGATCCTGCACTCGCTGCAAACACAGTGCGCGCCCTGTTCGACTACCAGATCCAGCCCAACGACCCGGTGCGGCCGCAAGATGCGGGAATGTTGCCGGACAATGTCTTCTACAACAAGGACGCCGAACGTGGCGGCGACGGCGACAACTGGAATGAACGCGACACCAAACCGCCGCTGGCCGCCTGGGTGGTGTGGGAGATCTACAAGCGGTCCCACGACCGTGCCTGGCTACAGGAGATGCGGCCCAAGCTGGAGGCATATCACTGCTGGTGGTATCGCAATCGCGATCACGACCACAATGGCCTGGCCGAATATGGCGCAACCGCGCACCCGCTTCACAACGACAGCGACGGCAAGCTGCGGCTCCATGTGCAGCAAGCCGCAGGCTACGAATCTGGCATGGACAACGCGGCGCGCTTCGGCTTCATTGAGCCGGCGGCCCTGCAGCGCTATGCCGACAAAGCCCATGGCGGCGACCTGGATACCGCGCGCCGCGACTGGCAAGTCAGCGTGGTCGAGAATCGCGACAACACGGGCAAGCTGCTGGGCTATTCGATCGATCAGGAATCGGTGGATCTGAATGCCTTCCTTTATCGCGAAAAACTGCTCCTGGCTGATATCGCACAGGAGCTGGACCACGAAGGCGCAGCACGCGCCTGGCGCCAGCAAGCGGCGCACTTGCGTGATCTGATCAACACCAGTTTCTTCGATCCCGCCAGCGGCTTCTATTACGACCGCCAGCTTGGCGGCAAGCTGCTGGCCATGCGCGGACGCGGTCCGGAAGGATGGACGGCCTTGTGGGCCGGTGCTGCCGGCCAACAACAGGCCGATGCCGTCATCGCCAACATGCTGGACCCGGCCGAATTCGCCACGCCAGTGCCGATGCCGACGGCCGCCGTCTCAAACCCATCCTATGATCCCGCTATCTATTGGCGGGGCAGAGTCTGGCTGGACCAGCTCTACTTCGGCGTGGCCGCTATGCGCCAGTACGGCTATGGTGCACAGGCCGACGCCGTGGCCTCGCGTTTTGTGGCTGGAGCTGAAGGTCTACTGGGCGATGCACCGATCCGGGAAAACTATAATCCCGTCAACGGCCATATGCAGGGCGCGACCAATTTCAGCTGGAGCGCCGCGCACCTGCTGATGCTGGCGCGAGAGGCTGCGGCGAAACCGCAGAAGAAGTGATGCCGCGCTCATACAGCCGGTACTTCCACAAGGCCCAACCCAGGAACAGGACCACGCCGCCCACGTTGTAGCCCAGCGTGAGCAGCAGGTTCTGGCCCGATGGGAAAATCGCGGCAATAAAGGCGATGCCAAAGACCGCCAGCAGTACGCCGCTGATCACCAGGCCGGTACGGCGTGATCCCATGCGGAAGTCACGCGGCAAATGATCAAGCCGCAGGCGCAAATGGAAATAGGACGTCAGAATGATCAGTGGCGGCAATAGCGCAGTGGCAGCCGTCATATTGATCACCACACTTAGCAACTGATTCACATTGGATGATCCCAGCGCTGGGATGACCAGCAGTGGCACAACGACGCAGAATTGAATCCACGCCGCACGCTCCGGCATGTCATGGCGATTCAGCGCAATGGCGCGCTCGCCGAAAATGCCTTTCGGGATTTCCGAAAACAGCGCCTTGACCGGCGCCGCTGTCCACACCATCAGTGTACCGAAAGAGCCCAGCAGCATGACGGCGCCAATCAAGCGGTTCAGCGGAAGCGGCGAAACATGATGATGCGCTCCCAAGGCGCCAAATACCTGGAAAATGCCGGAGCTGTAGCTCAATTGGGAAGCCGGGAGATAGAGGTTGAGCACCAGCGCCGACACCGAGTACAGCACCCCGATCAGCAACCCTGCAAACACGATCGTGCGTACAAAAGTGCGTGCGCCGCCACGTACATCGTTCAGGAACACGCCAACGGATTCGGCACCACCTGCCGCGAACAGAATCCATGCCATCGCGCCCATGAAGGACCAGCTGAATGCCGGTGTCATCGCTTCGGCCGTGACCGGTGTTGCTGGCGTCACGCCACCAAGCCAATCGGCCACGCTTAAGCCCACGAATCCGAACGCCATCGCCAGCACCAGCGTGCTGCCAATGGACGTCACCCGTCCTACCCATGCCGCGCCTTTGGTCGATACCCATGTGGCAAAGGCAAACAATAATATCGACAGCATCACGGTGACCAGCGGCGAGAGCTGGACTTCGTAGCCCAGCCAGGCGTAGGACGAATACACCAGGATGTTGGGCAGCACGGAGGTAAAATAAAACAGGTTGACGAACCAGTAGCAGTAGGCGCCGACAAAGGCCCACTTGTCGCCCATCGAAGACCGAATCCACTGGTAGATGCCGGATTTTGCGTCCTTATTCAAACTGACGAATTCGGCGATGATGAGCACATAGGGAATGAAGAAAGTTGCGGTCGCGAACAGGAAAGATGGCACCGCCACCATGCCGATGGCGATATTGCTGTTGACGACATTTCGGATATTGAAGATGGCTGCCACTGCCATCGAAAGCAGCATGAAACGGCCAATTTGCGTGTTGCCGGATATCGCCATGTTCAACTCACTTATTGTGGAAAGTCGCGCCTTCTATCGTCACCATCAGGATCATCTTGCGCAGATGGTCCGCGCCGAGCGGCCGGTAGGCGTGGTCGTTATCGAAGATCAGCAGCTGGCCGGGACCGGCGGTAAGGCTGCCGGTGGCCTCGCCATTGAAAGTTTCGCGGTCTGTCTCGTCGCTATAGGCTGACTGTCTGACCAAGGCGCGCTTGGGCGTATAGGCGACCGTCTCGCTACCCGACAGGTAATAATGGATCTCCACATAGCGCCGCTTGCCGGTGAAGCAGGGCGCGGCAGCAACCGGGCCATCCACCAGACGGTAGACCAGCGAATCACCAATCGAATGACACACGCCGGGCTTCAGCCTGGGCAGGTTGGCGATGGCCTGCAGGCAGCGCCGCCATTTCTTTTCCGAGTGGTAGCGCTGGCGAAATTCTTCCACGCTATTCAGGATCATCACAGACCATCCTCCCCATGCAGCGGCGACAAATACAGGCTGTAGTTGAAAGGCGCCATATATACCCGATAGGAATCGAGCACTTCGGAACCCCAGGAGTTGGAGCCAAGCCCGCTCATCTTGTGATCCAGATTAACGGTCCAGTAATCGTCTTCGCGCAGTGCATTGTCGTGCCGTGTGGCCGCAATCTGCCCGGCGCTGTAAGGCCAGACGCTGAAATGGACGCCTTGCGGCGCATCGACGCGCAGCCCCTTGCCGTGACTGCCGCGCAGCGTTGCCCAGGTCACGTCCATGCGGTTGCCATTGTCCTGCGGCTTGGGATAATGCTCGAACATGCCGGCCGCGTCGCTGCTGTAGCGATCGATGATGTTGCATGCCCTGCTGTCCGGGTAGTTCTCACCGGGGCCGCGGCCGAAGTATTCGACCTGGTCCAGTTGGCGGTGTAGTCCCAGTGACATGCCGATCTTCGGGATCATGTCCTTGAAACCTCCGTACGGTACGCCGGACAAGGTCAGTTGCAGGCGTCCCCCACCATCAACGCAATAGTGATAGCGGCAGCGCATGCCGTAACCCAGTACCGGCGGTGCGATCTGGCAGTCGACAATGACCTCCACCATCGCGCCGTTGCGCACAACTTCCATGCTGCGCAAATGCTCTTGCAGGATGTTCAGGTGCTGCGGCAGCCAGAGGGCCTCATTTTCCTGCTTGTGGTTGTCGATGCAGGGTTTGTAGAACGTCAGCTGCGGTGCGCTCGCGAGCAGGGGCGCACCATGCGCCACCCATTCCTTGAGTTTTCCCGTGAGCTTGCAGAACACCATATGAAAGGCGGAGCCTTCGACACGCCAGTCGAGACGGCGCTCGACCAGCACCGGAGCCGGAGCGCCGGCGGGCGCCTGCGGCGGCCGCACGGGAGGCGATGGCAATGCAAACTGATATATCGCCAGCTCGTGCTGTGCGGCGCTGTACGCAGTTGCCTCTTCGCGCAGCACGCGCACGTTCAGATATCGCTGACCACCAGCCTGTGGCGCAGCCGGGATATCGATTTCCAGACGCCCGCCAGGCGGAACTGACGGCAGCTTCACACACTGCATGTCAAGCTTCTCGCCATCGGCCTTGGTCTCAATGAGCAATGAAATGCCATCAAGGCTGCTGAACCAGTAGCGATTCTCCACTTCCAACCTGCCGGCGGCGGCGTCGACGGCGCGTACCTTTACTGGCGCGATGACCTGCTTGTATTCACGCAGGCCGGGACCGGGGCGCTGGTCGGGATAGATCAATCCATCACAGCAGAAATTCCCGCTATTCGGGTAGTCGCCATAATCACCGCCGAATGCATAAAACGCCCGCCCCGGTACCTCCGGCCGCAGGATGGCGTGATCGCACCACTCCCAAACGTAGTGGCCCTGCAAATGCGGATGGCGATCCATCACCGCCTGGTATTCGCTCAGGCCACCTGGCCCATTGCCCATGGCGTGGGCGTATTCGCACAGGATGCGCGGCTTGTCCATCGGGTACTCGCCGAAGGCGTTCATCATTTGCACGCGCGAGTACATGGTGCTGACCACGTCGCATACCTCGGCGTCGCGGTCCTCTTCGTAATGGATCAGGCGCGTTGGATCAATCTCGCGGCAGCGCGCCGCCATTGCATGAATATTGCAGCCATACCCGGACTCGTTCCCCAGCGACCAGATGATGATGGACGGATGATTCTTTTGCGCGTGCACGTGGCGTTCGATGCGGTCAACAAAGGCCGCCTCCCAGGCCGGATCGTCGGTAACCTGGCTCAGATTGCCGACGTTGACGAAGCCGTGGGTTTCCACATCCGTCTCGGCCATCACGAACAGCCCGTACTGGTCACATAGCTCGTAGAAGCGCGGATCGTTGGGATAATGCGCGGTACGAACGGAATTGATATTGTGCTGCTTCATCAGCACGATATCCTGCTCGACACGCGCCATGGCCACCGCGCGTCCTCGCAGATGGTCGTTGTCGTGGCGGTTCACGCCGTGCAGTTTCAGGTAGTGGCCATTCACTAGCATCAAGCCGTCGCGCACCTTTACTTCGCGGAAGCCGACACGCAGCGGCACAACTTCCAGCAACAAGCGCGCTTCGTCGTACAGGCTGATCTCCAGCCGGTAGAGATAGGGATCTTCGGCATTCCATTGGCGTGGCGCCGAGACGGCAGTTTCCCAGGCCAGAGTGTTGCCAGCGCCACGTTGTACGGCGTGATTGCCGTCGTACAGCGTCCACTCGACTTGCCAGCCGGCGGCGGCGGAAACCGCAATCGCGCACGACAGGCGCGCGTCGCTGCAGGCTTCGTCAAAGCGGGTTTGTACGCACACATCCTGCAGGTGGATGGCGCCCTTGCCGATCAGGTAGACGTCGCGGAAGATCCCGGCGGTCCACCACATATCCTGATCTTCAAGATAGCTCGAATCGGCCCATTGCAGCACGCGTACGCTGAGCAGGTTTTGGCCTTCGGCCAGCAGCGCAGTGATGTCGAATTCGGCAGCCAGCCTGCTGCCCTTGCTCATGCCTGCATAGCTGCCGTTGACGTATATTTCGAAATAGGTTTCCACGCCATCGAAGCGCAGGATCACGCGTTCGCCGCGCCATTCCGGACCAAGCGTCCAGCGGCACTGGTAAGCGCCGGTAGGATTGGACGATGGCACATATGGCGGGTCCACCGGGAAAGGCATGCCGTCGTCGGTGTACTGCAGCTGGCCGTGGCCTTGCATCTGCCACATACCGGGGACTGCGATTTCGCCCCAGTTTTCCATGTATTCGCTGTAGAACTGCGCCGGCACTTCGAGCGGATGTCCAAAGTAAGCAAAGCGCCACGATCCGCTCAGCGACAGGAAACGGCGGCTGCGCTCACGCTGAAACGTGCGCGCAGTTTCGGCATCCTCGTAGGCGAAAAAATAGGCGTGCGGAGGCAGCCGGTTTTCCTCCAGCAGCTGGGGGTTCTCCCACTTGTTCACGGTTTACGCCGATCCGGCCAGGCCGCCACCGTCCACCACCAGCGCGTCGCCGGTGACAAAGGAAGCACGATCAGAGGCGAGGAACAGCACGGCTTGCGCGATCTCGGGTGGCTTACCAACTCGCATCAGCGGCCGGCCTGCACCTGCCGCTACCAGTGCGGTTTCCTCAAGTCCCAGCTGGCGCGCTTCGTTGCGCAGCATGGGTGTATCCGTATCGCCGGGGCAGACACAGTTGACGCGGATGTTCTGCGGGCCGTGATCCACAGCCATGGCCTTGGTCATGATGACCACCGCACCCTTGGAAGCGCAATAGGACACGGCATCCTTGCCGCCCACCAGACCCCATCCCGATGCGGTGTTGATGATGCTGCCGCCTTGCTGCTGCATGACCGGTACAGCATATTTGCACATCAGGAAAATCGATTTGACGTTAACCGCCATAACCTGATCCCATTCCTGTTCGGTGGTGTCGATCACATTGGCGCGGCGGGTAATGCCCGCGTTGTTGAACAAAACATCGAGACGGCCGTAGCGCGACACGGCCGCGGCCACTGCCGCCTCACAATCCGCTGCCTGCGCGACGTCAGCGCGGATGAACGAAGCGTGGGCGCCCGCTGCCGTCAATGCCGCAACCGCCAGTTCGCCCGCTGCGCCATCGCGGTCCGCGATCAGCACTGTTGCGCCTTCACGCGCGAACAACTCCGCCGTGGCGCGTCCGATGCCTGACGCACCACCCGTGATCAATGCCACCTTGCCTGCCAATTCACCTTGCTGCATGTGCCGTCTCCAATTTATAGCTTGTGCACCATGCTGCGCCTTTTTCACCTCTGCTGGCAAATGAATACTCTGCATAGAATGCATAAGCCCAGCTAATGCATGGTGCGCTTTTTTACTCAGCCCGGAGTGGCAAACACCGGGTTCGGCAAGCCTTGCACGCTCGGCGCTTCCGGGGCACCGTCCATGTCGAGAATGATGATTTCGTTGTCGCCTTTGCGAAGCCATGGTCCGGGCAGGAACAGGCTTTGCTGCGGGCCGACGCGCCAGTACCGTCCCAAATGGTGACCGTTGACCCAGACATGGCCTTTACCGAGGGCGCGCATGTCCAGGAAGGTGCTGGCGGGGGCGGCGACGTTGAAATGGCCGCGCCAGAAAGTGGGGCCGCGTTTCGCCGGTATGCCGCGTGCAAAATGCAGGGCTGACAAATTGGTCATCGGCGTGGAGAACACTTCCCAGTCGAGCAGGGGCTTGCCGCTCAGCGATAC
This sequence comes from Pseudoduganella sp. RAF19, assembly GCF_052114165.1. NCBI lineage: Bacteria > Pseudomonadati > Pseudomonadota > Betaproteobacteria > Burkholderiales > Oxalobacteraceae > Pseudoduganella > Pseudoduganella sp. RAF19. The sequence goes on along the minus strand of NZ_JBFREF010000009.1, from coordinate 422,743 downwards.
GGCGCGTGTAAGACCTTTGCGCTCGTCGGGCAGCATTGGGCCGAAATTGACGCGCCCCATATTTTCGACCACCACATCCAGCGTGCTGCCGGCTTTGAGATTGATGTCGGTCACGTGCTCGTCGCGCCGGCGGTCCATGGTGGCGATGGTGGCGCCGTCATCCAGCACGTGTGCGTAGTCGCGCACCGCGCCCAGATCCAGCTTGCCCGATGCGCCGTCAGCGAAGCGCTTGCGGTAGACGATGAAGCCATAGCCCTGCCCGTATGCCTCCATATTGCGCGCCAGATGGGAGGCTATGGGATTGGGCAGGGAATCGACCAACGCGACGGATTCGTCCAGGGTGAAGCGCGGCACGGCGATCAAGGATGTGGCTTGTGCAGGCAGATCGGGCAGGCGCTCGCCAGGCGCCAGATGGCGTTCGATAGCGGCGCGGATAGCAAAGAATTTGGGCGTAGGGCGGCCCGCTTCGTCGATGGCGGCGTCGTAATCGTAGCTGGTGGTGTCGGGCTGGTAGGTGCTGCCCTGGCCGTTGGCGCCTGGCTGCCAGCCGAAGCTGGTGCCGCCATGCGCCATGTACAGATTGAAGGAGATGCCTTGTCCGAGCATCCAGTCCACTGCATCGGCGGCCTGTTTGGGATTGGTCTGGTGGTGACGCTCGCCCCAATGGTCGAACCAGCCGGCCCAGTATTCACCGGCCATGCGCGGCACATGCTGGCGGAACGTGGCCAGGTGAGCAAAGGCTTCCTTCACATCGTCCACGTTGCCGTCGAAATTGACGACAGCGGTCACGCCAGGCAGGGTGCCGTGGTCGAGCAGGGTGGGATCGGGGCCGTCCGATGTGAATAGCGGGAGGTTGAATCCCGCATCGCGCAGCTGCTTCTGGATAGTGGCCATGTAAGCGTGATCTTCGCCATACGAGCCATATTCGTTTTCCACCTGTGTCATCAGGATCGGTCCTCCGCGCGAGGACAACAGCGACGCCACTTCTTGCGCAACGCGCTTGAAGTAGCGGGCAGTCGCATCCAGGTAGCGCGGGTCCATGCTGCGGACACGCAGACCGGGCGTACGCAGCAACCATGCGGGGAAGCCGCCGAAGTCCAGCTCAGCGCAGACGTAAGGACCGGGACGCAGCACAACATTCAGTCCAACTTCCTGTGCCGTGCGCACGAAGGCGGCGAGATCAAGGTTGTCGCTGAAATCGAAACGGCCAGGCTCTGGCTCATGCAGATTCCAGAACACATAGGTGGTGATCGTATTCAAGCCCATGGCGCGGGCCTGCTGCAGGCGCTCGCGCCAGAACGCACGGGGGATGCGGGCGTAGTGCATGTCGCCGGCGCGGATCACATACGGCTTTCCATCCAGTTCGAAGTGGTCGCCAGCCACTGCGAAATGCGGCGTGGCCGCTTGTGTGCTCAGCGCCGCCATCATGATGCCCAGCGCCGCCAGCTGCTTCATCCCCGTGTATCGCAACGTCGTCTCCTCGATTTTTTTGCGCTAAAACGCAAGCAGCGGCGGGTGGTCACTTTCGTTTTTCGCCCGCCACTAAAGGAGTTATACCTTATCAGACGTTGTGGTCAGTTCGCCAGCCTTGATTGCACTCATCAGACCAAGCAGGGTGCTGAAGGCGTTGTTGTCGGCGCCACCCATTTGCACTTGTGGCACCAGCGGAACCTTCGCAGCTTCGAAGGCTTCGGCCAGGCGCAGCATCACGGTTTGCATCAACTGCTTGTCGGCGCCCTCGCCTTGCATCGCTTCGGACTTGGCGTGAATTGCTGCTGCTTCCGCTTCGCCGACGGAGCGGATCGCGGAAGCGCGGCCGGAACCTTCCACCTCCTGCTTGAAGCGTTCGGCCTGCGCCAGCGCTTCGATTTCCTGGCGGCGCTTCTCGGCCGCCTTCACGTTGGCAGCGCCCTGGTTTTCCTTGATCGAGATATCGACCAGCGATCCGGTCAGCTCTTTTTGTTTGGCGGCGCGCTGCTCGGCTTCGTTCAGTTCGCGCTCCTTGTCGGCGGCGATCTGCTTCTGCGCGAACGTTTCGACCTGCTCGCGTGCGATCTGGCGGTCACGCAGCTGGGCCATGATGTTCTCGATCTTGTTGTCGCCTTGCTGTGGCTTCGGTGTGCCGATCAGGACTTCCTGGAACTCCAGCGAATAGGCCTGAAAGCGCAGCTTCATGTCTTCCGACGCGTTATGCTGCAATTCGCTGCGCGACTGAATCAGTTCAATGAAGGTCTTGGTTTGCGAGACGTTTTTGAAGTACGACGACACCATCGGGTCCAGCGTCTGTTCCACCAGTTGCGCCACATTGCCGAAACGCTGCACCACCATCGGCGCCTTGCGGTAGTCAATGTGCACTACGACCGACAGCGGCAGTTGCGGTTCAAAAGCGTCCTTGGTGATGAGCGTAATCTCGCGCAGATTCTTATCGAAGCTGGAGCCGCTCTCGCCGGACTTCCACATCAGCACAAAGTTCGTGGTCGGCACCAGCTCGATCTTGCCGGCGTAAGTGTTGAATGCGTACTTGCCCGGCATGAGCGGGTCGCGCCACACGCCGCGGCAGCCGCTTTCCACCAGCTCGCCGTGCGTGTATTCGGTGCCGGATAAGTCGGTGCCCTTATGGCCAGTGTACGACACCACCACGCCCACAAAGCCGACCGGGATCACGGTCTTCCTGATGAATTCCACTGTCGCAAACAGGCGGTTGATGAAGTAGGTACCCTCTACCAGCACGCGTTCCTGGCGGCCGCGGCGGCCACCGGCGGCAAGGAATTTTTCAGGCTCCTGGAAGGCGTTGTGGGTGTCGCCTACATCCGGCGCCAGCAGCTCGTCCTTCAGCAGGCCGGGACCGTCCTGCACCGTCACTACGGCCAGTTGGTCGGAATCGTGCGAGCCGGTGGTTTCCTTGATCACGACCGGCGTGAAGCCGCTGCGCTCATCGAGCAGGCCGCGCATTTGCTCGTAGTAGATTTTTTCTTTCGCGTCGAGCGACATCGAATATGTCGCTTCCTCCGTCATCACGACGAACAAAGCGGGATTGATGATGTGCGTACCTTCGCGCAGGATCATGCGCTGCGGGCCTTTCTGGCCGCCGTTGCTGAGGAAAGCGCGCACGTTGCGGAAATCGCTGGTGCCCGAGTTGTCGGCCAGGGTCTGTCCGGCGGGCAGGTCGATGCCATCGCGCGCGAAGACGTAGCCGATGGTGCCCTGCGTGACGGACACCATGGGATGAATGTGGACGCGGAATTGGAAGGGCGCGAAGAAGTGGAAGCCACCGCGAATGAGTTCAGGCTGCAGGCCCGCTTCGCCGTTCAGGGCGAGCAGTCCGCTTTGCACGGAGCCGGAAGAGCTCCAGAGTTTTTCAACGACGCCGATGCGGTCGTTAGGGATGTACTTGATAACGCCAGATACCAACAACAGCAGCAACAGAGCCAGCAAAGCTGCCGCAACTACGATGATGCCAAATAGCGGGGTTGACATACAAACCTTTCGGTTGTGGATAAGACTGGAAATACGGATGCGTCGCGGCGACGCAGTGGGCGCGCGCGAACGTCAGCGGCGCGGCGGTGCCGTGACAGGCAAATTCGAGGGGAGTGGGCGGGCATGAACCGGCCGGGCCAGAGGGTGCGCGGAAGGCGCGAAAAGCGCAGGTGACACCAGATCAAACACGATTTTTGTTGTTGCTCTTCAGTGAGTGCTTGAAATCATTCTGGCACAAGTTTGTGAAAATTTAAAGGCCTGAATAAAGGTCGATGATGCCCCGCTTCAGCGCGATGGTGACCGCATGGGTGCGGTCGTTGGCAGTCAACTTCGACAGAATGCTCTTCATATGACTTTTCACTGTCTGTTCCGAAATGTCCATCTTGCGCGCGATGCGCTTGTTCGAATTGCCGTGAGCCGCATGCTGCAGGACTTCGGTTTCGCGGCCGGACAGCAGGCATTCCGGCAGGCCGCCAATCGTTCTGGTTTCCATATCTGAGCAATCTTAGCGGCCTCATATCGTTTGAGAAGTAAAGTGGATTGGACGCAGCGTTCGACAAATACAAACGATGACATGTCATATGTTTGCGTTACCATTCAAACCCCAAGCGAACCCCAGGACAAGGCAATGTTGGACTTGAAGGATGTGTTTTTCTTTGTGCAGGTCGTTGACCGAGGTGGATTCACCGCCGCGAGCGAGGCCCTCGGCCTGCACAAGTCCACGCTCAGTCATCGCATCAAGGAACTGGAATCGTCGCTGGGCGTGCGCCTGCTGAACCGTACCTCGCGGCAGTTCGGCGTGACCGAAGTGGGTGCGGAGTTTTACCAGCACGCGTTGACGTTGCTGGAAAGTTCGCACTGCGCGGAGGAAGCGATGCGCCAGCGGCTGGCGGAGCCGAGCGGTATTATCCGCATCACGTCACCGGTGGAGATCTCGCAGTATCTTTTGCGGGAAGCCTTGCCGCGTTTTCTGAGCCTGCACCCCAAAGTCACCATTCAGGAGAATGCCACCGACCGGCTGGTGGACATCGTCGGCGAGGGCTTCGACCTCGCGCTGCGCGGCCACGGCTCGCGCCTGCAGGATTCGGAACTGGTGCAGCGTCCCATCGCCGAAGCGCCCTGGTGCCTGTTCGCGGGGCCTGGGTACCTGGAACGGCATTCGGAGCCGGACGATCCGGAGTGCCTTGGCTTGCACAGCATTGTGTCGATTGTCCGCAAAGGACCGCCGCAATGGAAAATGCACGGGCCGAACGGACGCCAGCAGACCGTGGCGTTCACACCGCGCTTCCAGAGCAATAATCTGATTTCCCTGAAAGAGGCAGCCTGCTCCAATGTCGGCGTGGCCGCCCTGCCGGGTTATATCTGCCGCGACGAATTGGAGAAGGGGACCTTGCGCCACATCCTGCCGGGCTGGATCGCATCGGAGGCGCGTATCTCGGCACTGATCCCCTATCGCAAAGGCCGCCTGCCGGCAGTGCGTTCCTTCGTCGATTTTCTCGCGGCGGAACTGCCCAAAGTAACCGCCTTCGATCTGGGATGAAGGCGGTCATGCCTGATTACTTGCGCAGCGAGCGGCTGTAGTTGATGCCGACGCCCCACGAACCGCCATGCTCCGTCACGATCTTGGTGACGGCGTCATAGGTCGCCTGGTTGCTCCAGTCGTATTGCAGTTCGGAGATCACGCCGATCCAGGTCATTGGGCGTGCGCCCGCTTGCACCATACGCTGAATACCCAGCTGGTGTGCTTCGACGCTGGAGCCGCCGGAGGCATCGGCCACGAAGTAGACTTCATAGCCCGCTTCAATTGCGGAGAGCACCGGCAGGGCCAGGCACAGCTCCGTCCAGGTGCCGGCGAAGATCAGCTTCTTGCGGCCGGTCTTCTTCACGGCATCGACGATGCGCTTGTCGGCCCATGCGTTCAACGAAGTGCGGTCATACACTTCCTGGTCCGGGAACACCTTGCGGATTTCGGGGATCAGCGGGCCGGTGAATGTATTGGCAGCCACCGTGGTCAGGATGGTCGGAATACCGAAGGCCTTGGCGGTTTTGGCCAGCGCTTCGACGTTGTTGATGATCGTCTGGCGGTCGTGCGAGGCGATGCCGAAGATGGTTTGCGGCTGGTGGTCGATCAGGATGAGGACGGAGTTGTCCTTGGTGATGAGTTCACGGCTCTCCTTGGCATAGCCTGGCTGCGGGGCAGCTGCGAAGGTTGGTGAGGCCGGCAGCGCCGCAGCAACGAACGCAATAGCGACAGCTGCCGCGATCCGGCGAACTTCTTTAAGCTTCATGTGTTGATCCTTTTTTTGGAAACGGTCGGCCGTTACGACCCGGGAGAAGATCGGCGGATCTGATTATGTCCAACACATTCACGCTTGCAGAGCCATCCCGCTCGGACGCAGCGTTTGGATTTCACCAACGATTACAAGGCTTACTTTGACGGCACGGCGTTGGCCGCATCGAGGTCATCGCCCTCAATGCGGCGCGCCGCCAGCTCCGACGTCACGATGGTCAACGCGAACAGCACGACTGCGAAGTAGCCGAGATTGTGTCCGCCCAAAACATGCAGACCTGCGGCGCCCAGCACGCCTGCCGCCGTCACGCCAAGATAGGTTGCTGCGGTGTTGAGCCCAAGGACCACAGGTGCAATGGTTGGGGCGATGTTCACCAGGCGATATTGCTGCGGGCCGATGATGCCCCATCCCGCCACGCCCCACACACCGATAGCAATCACCGCCGACCACAGATGGCCGCTTGCCAATGGCAGCAGCGCCATGTCGACGACGAGCACGGAGAGCATGCCGATCAGCACCCAGCGTGGGCCGAATTTATCCAGCAGACGAGACAAGGCCACATTGGTCACCGTTCCGCCAGCGCCCCACAGTACCAGCAGCGCACCAAACAAAGCGGTGCTGGTCAGAATGCGATCGAAGACCACGGAGAAGTAGGTGTAGATCACGAAATTGCCGGCCATGGCCAGCAGCGTGGTGATCAGCACCAGGCCGACCCGCGCGTCACTCAACGGTGCAAGGCGCGCCGACAGGCTCACTTTCGGCGGCATCGGAATGTCTTTCAGCAGAATGGAGATGCCCGTCGCAGCGATCAGACCGACTGCCGAGACGAACACCATGGTCCAGCGCCAATCACCCAGGCCGCCGATGACGGTGCCCATGGGCGAGCCCAGTGCGGTCGCAGCAGTCAGTCCGGCGACGATGATGGTCAGCGCCTGGCCGCGCTGTTCAGGCTTCACAATCATGGCGCCGGTGCCGGTGGCAGTTGGCGCGTACATAGCGGCGCCCAGTCCAGCCAAGGCACGCGATAGCAGGGCGACAGTGAAGTTTGGCGCCACGGCAGTCACCAGGTTGGCGACGATGAAGGTGGCCAGACCGGACAGCATCAGTTTTTTCCGTGGCACCGAGGCGGCCAGCGCCGCGATGGTCGGCGACAGCAGGGCGTAGGCGATGGCGTACACCGTGGTCAGCTGTCCAGCCAGACCGGCATTGACGTTGAAGGCATGCGAGATTTCGGGTAACACACCGGCAACCACAAAGCTGTCCGTCCCCAGCGCAAACATTCCTAAAGCCAGTATCAATAGGCGCTTGTCCATGGTCATGAGTCCTTAATTTTAGATGACGACATTTCACTAACCTGGCTAATAATAGGACTCGCAATCTAAAAAGTCAAAGGATAGATGATGGCCTTGCACTAAAAAATAGAATGGCTATGATGTAGCCATGATCAGCAGGAGCAGCGCATGAAGAAATCGAAAGTGGAAACCGCAGAAACCCGGAAGCGAATCGTCGAGATCGCAGCCAGGGCATTCCGGAAACAGGGTATCGAGGCCACCGGAGTGGCGCAGATCATGGCGACGGCTGGGCTGAGCCATGGCGGGTTTTATCGCCACTTCAGCTCTAAAGATCAGCTGGTTACCGAGGCGATGTCCGCGTCCGATAAGAATCTGCTGAGGGATTCCAAGGCTGCCGCTGACCAAGGCGCCAAGGCAATGCTGAGCGTCTTCCATGACTACATGACGAAGGACTATCGCGACAATATGGAAGATGGCTGTCCGCTGGCGGCCATGGGCAGCGAACTGGTGCGCGCAGCCGGGGAAACGCGGCATGTGGCGACCAATAACTTCAAGAAGATTATCGAAACAGTCTCACCCTTCATGCTGGAGCACGATGGCGAAGAACGCAGCGACGTGGCGCTCAGCCTGATCACCAATATGGTCGGCGCGCTGACGGTTGCGCGCATGCTCGATGATCCGGAATTTTCCGACCGGATTCTGGAAATCACGCAGCGCCGTATTGCCCGTTCTATCGATATGCGTGCTGCCCCATCAGCGCCACCACCCAATCGATAAACACGCGCAGCTTTTTGCTGATGTGGCGGTTGGCGGGGAAAGCAAGGTAGAGCGGCATCGGATCGATGCGCCAGTCGGCAAACAGCCGCACCAGTTCGCCACTTGCCGCGTACTTTCGCGCCATGTAGTCGGGCAGCCATAGCACGCCCAAGCCCGCCAAACCGGCGGCGAGGTAAGCGTTGCCATCATCGATGGCCAGCGCGTGGCGGCTTTGCACTTTTATGCGTTCGCCATCGCGTGATAGTTCGTAGGGAAAACCCTTTCCGGCGGGCGACCAGTTGAAGCTGACGATGCGGTGCCTTTCATTTTCCAGTTCGGCTGGATGCACCGGCGTACCGGCTTGCGCCAGATAGGCCGGCGCTGCGTAGACGCCGAGTGGCAAGTCCGCCACTTTGCGCGCCATCAGTGACTGGTCGCTGAGCTCGCCACCGCGCAGGACGCAATCCACGTTTTCGCCAATCAGGTCCACCATGCGGTCGCTCACGCCAAGGTCGAGCTGCAGGTCGGGATAGCGGGCATAAAAGTCGGGCAAGGCGGGCACCAGGATCATGCTGGCAAGCGGGCTGGGCACGTCCACGCGCAGCAAGCCTTTGGGCAGCGATGATGCGCCCGGCAGGCCGGTTTCCACATCGTCCAGCTCTGCCAGCAAGGGCACGATGCGCTCGTAATAGGCGTTGCCGTCCGCAGTGACGTTGACCTGGCGCGTGGTGCGATTGAGCAGCTTCACGCGCAACCGCGCTTCCAGCTGCTGCACCAGCTGTGTTACCGTGGCTCGGCTCATGTGCAGGGTGTCGGCCGCCTTGGTAAAGCTGCCGGTTTCCACCACGCGCACGAAAGCCTTCATCGCATCGAATCGGTCCATTGTTTGGATTATACAAACAGTGCTGGTGGGGCTTACCTATTTATTGGTTGGAGCAGCATGGCTACAGTTTGGATATGCAAACTAATGGAGAGCTGCAATGACACAACGCGATGTTGTTTTTCCACCCGGCCGCCAGGCGCTGTATGAAAAGAACCGCTATTCCCCGGCGGTGCGCTCGAATGGATTCCTGTTCGTTTCCGGCCAGGTCGGCAGCCGCGAAGACGGCTCGCCCGAGCCGGATCTGGAAGCCCAGGTCCGGCTGGCTTTCCAGAACCTGAACGCGATCCTGGGCGCCGCCAACAGTTCGTTCGACGATGTGGTTGACGTGACGGTGTTCATGGTCGATCCGCAATCGACATTCGAACGGATCTGGAGCGTGGTGCAGGATTATTGGGGCGGCGCGCCTCACCCCACGGTGACGGCCGTCGGCGTGACCTGGCTGTATGGTTTCCAGTTCGAGATCAAGGTGATCGCCAAACCACAGGCGTAAAGCCAGTGGCTGCCACATCGTGGCAGCCACTTGGGTCTGGCCTTGGGTTCTGAATGAAAAAAGCCCCGTAACGCGAAGTTACGGGGCTTTTTGCTATTGAAAGTTCCGGATCAGACCTGTTGTGTGTACCTTGGCACGTAAACAACTACGTAAACAACTGGAGAAGCCTGCAACTACGGGCTTCTTAGAGATCCGCGTCTCCCCCGATTTGTGCCAACTGTAAACAGTTCGCACCAACCGTGTACTATAGATCGGCTATGCGAATCTTCATCGTGAATCGCCACGAGTCTGCTAGACACCCGCGAGCCGTTCAAAATGCCTTCGCTCAAACTCTGCTGGCGAAAGCCTGTCATTAAATCCGTGACGGCGTTTCGGATTGTAGAACATCTCGATGTAGTCGAAGATGTCCTGCCTGGCGTCGTCCCTGGTTGCATAGGTCTTGCGCTTGATGCGCTCGCGCTTTAGAAGCTGGAAGAAGCTTTCAGCGACCGCATTGTCGTGACAGTTTCCGCGCCGGCTCATGCTTGGCTCTAGTCGATGCTCTGTCAAGAAATCACGCCAGTCCTTGCTGGTGAACTGCGAGCCCTGATCGGAATGAACCATCACAGGATCGGTCGGCTTGCGTCGCCAAACAGCCATCAGCAGCGCATTCATCGCCAACTCCGTATCAATCCGTGAACTCATCGACCACCCGACAACCTGGCGTGAAAACAGATCGAGTACGACGGCCAGGTATAGCCAGCCTTCATGGGTTCGAATGTAGGTAATGTCCGTCACCCAGACCCGGTTTGGCTCAAGCACGTCAAATTGCCGTTGCAGATGATTCGGCGCCACCACCGACGGCATGCCGCCGCCTTTCCACTTGCGCTTGCCGTATCCGGTCTGCGAACGTAAGCCCACTGAGCGCATGATGCGGTGAACACGATTGATGCCACATAGCTCTCCGAGATCGCGCAGGTCGTCGGATACCTTGCGGTAGCCATAGACCGCGCCGCTTTCCAGCCATGACTGCTTAATGTGACCGAGCAGGCGCTTGTCTTCCTTGGCTCGCTTACTTTCAGGCTGAACGCACCACGCATAGAACCCGCTGGGATGAACACCCATCATCTTGCACAAGCGTCGCACCGGAAATTCGTCCTGTACTTCCTGAATGAAGGCGTACCTTACCCGGACGTCTTGGCAAAGTACACCGCGGCCTTTTTCAAGATGTCGCGCTCCTCGGTAACGGCTCAGCGACCTCGGCTGCTGGGTGCCCGCGATCAATAACCTGCTTGACCGCAGCGATCTTAAATTCCTCCGTGTAACGCTTCCCACTCATGATTTCTCCTTTGCCTAAATTATGGCTCAGGAGTGTCTACAATGGTCGTGGCGATTCAAGCGAAGTAATTCCGCTGCTTGGCCGCGAAACGCATGCCACGTGCACGGCCGCTGAATTATCAAGCCGCTTGCACGAATGGTTCCGAATGCTACCTGAGGCTACGACGGTGCTCTACGATTTCGAAACTGACCGACAACTTCTAGAGGCCTCATTTCTAGGTCCTCGGCCAGACAACCTGTGCGGTTACGAGCTCATCGATCACAAGATCTTCAGACACTCGGCGTACAAGCTAGGTGAGGTGCTGACATACTCATCGGCATGGCCGCCACATCATGCTTTAGCAGACGCCCAAGCTCTTCGCGAAGGATACTTGAGGTGGGAGGCAGCAACAACCGGCCGAGATTGGCGTAGTCAGAATCTCCCACGCCGTTCGTGATCGCATACCTCATTAAGCTCTTTCATCGCGCCCCGATCAAGCATGTTCGTATTACGTCCCACACGCAATAGGTCTGCAATGGCGGCTTCTTTGGTGGCGACGCGTAATGGGCGCCCCTTATGAGAAACCGTGCGCCGAATCAGTTCCGCAGTCTGACGTTTGGTATGAGTAAATTCAATTGTGCCGTAGGGCGTTTCGTGAAGGCCGCTCGCACCGGTAGTCATGAGCGTAAGACGACTGATTGGAACCTGGGAAATTAAACCGTATTCCGAAAGCATCGATTCCATAGTGAGGTAGGAGTAATGTCCACGTCGCAGGACTGCCGCGATATCCTCAATTACCCAACCTTTTTTTGACCGTGCCATTGGGTTAAGATAGACGCCTCTCGCCACCCGCTGCAAGACACCGTCGGCAACCAGGCGTTGCAACGACTTTTCTAACGCCTTTTCCTTTTCGTGCGGAAAAGCTTTTGCCAGATCTGTCTTAGTCAAAACATACACACCGACTTGGTCTAAGGCAATCAGCTTGTTAAGAGCAAAAATCCTATTCATCGCGGCAAACTAACTAAGCAGGGTTAAGTTAGTAATACCCCTAACAGAAGTTAGGGTCTGGGCTAACTTACGAGTGATTCCAACAGTCACAGGATACCAGCGCCCCAGGTTTCGAAACTCTCCTTAACCCAGCAATACTTCAATCTCTTTCGCCTCAACGAGGGTAGCAATCTCCGCATACAAGTCGACCTTATGTCCTGGCGCTGAGATCGAGATAGTGAGGGCGTAACGGGCCTTATCGGCGACACGCTTTTGTCCGGCATGCGACTTCCACCACCCTCCCACTGGAAAAACAGCGATAGCATCGTGTCCCGCTAACTCAATCGCGCGCCCCCGCCAAAGATCGCAATGCAGTGAACCCGCTTGGACAGCCTTAGGCCCAAGCAGCCAATGACTAGTTTCCCCATCAAGTTCACCGGCATCTTTTTCTTGGCTTGCTGTAATCCTGCTACGAAAGCGCAGATCAGACTCTCCTCGCTTTTTCATGTCGAAACGCAGACCAAACGAGCGATATGTATCGGGACGCGTTGCAGCCTTGCCAGTTAGGTTAGGTTCGATGAAGTAAGAAAGAGTGACCTTCATAGTCACGATCTCATTCTCAAGTCGTTCCAGTACCTTAGTGGGCCAAGGCAGATCGTAAAAGTGCATCTCATTAAAAACGCCTGTTCTTCCATCAGCACCAAACGCGAACGGCTGTATTTCCGCCTGTGCTATTAACGTGGCATCATTTTTGGCAGAAAGAATCGCACGTTCGACGTCCGGTACCCCATACCCGTACTCACGAAGAAGGCGCTGCTTGTCAGCTTTCGTACCAGTTTTCCAATGCGCTCCTTGGCCAATGAATCTTTTGCGTATCGGCTCTGGCCACTTAGCAGAGTCAACTGTAAGGGCCCGATGGGTTTCGGGCCAATGCTCCGGAAGCGCGGCCTGCAGGCGCCCAACGAAATTTCCGCCGATACCTGTCGCAGCACTGGTGGCCCAGAACGGCACGAGGGGCTCGGCGGAGAAATCAGAACCAGTAGAAAGTAGTGATACCGACGCATCCCAAGCGCAATAGCCTGTGGCATCAGAAGTCATATTTCCGGCTTCAAACAGAACCTCAGGCTTTATGGGCGTAAGGTCACTCGGCAGGGACTGCGATCCTCTGCTGTAAGGACTCCTATGATTGGCTGGAACAGCAGGTTTACGTGGTAAAGGTGCCCGTTCTTTTCGAGTGAAGCCGCCAACTGTGAGAGCATTCCAGCTTTGCGATGGATCCTCCAACGGTTGCGAAGGGAGGACTTGTGCTGCCATCCCCCCAGCGACATTCCCGGTTGAGACAAGAACCAAACGTTTCGGCCGCAGCATTGCAGGCCCACCTTCGGCTGCTTCGACAGCCATTGAGCCAGCCGCAATCTGATCGATAGCCCCACTCCAGGATGATGGGCGACTTGGCGGAAAGTCCGTGGCGGAAGTGGCCAAACAAAAGCTACGCAACAATCCAGGGCGTTCGGTTTCCACTAAGCTTACAGCGCCTTGCGTAACAATCCCATAGCTGGGGGGCCGAGTAGGGGGGAACCCATGTGGCGGCAAGAGCTTCATCGATTCAGCAGCATGCGTTAACGCTACTTGGCGCGCGTCGTTCATTAAAGGCTCGAGATCCCCATATAGGACAAGCCCAGTCAGTGGAGTTCCATGACCGCCGTCGGGATAATGATCATGTGTGCCCCATTCTTGATCGTATGCCCATGCACCTCGAAGTCCAGGAGCAATCAATGGATGTGCGGCATTGACACCTGTGTCAAGCGTGCAAACGACAGGTGCATTGTGCTCTGGTGGAGTAACCCGGCTAGCAAGATCTTCAACCCACTGATGCTGACCAAGTCCATTTTCCCCTCGCTCAAGGAACGGCTCAATTGTCCCAGTGGCGCGACGAATTTCCGTAATCGCGCCAGGAACTCGCGCAGCGAAGGACGCGACAGTTGCGGTAGCGGCATGCACGAATACGACCGTGGTATCAGGGAAGATAAGGCGATCATCGTGAACATCAACGCCTACCTCTCGCGCCGTAAGAATGACATGATCCGCTAAATCGCCAGTTTTTCGTATCCACAGCTCCCACCATACAACGACAGTAGACGCCAGGTCGATCTGGCCAGTAAATAACGACTTCACAGATATTGCACGAACTTGCTCAACGACCTCAAAGCGGTCCGTGTCTGGGCGACGTTGATTTCCGGGATCTCGTCCATAGGCCGCAATCCGCTTCTTTAAATAACCTCTTGCGGCATCGGGCACAAAAAGCAGGGCGCTTTCCGTTCGATCCTCATTTCGGGTAGTTCTAAGGATCACAACTTCTTGAGACGGAAACTCCAGCGTATTAGGTATCTTAACTGCTTTCGAGCGGGAATTTTCTGCTGGGGAGACAGTAGTGACTTCAACGACAGCGCCGAGCTTTAATCCTTCAACGGCAAGGCGTGGATCCGCGCCGGTCGCGGGAACCTGCCCCCAAGCGGAGTCAAACTGTGAAAGTAATTGCGCTGCGTGTGCGGCGTAGTCGCCGCGTAACGGCTTGCGTTGCTGATCCCGAGAAGGGTACTCGTATGCCGAAGTCTCACGAAAAATATCGATTGAAATATGTGGCTGATTTCGTTTATTGAAGTTTTCTTGTTCCGCCATACGCTCCTACTCGTTCAAGTACTCCACACATTCCGACCGGAAAACCAGTTCCTCAAATAGACAGCCGGCGGAACTTCCCTTTCAAGGTTTGACGATTTTCTAAGGCCTCTTTCAGCGCGGTAGGCGAAACTTTGGATGCTCCTTCAAGAATAACATCCTTAACAACGGCGTCGGCAGCCCGAACCAGCTCACCTTGGCTAAGTCCTTCAAATGCTGTTTCAAGCGTGCCCCAGCCTTTACCTGTGAACTTGAATTTCCCAAGTCGACGCTCAATAATCGCTCGCGCAGATACGGCGTCCGGTAACGTGTATTCGATTACCTCATCGAATCGACGAGCCAACGCTTGATCCAATATCTCTACATGATTCGTCGCCGCCAAAACCAAACTATCAGTTGAGTTCGGCTCTTCCATAAAGGCCAAGACGGAGTTCAGCACACGTCGGATTTCTCCAACGTCGTTGGGATCTCCCCGTCGCGCTCCGATAGCGTCAAATTCATCAAGAAGGTACACGCCTCGTGTCTGGGCGATTTGGTCAAAAAGCAAACGAAGTTTGCCCGCAGTCTCACCGAAGAATCGGCTAAAAAGCGCTTCAAGACGCACCGTAAACAAAGGCAGGCGAAGCTCTGCCGCAAGCGCAGAAGCGGTCATTGTTTTCCCGGTTCCTGGTGGCCCAACCAGCAACATATGCGTTGCGGGAGTTTGACCGTGATCATGTAGCGTCAGTCGCTCTTGCTGTTGATGAACAATGCGTGCAAGGCGTTTAGCAACGTCCCTCTCCAAAACCATTCCAGACAAGCTAACTCTTGGATAGGAGCTATCTACTAAGCCTTGCAGCTCGCCCCTAGGGCGAGCCAGCGGGATCGGGGTCTGGCCCCCAGCCGGCTTTCCAGAACCACGCTGATCTCGGGCCTTCTGCACCAGACGCTTAAGTTTATCGGCGTCCTCTGCTCTTCCTTGGCGAGCTTCTTGGGCAGCAATCTGCAACGCAATAGACAGAAGCTGTTCCTCGTCCCCGTCGATATGAGAACTTAGGAGTGCAAGAACTTGTTTAGCCGACATGTTCGCCTCCCTTCCTCGAATAGCCCAGCATGTTGTTAACTTGGATAGGCACTGTTGGATACCAACAGTGCACGGAGTGTCTCTTTCGGCTCGCCACTGCAAGACCAACAATCTCCCACATAGATGTGAGAGTTTCCACTTTAACCGATCATAATACCAGATTGCACTCAACTCCACTCTATTTGCTCGCGCTGGCCAGCGCAGTTGCTTGCAGGAGCGTTGAAGATGTCAGAAGTCAAACCTCACGTGCTGGTTGCTTTAGCGGGACAACCCGTCATCATGAGTCTCCTCACGGCAAACGAGTTCCTGTGCCATCCATACCGGTATCTCGAATTAAATTCCTGCTGTACCGTCTACCTGCCAAAACCAGTCCCGCCCCGAGCTTTTTTGCGCGGCGGCTTTGACGAAAGGACTGGATCGCCTTCGAACAACGACGGCTGTTTCTCTGGCTCTAGTGGCCTCGAAGGAAGAACCAAGTCCTGTGCTTTCGCTGCAAGCGCAACCATCTGGCCGACGACGAATTCCAATTCCTTCTCGCGCAAGCTCTTCGTTTCTCGGCGTTGGGCTTTCTCAGGATCACTTGCTCTGCTTACGGAAGATGCCAGCCGCATTTGGCATGATGCCCCTGGAATGACCTCTACAGATACCACGTTAGGCAGATTTTTCGATAGCCCTTCAAGATATTCACCTCTACTATAGACATCTGCAAGCCAAGCGTATTCATGCCAACACAAGTCTGCGAGAGATGGCTCTTCCCAATTGAATTGGACTCGCAAGTGTTTTTCAATTCCTTTAACCGCCCTCAGCCAATGCTCGTCCCAGCAATTCGGGCCGGTCAAAGCTGCAAGAACACCAAACCACAGTACAGCTGACGGAAGAACCTTAGCAATACGACGCAGCAGGAAGATATGCGAGGTTCCGCGCCCAACCAAATATGCCGCAGAGGCGACTATTGCATTTACGCGAGGGTCAGTGATTTCTTCCTCAGCTCTGGCGCCCACCTGCCTCAGCAGTTTGTTAAACGCAAGTACGCGCTCTTCAATCGAGTCACTCTGGAGTTCTACAAAGCTGGAAAGGTCAATATCGGCGCTCCCCTTAGTAATACTTTGGTGCGCCAGCAAAATTTCGATTGCGCCAGAAATCAGTGCTTCAAGCGGAGCGTGTTGGTCATCACGACTATACTCATGCGTATGCAAAGTGTCCCAAATCTTAGCGAGCAAGGAGACCGACACTGGACGCTGAACAAAGCTCCGGTCTAACTCAATCTTTCGCAACCTACTGAGGCAAGTTTCAAACGCACGGCTATGCTTCGGATAGATAAGCGATGCCTTTGCAATAGCTGTGCTGTAACACGCGTTTGCTCTCGAAAATGGTATACCGGACAAATCTGAATCGCTGTCGCCCTGGGCTAATAGCTCACCCAAAATAAGCGAAGCCCATCTGTCTTCATACATGTATCGGGGTACTCGTTCCTCTGCGAGCGAAGCCAAGAACTCCCAGTCAGAGTCAGAAATGACGCGAGCAAATTGACTCAACGGGAATACGTTTGGTGAGTAAGTTGCCATCCAAGAGAACACGTCGGATGTAGAGTGCTCGTTGGTTACAATTAACAACGGCAATACACGATCTTGGTAGTGAGGGCGTTCGCAGTAACCGACTACGACATCGCCGTCCCTCGGCCTAGGTGCACCGAAAGTAAGCGCGGGGCCATTTAACCGCGTGTCCACGATGCCTTGCAGCGCAGCTGGAACCGCATCCCGCTCGAAGGCGTACCAAATCAAATCGTTTTTCTTCATGGTCTCAATCAAAAAGGTCTTCGGGCTCGAAATGGGTGTCTTCCGCAAACGCGTTTTCCAAACGACGACTCGTTTCGCCGGTTCGATAAGCACTCAGCGTTGTTTTAGCCCGTGTTACCGCAGTGTAGGCGAGACGGGTCCTGTTCAGCGGATGCTTGGCCAGCTCTTCCGTGCCATACAGATGAACGGCGCGAAACTCAGTCCCTTTGGCCGAGTGGATTGTAAGAACGTGAATCCGGTGGTCACCAGTGAATCCACTATTCTCATCAAGACCGTGGAAGCAAATTTTATCCGCAAGCTCAGTCGAGCTAAACCTTTCCTTTAACTCAGCCATGGTCTCGTTTTTTCCGCAGAATATCCCAATGGTGTCTTCGTTATACGCATCAACTTGCACACGGAGGATGTCCAACATCGTCGCGAACTGATGGTCGCGAGAATCGCACGGGTACATCTTCGCTCGCGATTCCCCATACTTCGCTCGATCGTAGTTTGATGAATCCTCTAACGAGACCAGCCCTTCATCAACTGGCGACAGCTTGTCAGCCACTTGTGCAATTCGATGGCCAATGCGGAAGTGCTCCTCAAGCACATGACTGTCCAGTCCCAAAACTTCGGCAATGCCGAGACCATCTTGCTGGTAGATCCCCTGCTTAGTATCCCCGCAAATGCAGATTCGGTCACTGAGACAAAGCAGCTGCTCCAACTCGGCTATGGAAAGGTCTTGCGCCTCATCAACGAATATCGCGCTGTATTGCTTCTGAGAGTCTACTTTTTTGTTCGCCTCTTTCAGAAGTTCAACGGCGCGTGCCCTTGTTTCGTCATCGAACGAAGCTCCTTTTTCGACCAGCCGCTTACCAAGGTGATGCAATATGTGCTCTGACGCCCACGCGTGGTACGTCTGCACTTGCTGTGGCGTGATTAATTTTCGCGCGCCGATACCGCTACGGATGAAGTTCCTGAGAGCCTTGGTGAACGTCAGTATGAGAACATTTTTCTGACCCTTGCCGGCCAAATACTCGGCGCGTAGCAACAGCAAATTCGTCTTGCCTGAACCTGGCGGCCCTTCAAGCAAATGCCTGCCATCAATTGGTAAACGTATGAAGGCCTTCTGCCTCGGGCCCAACTCGTCAAACTTCCGCCACCAGTTGCTATTCATCCGTATGCCCCATTAAATATCCAACAGATTCTTTGATTCAAGAGTATCTATGTCATCCATAGCGTCAACGATGTCGAGCGCAGCACCAACTGCCCTGGCAATAACCCCTGTGATGTTGTTCACGGTCGTGTCGTCTGTGCCATCGATTGTCGCTTGGCATAGAGATTTCATGGGCGGCATTTGAATGGCTGCACTTTGACGCTCATGGCAAAGTACGGCTGCAATTTCAATACGAGCATCCCGCGCGAAGACGCCACCCTGCCAATCAAGATTTAATTGGCACTGTATAACCGCACCGTTCCCTGGCTCAAAGATATATGTGTAACTCAACCTGTCGGCACTCACCTTCGTCCGATTGGGTAACGTCGTACCGCAGACAGCTATGAGCTCGTTACGAATGTTGTCGTGCAGGGTTTTGGCGAAGTCATTGCGCTCAAACTCTAACCTGGCGTCCGCTGCGGCCTTGGATTGCGGTCCGGCAGTCATTCCACTTCTGGCAAGGCGACCTCGCAGCGCGTTCATCGGGTCGTCGGTATCCTCCTGCATGAAATCTTCCCAGCCAACGATTTGCAACCGCAAATCCAAGTCCTTTGTCAGGCAGCGCGCCGCTAATGCCTTCAAAGCGCGCAGCCGGCTAGCATTTCCTTCGGCGAAAGACGGCATTTTGGTAAGCACGGCTTTGCTAACTAGCCATCGGTTGCCAGCTTTCATTTCATAATCGAAGAGTTGCTTCTTCATGATCAAGTCGTGCAACACGGCCCCAATCTGATAAAAATTGAGCCCTTTCCAAAGTTTTGGAGCCGGCTCATCAAGCCTAAACAGATACTCCGGTGAACTGTATTGTGCAGTCGCCAAAAAAGGCCGCAGATTACCGTGGTCCGTTACTGCCGCGTCGACATCGTCAGCTGACTCGATATTCCGAGCTACTCCCAAATCAAGAAGCTTGAGACTCTTAAAATCTGCAGAGATTTTTATGTTTTCGGGCTTAATGTCTCGGTGAACAATGCCTTGATCCTCCAGAAATTTGGCCGCTACCACCAATTGCCTAATAAGATTGCTGACCTCTACGTCTGGCACTTCCTCTAAGACCTTGTTTAAATCGGGCCAGGTAACAAACTCCATTTCCATGACAGCAGTTCCCTCGGCTTCCTCCACGCGAAAAGTCCGAACCAGCGAATGGCATTCATGTCCGATCAGACGCCGCTGCACATCCAAGCGTCGACGCTCAGCTTCACCGACCTTTCCCTCAAAGAAACGCGGATCGAATACCTTGAAAGCTCGTCCTCCTTCAGGCCCGTCAACTTTGAAAATGGCAGCTGAACCGCCTGATGTCAGGTATTCCACAGCCGTGTATCCGCCTTTAGCGGTCAAATACCTTTCTAGCCTTTGAGTTATGTCTTTGATAACTGAGATATCTAGTGCAGGCATATATTTCCTCCTGAACCAAGAGTAACAGCAMTACATTCATGATTGCAATTTTTCCAAGCAAAAACATGAATTAGGTTACTGGTAACGAATGAGGGAAGGAAAGAGAGCCGCGCGATAACAACGGAAAACCTAAAAGGAGCATCACAGTTCGACGCTCCCATCCCGTTTCATTCAGTATCGAGGATGGTGGACTGATAAATCTGACTAAGTCCTGTTACATCTGACGCCAGCATCTTGTAGCCAGGATAGATGACGCTCATGTGAGGAAGCTCGATCACGTACCGAGTACATCCATTTTTGTCACGTCCTGTAGAAAGCTTTCGGACCTCCCAGATTCCGTAGGCGCCCTCATTCAGCGATCGTTGCCCTTGAAAATAGAGCCTGCATTGACCTTGGTGATCAGCTGTCGTCGCTGCAACCTGCTCGACAGAAGTCAGGACGAAGCGACGCCAACACTCGACTCCGACCGATGCGCCAATAAGGATGTCCAGATGCCAAAGCGGCACATTCAAATCCACTTCAACACAAGAAAACATCCTACCTGATGCGCCAGGCAACGCTTTCATTAGTGGGTTTGAGATTTCCCACGCCTCTTCGACGATAAAGTACAAAGGTCAGCCTCGTGAAATGGAGGCAGTCACCTCTGGCGGGATATTCAGCACGAGCAATCTTGCGGCACATACCCAAAGCAACAGGCCAAACCCAAATGCCGGCATCAAGACAATCCCATACCAAAAGAAGTGCAATGCCGCCCCCTTGGAGCTGCGGACCCAGGCCCTCACATTTTGTATGCCATCAATGAATTCCTCTGCAGATTTCAAACGAACGACAAAGGTGCGTTCAGCGCTACCAAACGGCTTCGGGTAGGCCAAAACCAATACGGCGAAATCGCCTACGACGCCGGGCTTCAACGCGTCATAGATGGCACCAGGGACGACCACGCCCACCATTCGAGTCGTCTGCCCATCGCTTTTCCTGATGGACAGTGAATCGAGCAGAAAACAATCCTCCTCTCCTCCGCGCATCTGGACCTGGCCGACATGCCGAACCTCCCCAACTACTATCTTCCACTGACTCATTCGCATACCTTTTTAGCAAAGTAAACTCACAACGATTACTTTTGCCAATTATAGACGTAGTGTGAAGTTCAAATAAACCTACAAAGTTGATTTACTCGCTAAATTCTACTTTGAGGGTTGTCTGATGTATGATCCAAAGCGCCTCGTCGGCGAGCGAGTTCAGTTGCTGAGAAAGCGAAAAGGGCTATCTCAGGAGGAACTGGCCAGCCAGGTCGGAATCGACACGAAATCCTTAAGCCGCCTTGAACGAGGCGCGCATTTTCCTTCCCTCGAGACCCTGGACAAAATACGCGGCGAGTTGCACGTAGAACTGAAGGACTTTTTCGATTTCGATCGACATCCGAGCGCGGAGGAAATGCGCGACTTCATTATCCGATCAGCGCGCGATGCAGACTATGACGCCTTGGCGAAGATGGCTGAGGCGGTAAAAGCGGCGCTTTCGTAGTCGGTCAGCTCTCGCTTTGGCAGGGCGTTTTAGTAAACTGTTCGCGCTGGTGAAATCTACTTGCTCAATCATCCTAAGAAATATGAGGTTAGAAAGTTGCTCTCAAGAGAAATCCCTAATGGTCGTTGGCACAAGACGACGAACGGCGGCAAAGGCCTTTCCGAATGAGCAAGGAACAAAAGGCCCAGCGAGACCCTCTTGAGGGTACCCAAGTCATGAGCACCGTTGCCACTGGTGGCGGTGGGGGCATGTTCCAAGCGCGGGTCGGTGCACTGTACCTTGCAAACATGCTGACAGGGTTGCCGACTACCTTCGGCCTTCACGGGACTCGAGTCGAAACACTTCGCTTCGAAGCTCGCTACACCGGAGCTCACACAGACGATATTTACTGTCAACTGCGCGATAACGAGGGCAGCCGCCTTCAACTCATTCAGTGCAAACGAGGACTTGACTCTACGCCTGGTAACACGGAGTTCGTCGATGGGTTGCAAGGCGCTTGGAGAGACTTCCTGGGCGCGCAGGGAAGTCCTTTTGACCGGGCCAGCGATGTGTTGGTTCTAGCAACGATAGCCCCAGCAACGGCCGCCAATCGAGCGGCCAAGCGTTTATGTGAGCTATCGCGATCCTCGCTAAACTTGTCAGACTTTGTTCATAAAGTCGAGTCCAAGCTCTTTGACGCGCAACATAGGCGTACGTGGAATGCCTTTAAGGAGGTCTCCAGGAACACACTAGCCGACAAGTATACCGACGAACTCGTATTCGATCTCTTGCGGCGGCTTCGCGTCGACATACATGACTTCGGTACCGAAGGCTCACAAGAATTGAGTCTCACCCAAGCCCTGTTAGCTTCAGGCCAACCAGGGGACTCCGGCGAACAAGTTTGGAACGGCCTGTTCTCATACGTCTTCGAGCAAGGCATCACTGTGGGAACCGTCACTCGTGAGACCTGGAGAACGACCGCACAGGCTGGCATCCAAGAAGCCGTCGATCGTCTTACCGGAAAAACGGGCCTTGGCCACATCGCTGGGAGATTCAGCGACCGAGCAAGTCTTCAGCTCTCGCTCATCTCAACGAAACTTCCTAACGGCATGCACATTCCCCGCAGCCAATGCGTTACCGAAGTGCTAGCCGGATTCGATCAAAGGCAACTTGTCATTGTCACAGGTGGCCCTGGAGTGGGGAAATCAGCGGTAATGGCGGAACTCGCACCATTGCTACGCGAATCCTCCCCGCTCTTCTTCTTTCGGGCGGACGAGCTCGACGAGCCAAGCTTAGCTGGCGTCCAGTCACTCAATGGCATGCAAGACGCTGTTTCCAACATGGCGAGCCTCTTGGGCAGCGGTAGGCCGACAGTCGTCATCGATTCGCTGGAGAAGGCTCTCGAAGGAAGGAATCCGGGTGCTCTTGAGGAACTGCTGATGCTGGTCCGTCGGAACAAGGCCGCGAGACTCTGCATTACGACGCGCTCCTATGCACTAAACGCTCTCTATTCACTCTTCCTTTCAGAGTTCTCGTATCAGGTCGTCGACGTTCCTTTGCTGACAGACGCAGAGATCTCTGCCGCCGTAGCTGAGACTACTCTTGAAGATGTTGTTACTAAGGATAGCGGCGTACGAGAAGTTCTCCGAGCCCCCTATTACCTTCGCCTCGCGCTAAACTACACAGCAGCAGGGACACCTCTTCCTCAAGCCGCTGGCAACGACTTGCGATTGCTCCTATGGGGGGAACGAATCGCGCCAAGCAAAGGCCTGCCAGCAGGACTAGCCGCACGCCGCCGAGCAGCATTCGATGATGTCTGCTATGCGCGTACGGAACGCTTTGCTCAATTTATCGAAGCACCAAAAGATGCTGAGGCCGTGGCCTCTCTCGTTCAAGATGCTGTGCTAGTAAAGGATTTGACCGACCGGGTAGCTCCCGCTCATGACGTCTTGGAAGACTGGTCACTTTTCTTCAGAGCTGAACGCGAGGTGCGCGGCGCCGAGCGCGACTGGGGTGCGCTCTTCAACAAGCTCGGTTCACATGCCGGAATGCGCAGGGCAATTCGCACATGGACCGCGCAGCGTTCGGCCGAGGGCGATGAGGATGCCTATGCGCTGCTCCAAGCCGTCCTTAGACAAGACTCGACCATTCCACAGCTATGGCAAGACGAAGTAGCTATAGGCCTCTTGCGTTCCGAGCGGGTCAATGAACTTGTAGCTAAGCTCAGTAATAGTGTCTCCCTCGACAGCGCCAGTCTCCTGCAGCGCTTGAGCCATTTGCTACGCGTTGCGTGCAAAGGGCCGACGTCTATCGACTACTCTAGTTTGGCCGATGATTCAGAAAACAAAGAAATTGCGGCGCGGCTGGGAATGGCCGCCCCTGTTGGCAAAGCCTGGGACGTGGTTATCGAGTTGGTTGCTAGAGCATTCCCGAGCATGCCACCAGAATGCAACTCGTGGGTCGTCCAGCTCGCGGAAGACGCCACGTCGCACGATGAGAACTGGTACAAACCAAGCCAAAGAGTGCTCAATGTATTCAACATGGCTGAACAGTTCTGCTTGCGCGATCAGGAAAACTGGTATCGGGAGAACTCAATCGGGAAACGTTTCTATGCCCTTTTGTGCCGCTGCGCAGGTGCGGATTCCAATCGGTTCACCACATTTGTGGAGTCGCTTTTGCAGCGTCTTCTGGCTGAAACCGATGCACGCGATTTCTATGCGGAAGAACGGCTCGCTTTCTTCGTCAATGTCAAGAACTGCCGCGAGGCGAGTTTCTTCACTCCAGACTTAGCATGGAAAGTATTCTGGGCCCTTTACACGGAACCCGAGCCGGGTACTAACCAAGACTACAGCATCACGGGTTGGGAGACCGAACTGGGGCTGAGCCATCGTGCAGCTCATGAATTCTTCCCACCGTCGGTGCTACAGGGCCCGTTTCGCTCGTTGTTACTCTATGATTGGCCGAAGAGCGTACGCTTCGTGATTGACCTGTGCAACCACGCAGCCACCGCTTTTGCCAAAACGAGTGCAAATGAAATAACAATCATCCCGCAGGAGCAAAGCCCTAACAGTCGACCACACATTCACGACTTTCGTCTATGGGCTGCCTACCGTGGGCATTCAGTCACTAGCTACGTCCTGAATGCGGCGTTAATGGCGCTAGAAGAACGGCTACTTGCCGAAGCCACGCGTCAGCCAAAAGTAGTCTCACAAGTGCTTGAGATAATCCTGGATCTAGGAGAATCGAGCTTCACTACAGGAATGGTGGCCGGAGTCTTGACTGCGCACCCTGAGCTCGTAACCGAGAAGCTGCTTTCCATTTTCATGTGCCCACAATTCTTCTCTGACGATATTGCACGCAGCGTGCAAGAAGCGGGTTCGTTGGCAATCCACGGCGGCCACGATGGGTTGGACTCCGCCAGACAGCAGGAGCGGATGGCCAGCAATCGACTGCCGCATCGGAATAAGTATTTGGAAATTCTGTTTCTTGGGTTGCAGTTCAATCGCCCAGACCTACGCGAATCTCTTTACAGAATTCTGGACAACCACCTCGACGCACTAAAAACCACAAGCAATGTCTCAGAGGGGTGGCTGATAGGCCTCAAGCGAATGGATGCCCGCGGCTTGAAGCTCGGAGAGCCCGTCGGTGATAGCACTTGGGCTCCGCTCGAGATCGCCGACCTCGATCCAGAGCTTCAATATGCCAGCGACAAGGCACAAGTTAGCATGCAGCGTTTGAACCTTATAGGCTCTGTACGTACCTGGGCTGCAGCGGTGACAGGGCGGTTCGCGACGGCAGCGCCTGGAACTTCAGAGCGATTCTCGTCACCTTCTGAACCCTACGAGGAATTCGTTGGTCTTTGCAATGAGGTCGAAGGCCAAGAAGCCGATATGCTCGCAGGGCTGGAGGACGAGCTTGCCTGTGCCCTAATTCGTAAGTGGCCCAACGATACCTCGCACGCCCTCCGGTGGGCCCGAACCATTTTGCTCGAAGGCGCTGCAATTCGCAAAGACAAGGATACATGGCCGCGCCAAGATCCTTCGATGGGTGTACAGCGTGCAAAGGCAGTTGTCGCTATTGCTGCCTACGATCCAACTCTTCCCAGAATGGTTGAGGCCTTGGTAAACATTGTGACCGAGCCCATGTGGAAGTTGCGTCGGGCTGCGGCCAAGGCGATCTCCGATGAACTGAGGTCTAAGCAACCTGTATTGGCAGAGATACTCACCACTGGCCTCGCACACTATGCTCAAGCATTGGACGTCACAACTGCGCGCCCAAGAGGGCGGACTCAAGACTTCGTCCTCGAGGCCAGGATGGCCACTGTCAAGGCACTCACCATAGCGTTGGAGAAGATGACGCCAGGTTTACGTTCGTCGCCGCGGAGCTTAGCCGCGATTAAGGAGTGGACGATAGTTCTCGACGCCGCACGCAGCGAAAAGCCCAGCACCTGGCGAGTTCAATCTCTCATAACGCTCACAAAACTCGCAGCGGACCAGGAGAACGGTCCCAACGTGCGGCAACACGATCCTGAGCATGTGGATTTCGACGCACGACGAGAGTTGAGTGGCTTGCTTGCATCTGAACTCTTGATGCAGATAGATGACAGCTCACCGCTGTTCGAGGCTTTCGACTACTGTCTCAAGATCGCGCCGGAGCTGAGTGAAACCATTCTGGATACTATGCTTTTCGAGTGCGTGAACTCGGATTTCACAAACGCGACGGCTTTTTGGCGAGTGTGGGATCGCGCAAAAGCTGCAGTCTTTGATGAAGAATCGCTGAGAAGCGGCAGCCGAAGGTCGTACAGCCGATTTGATAAGGTGCTTACGACACTTCTGCTGTGTTCGATGCCTTGGCCGAAGACCTGGCACAACCTAAAGCTCTTTAAATCCCGCCCGCATTTTGTCGCAGATTGCATCATCGCTGTTGGCGACAGCCGAATAGGCCTAGAACGCCTCCTTCAACTGATGGCGGGCGTTGGTAGGATGTCCGCAGTGCCGGCGGCGCTTCCCCAGTTGCGGGACGCCCTCGACAAATCGCCCGTCGACTTATTCGACGACGGGAACAGTCTTTGGCACGCCGAGACCATCTGCCATGTAGCCGTGCATGAACATCGAGAGGCCCTAATTCGAGACGTCAACCTGCGTAGGGCAACACTCGATATCCTTGATCGACTTGTCGATGCTGGGTCGTCGCTCGGATTCCAGCTTCGCGACTACTTGGCAACTTCGCCTACAGGAGCCACCAAGCACTAGCCGAATCCTTCGATTCGTTCATCGGCACGCTTCGCAGAACACAGCCCCCGTTGGGGGCTTCGTTCTCAAAACAACAGCGACCACTTATACGGATCAAAGCGGTACATTAGGTGCTCTTTTGGCACGTCAGTGGGTACATAAAGTCTGCGCTCAGGAACAAATTTGAAGTCTGGCGAGTAAGCGACAATGTTTACTTCGTCGCCAAATAGCACCCGCCACATATAATCTCCGAAGCTTAGCGTGGCACGTAGATCAATTGCCACTTGCTTGGCATAGTAAGTTCGCACTACCTCACCGACTTGATCTAAATTTTGAACATCAAGTCCGCGATAACGAACATCCCAAGTGTGACGCGCCTCCCGATCACTACCTGCGGCAACACTAATGTTAATCCCCTGATGGGCACCAAAGAGCAACGGTTCGTAAGATTCTACTGATACTGGCATCGCATACGACTGGCCGCCATCGGTTAGCCTAAAGCTCTCTCCAGCAGAGAGAAAATTGACGCGATGAACGACGAAGTCATATTTATCGCTTCCATTCATCTCGCTTTTTAAGTCACTGATCAGACGAGTTCCCGAGAATTGACTGACTAAGTCAGTCATTGATGCGCGGCCGGCGGGTTTCTCATATCTGGTTGCGAACGTGACGTCAGATGCCTTTACGGGAGAACTATTCTTCATCACCAGTCCAACAGGAATGAGGTAACGCGCATTCCTATCTGTCACCGGATAGAACACGTAGGTTGGCATGCCTCGGTTAAGAGGCACATTGTCGATAGTGAGCTCCAGCTGACCACCGAGTTTACCTTCCCGATAGTCCTTGATAAATCCGTAACAAAATGTGATGACGGCTGCCGCAACGCCGCATGCAGATGCTACTACTGCCAACAACCTTCGACCTTGTATCCATCTCCTAGGTACATGCATCTGCACTATGGATTTGGGGTCTGTTGTGATCGGCTTCGAACGAGACTTCCTTTTCTTCTTTGTCATTTAATTCGAATAAACGTGAAAAAAGTAGTCTATCAGATCGATGGACGCCAATTTCCCGCACCGCTGCTCGACACCTTCGATTCAAATTGCGTACCTATCTGAGCCCCCCTGGAAGTGCAATTACATCTGAGGACAACCAGCGCGCCAGGCCGTTGACCCTCTAAGTAAAGTTTCAAGTTCCCTATCTTGTCTGTCCTCGATCAACTTTGAGTAACGGCCGACTAAGCGCTTCCTCGTTCACCCCATGTGAATACGCGTTATAAGCCCAAGTCGCGAACTTCTCAAGTAAGCGACGGTTCTCCTCAATCAGTCGGCGGTTCTCAGTCTCAAGACGGGCAATTCGCTCCGAAGCAATTTGAAGGCTGGTGTTTCGCGTTGTCGGCGCGACTCTGGATGATGCAGCCTCTTCCTTGCGTAACCTGAACGCCTCACGAATTCGTTCGTGATTATGTAAGGCCTGACGGGTGTAGCAGGAGAAGTGCCGAAGCTCGATCGCATGAATCAACTTGGCCCATGTCAGGTCTCCTGACCAACCATCAATGATCTCGACGATTTGTTTGATGATTTCATCATCAAGATTCCTGGACCGCCTTTTCGTCATTCGCTCGCTCCGCGGCGTTTCCCGAGTAAGTGGAGCGTTGCATCATTGTGGAGTAATGTCTTCGGCGCGCCGAGATGAACCACTGCCCCATCTGGTACAGTTGGATCGATCAGCACGGCATGCAGCTGTGCGAGCCGATCGGCCGCCTCCTTGTGGTGGTCGTACCAACGATTGCTTCCCACGTAGCCTGCCTTTACCGCATCTTCTGCCTTACGAAGCAAATCGACAGTGTTTTCCAGCGCTTTCTGTACACGGTCTGTCTTTGACTCATCTCCTTTGACGCAAACGAGGTCGTCACATCTAATGCAGTCCCGATGCAACTGGCAGGGCGACATAGTGTAGTCGTGGATGCAGAACCCAATTTCAGTCACGTGCGCCGTAGGCATGCGTAGTCTTGAGAACTCTTCTCTACTAACTGGCAGATTTTCTGGCAGTGCCGCTAATGGGCCAAACATATCGCTCTCGTTCCCAACGGCCCTGCGAGCTCTCTCCAAAAGCTGCGTGGTGGTCATGTGGTCATACACTCGATTTTGGCGAACATCCTTTCGTCCTGACCATTTCGCAATATCCAGCTGACCCATCCCTCCCATTTGCGCAAGCGTATTTAGATAGTGTCTAAATTGATTAGACGACACCCGGATAGGCGTACCGTCCTTCTCGGAGAATCCAAGCCTGGAGAATATGGATGAGCCGCCGCAGTTGACCTTCCCTCCGAGGGCGGAATTAACTTGGTTAGTGGTGATCGAACCAATGAGGCTAGGGTTTGTACCGCGCCGCGGGTGAAGCTCATTTCGCCGCACAACAAATAATGCCTCGCTGTAGCGAAGTCCAAGCTCCATATCTAGGTAGGGAAAACCTTCTGGCAAATGTCTAAGCAACGACTTCTCGACATCATCAAAGCGAACACGCCAGTTTCGCCCGCGCCAGAGCGGAACGATGTCGAATGTCTTACACGTCATTTCGACGCAATCTTCTGATGCCAAATTGAACAACTGCACCATCTCCGACTTGGTCAAGAACGTATCGCTGCGGAAGTGTTCAAGTTCCGCTGGCAAATAAACTCTTGTTGGATTCAATTCGTACCAGCGTGCCACCTCTCGAGCCGCCGTGGTGGCATTCCGTATTTTTGCCACGGCCTCCTTCACCACAGGAACCATCGAAGGGACAATCCACTTAACCATAGGCTCGGCTCCCTTCGCCGGGAACCAGCGCAGCCCATAGGCAATTTCCCCATTTAGTCCTTTTTCATATACCTCGCAGTTTGCGTCGAGTGTCAGTACTTCGCTTACTCGATCTGGTGCAGAAACAAGAAGGGCTGCAACCGAGCCAAAAATTATCTCCGCAGGCGCGAGAGCAGCCCTGAAGACCATCGGCAAAGCGTCAAGGGCGGCTTGAGATGGCAACTTCAAACGACGACGACGCTCAAACTCGGCGCCTACCTTGTTCTGGTCATGTGTGCGAACTAAGAAAGTCCTCCACCGACAAGCCACTTTCATCATATGATTCTTGAACATAAAATCAGCAATGACTTCGAGATGACGAGAGATTCTATAAGCAGTGCTCTTCGCATAACGAGCCGCGATCATCTGTGTAGCTCTATTAAGGATGAAGCCAGTCGTCAGCATGGCGTCTGCCACTCCAGCAATTTCAACCAATGCAGCTTCAAGCGCTCGCAAGGCTACCAGTCGCTGAGCCAAAATTTTCGTAGGACGCAGGCCCTGCATGTAGCGTATATAGGCCTTCGCAAAATCCTTGAATGGCTCGGCCATCGAGGTTGGCTCGAGTTGGTTCGCCGACGACCATGAACAAAACAATAGTCGCAGTCGATTGTTTCCCTTCGCCCTAAGGTGAACATATTCGGAGACATCCCAAGCATCGCTCTCAAAATCAAGAGCAGTGCTAAAGACAGCCAGGTGGTGACGGGCCACATTGATGAAGGCTTGCATGTTCTCAACGTTGGTACTTTCAGCCCGAGCGCAGAATATGACTGTATGACTCATTATCCAATCTCCCTTTGAGACCGGCATTTCTGAATGACTTCAGAAACAGCCAAGATCGTACGATCGCAAATCGAAGCGATGCGCAGATCCGCCGACGAAACTAGCCGCTCTCGTTCACTGAGCAGGTAATCGAGAATCGCGTCATGCGGACCATCAATCCATGGGCGAAAGCTTTTGCACGTGTAACAGGCTATCGGCGCAAAGGCTTTGCAAAATCCAAGTTCGCCGCATTTTCCGATGCCTTCGCCTTGCTGGCTAAATTGTGGAGACCAAATCTCCGGCAGATGGCTATCCTCTGGTAACGGTTCTTCACGCCGGCGTAGCACGCCGGCAAACGCTTGCGCCAATGGGGCCAACTGGAATGCCAGCGCACGATCAATGCGCTCTACCATTGTTGGATCCGCTTGAACGTACGCGCTTACGTTCTTCGTATCGCTATGGTCGAGCATTTCAGCGATCACATATGCTTTTAATCCCTCAATGGCAGCACGTGTGCCGACCGTCCTTCTAAGGCGATACGTGGTAATGTTCATTTCGCTTTCCGTGCGAGTCGAAATGATGGCTAAGGTATTAACAGCGCTCTTTAGGCGCCTGGTGAACGCTTCGCTAGTCAGGTGATATTCAAACCCTTTTGGTTGATCCCCAAACATTTGGCTTGGAAACAGTGGTGCTTCGTCAGGCGACACCAGTAAGTTGGAAAACTGTTGCCTGACTTGGGCTGCGTGTTTGGCAAGCAGTGCGCCCAGTTCCTCGTTCAGAACTCGAACTTTGAACTGGTCCCTGTGGAGTTGGCCGCGTTGCTTCGAACGAGGAACATTCAGCGTAAAAATCATCTTTCCAGCTTTAGCCTCGCTCTCAACCAGATCCATAACCTTCAACGAAGCGTACTGGGAAGGCCTCTGCCCCAGTGCCACTACAAGCAGCACGAGCACGTAGTCTCCCAATGAGATTAGCGACATGGAATAATTCGAGTGCAACCTTGCCAGTAACGTCTCGTACTCAAGGTCGTTTAACGGACCCGAATAGGGGTTTCTAGTAAGGACTGCTACCCCTTTAGCATTTCCTGGAATGCGCAACTCCGCGAGAAAGTCAATTACCCCTTCGGCTATTCCTGGGATATCGAGCGAATGCCATTTCCTGAGAATCACCGCTACCGATCCTAAATGCCACATGTCATTGCGACTGAGAGACGACCGGTAAGTCAAGAGTGCCTCAACACTTATATGGTCCGCCGGCGCGCGTCCCAGGTCCGCCAACGCTTTAACGAAATGCCGAAAATGTGCCAGGTATGTCTCTGCCGTAGCGGACGCGACATTTTGCAAATACCAAGCGAAGACGCGCTTTACATGGGTTCGAAGCTCAACGGAAATCAGAAGCGTATCAAACCTCATTGAAACATTTTTCACCTCATCTCTAAATCGCCATGTATCAGCGAATGGATCAAACACAATGCCGCTTCGCGTGCGCGCTTGTAGCGACGAAGAAACCAAGGTGGGACGATGAGCGACAGAATGTGGAATCATTGGGTTCGCCCCTTGAACAAACTGTTTTGCATCGCGACAGATGCTTCAGCTGCTTTACGACGAACATGTCGGCGCGTATAGGTGGATGCCGTTCCTGAGGTCTCCGACCAGCCCATCAAGTAAGAGCGCAGCTTCCTCTCTGCTTCTTCTGGAGTCGCGTTTTCATCCAATTGCTCTGATAGGCGATCATTCCAGGTATGGCGTAGTAGATGTGCGAATAGCTTTTGCGGTAGCAACGGATGCTCTTTAAGAGCATAAAAGATCTTTGCGAATCCATTTATCGACAACGGTCGACCGGTATCAGTGGCGACAAAGAGGAAATCGTGCTTCCTTGCCCCTTCAACGCCATTTCGAAACGATATGACATATTCCCTAGTGCGCTGAGCGAGTGCCGATGACATTGGCAGCTCTCGTGCCTGAGTCTTGGCGTTTGGCTGATATAGCCGCGGATCATCTTGGTCGTCAGCACGCCTGTGAATCGTCGCGGTTTCGTTCCTGAAGTTGAGATCAGAAACGCGAACACCTAGCAGCTCTCCGCGACGGACTCCTAGATAGACGAGCAACCAGATAATTAGCTCGTTGCGAACTCGCGTGTGTTTATCTGTCCAAGGATTGTCTCGCGCAGCTGGATCGACGATACGGAGCAGTTCATCCACTTCGCTTCGATCAAGCCCCTCGCGCTCGGATCGCAATCTGCTGTGGCTGACAGGCATGCGGCTATTCAACGCTTTAGTGAAGGCCTGCACCGTGGCAGCCATTGACGCGCTGTAGTGAGAACCTGTCCCGAAGCCGGAGACGGCGAGCCATTCAACATAGTCGCGGATCGAGCGTAGCCTAGTCGCACAGAATGCCGACCTCACCGAGGTCGGCGATGACCTTTGAGAGCGCGCTCTTGGGAGGAGACGAACATTTGAAGAAGCGATCGGTTTGGTGAAAGCGCGGACTTGATCAACAGGCAAGCGGCATATCTGCACCAACGCATCGATCTCTCTTAACGTAAGTAGCTGTCCAGCCCTAAGGCGCTCCTGCAAATCGATCTCATAGATATCTAAGAATAGGGAGAAAAGCAGTATCGATCTCAACGTGGCGTCTATCGTATTCACTGCTCGGCCTCGAGCACGGAGTTCCGAAAAAACATACACGGTCGCGGTCAAGACCGGGCATCCTACGGCATCGACAAGCAACGGAATCCGCTCTCCATTCCTCGTCACCGTGTACTTGATGCGATATTTCTCTGGCCTGCTCGAAGGTCCGGCTGGACCAGGATCGTTGTTGGACATGCCAGTAACTGGGAAGCTCTTGGACTTTGGACGCAAAATATCTCCCTTTACGCCCAAAAATGGGCGCACGAAGACTCCTGAAGTGGAAAAACTTCAGATAAGCAAAGTAGTGGGGGCTTGACCGGACGTAGGCGTTTGACGATACTGGCAGTGCGAGCTGGGCAGCGTCAGTTGTCCACGTACGGGGCAAGCTGTCAAAGGTTTGTCCCGTTTTGTTTTTACATGGTCAGTTCTCCCTTCCGCATTTCCCTACCCCCTTAGAGATCCAGTATTTCGAGCATCGCTCGGACCTGTCCTGGTCGCAGATGACCAAGTTTGCCGGCCACGGCGTGCATCAGAACGTATTCAGCAGGGGCTGCAGCAATAGGAATTTCGAACTTTCGCCGAGACTGCTCGGCTGCTAGTTGAAGTTCAACAGTGTCGCGCTCATTGAGTTTTAGGGCATCTTTAAGGCGAGTAACGACGCCGGGAGGCGGAGCTCCCTTTCGTCCTGACTCGAGACCGCTCAAATACGACTGGTCAATACCCACCATCCCCGCCAGCTGTTTTTGCGCCAGATTTCTCTCGCCTCTGGCGTTCTGAAGGAATAAGCCGAACGGTGTCACCTGGTTAGCCTCGATATCTGGGTTTTCCAACCAATTTTATCCCGACTATTTCGCCTACAAAAGTGAAATTTTCATATAAATCAATGACTTAATGACTTTCATTAGTCTATCTTTCGCATTGGTTTTGCTGAACGACCGCTAGAAAAGGGTTTGCTAGTAGAACAGACGGGATATGAATTTCCGAGAATTAGTGCTGCCGAGTCAGATCAGCCGCTTTGCAAGTGAGCTGTTTACACTTTCCCTTAGGTGTACATAAGTGAGCGAATGCTGTTGACGCAAAAAACTCACCAAACGTAAAAAAGCCCCGTAACTTCAGAGAGTTACGGGGCCTTGTTTACAACTCGTTCTGGGGTGTACCTTAGAACGGAATATCGTCATCCATGTCCGAGAAATTCGGGGCTGGACGGGCAGCCGGGCGTGGTGCCGGCGCTGGTGCAGCTTGTGGACGTGGGGCTGGACGGGCTGGAGGCGCGTCGTAACCGCCGCCGCCCATATCGTCCATGCCGGCGTCGCCGCCCATGCCTTGACGGCCACCCAGCATTTGCATCTGCTCGGCGATGATGTCGGTTGCGTATTTCTCTACGCCGTCTTTATCGGTGTACTTGCGGGTCTGCAGACGGCCTTCGACGTAGACGGAAGAGCCTTTCTTCAGGTATTGGCCAACGATTTCCGCCAGGCGACCGAAGAAGGAGATGCGGTGCCACTCGGTCAGTTCTTTCTGCTCGCCGGTGTTGCGGTCCTTGCTGCGGTAGGAGGTCGCAACAGCAATGTTGGCGATTGCATCACCGCTAGGCATGTAGCGAATCTCCGGGTCACGGCCCAGGTTGCCGACGATGATGACTTTGTTAACAGATGCCATGTATTACTCCTGCATTGAAATTGGGCTAAACGGGGATTATATACAGGCGCGGTCCCCCGCCTACCTTTTTTTGACGGACCCAAGCAGCATTCCTCTATCACTGGTATTATATACAGTATTTGCCTCATCCAACTGATCCAGCTCAAAAGGCTTCGCTAAATGGAAGAAATCCGCATCCGCGGCGCGCGCACGCATAACCTCAAGAACATCAACCTCGATCTGCCTCGCAACAAGCTGATCGTGATCACAGGTCTTTCCGGTTCCGGCAAGTCTTCGTTGGCGTTCGACACGCTGTACGCAGAAGGCCAGCGCCGCTATGTGGAATCGCTGTCGGCCTATGCCCGCCAGTTCCTGCAGCTGATGGAAAAGCCGGACGTGGATCTGATCGAAGGTCTGTCCCCAGCCATCTCCATCGAGCAGAAGGCGACTTCGCACAACCCGCGTTCGACCGTGGGCACCGTGACCGAGATCCACGACTACCTGCGTCTGTTGTACGCACGCGTCGGTACGCCTTATTGCATCAACCATCCGGACCACGCGCTGTCGGCGCAGTCGGTGTCGCAGATGGTGGATGCCGTGCTGGCCATGCCGGAAGGCACCAAGCTGATGATCATGGCGCCGGTGGTGGCCAACCGCAAAGGCGAGCACGTGGACCTGTTCGAGCAGATGCAGGCCCAGGGCTTCGTGCGCTTCCGCGTGCAGAGCGGCACGCATGACGCAAAGATCTACGAAGTCGACGATCTGCCGAAGCTAAAGAAGACCGAGAAGCATACCATCGACGTGGTGATCGACCGCGTGAAGGTGAATCCGGAGATCAAACAGCGCCTGGCGGAAAGCTTCGAGACTGCGCTGCGCCTGGCCGACGGCCGCGCCATGGTCTACGAAATGGACACCGGCGCCGAGCATGTGTACTCGAACAAGTTCGCCTGCACCACCTGCGGCTATTCGCTGCAGGAGCTGGAGCCGCGCCTGTTCTCCTTCAATAACCCGATGGGCGCCTGCCCCGAGTGCGATGGCCTGGGCCATATCGAGTTCTTCGATCCGAAGCGCATTGTGGCCTTCCCTAATCTGTCGCTGGCATCCGGCGCAGTGAAGGGCTGGGATCGCCGCAACCAGTTCTACTACTCGATGCTGACCGCGCTGGCCGCCTTCTATGATTTCGATCTGGATACGCCGTTCGAGAAGCTGCCTGCGAAAGCGCAGGAAGTGGTGCTGCACGGTTCCGGCAAGACTGCCATCCCGTTCGCCTACATCAATGAGCGCGGCCGCACGGTGGTGAAAGAGCATAGCTTCGAAGGCGTAGTGAACAACCTGTCGCGCCGCTACCGCGAGACGGATTCGATGGCGGTGAAGGAAGAGCTGGCGAAGTTCATCAACGAGAAGAAATGTCCGAGCTGCGAAGGCGCGCGTCTGCGCGTGGAAGCGCGTCACGTGAAGATCGGCACCGGCAAGCAGGAACGCTCGATTTACCAGATCGCAGAGAAGCCGCTGCGCGATTCGCTGAGCTACTTCGAACAGCTGAAACTGAAGGGCGCGAAAAAGGATATCGCCGACCGCGTGATCAAGGAGATCGTGTCGCGCCTGTCTTTCCTGAACAATGTGGGTCTGGATTACCTGTCGCTGGACCGCAGCGCGGACACCCTGTCCGGCGGCGAGGCGCAGCGTATTCGTCTCGCTTCGCAGATCGGTTCCGGCCTGACCGGCGTGATGTACGTGCTGGACGAACCATCCATCGGCCTGCACCAGCGCGACAACGATCGCCTGATCGACACGCTGAAGCACCTGCGCGACATCGGCAATTCCGTACTGGTGGTGGAGCATGATGAAGATGCCATCCGCACCGCCGACTACATCGTGGACATGGGCCAAGGCGCCGGCGTGCATGGCGGCGACGTAATCGCCTCCGGCTCGCTGAAAGACATCCTGAAGAACAAGCAGTCGCTGACTGCGCAATACCTGAACGGCACGCTGAAAATTGAAGTGCCGAAGAAGCGCCACCAGGCAGACCCGCAGCGCCAGCTGACCATCAAGGGCGCGACCGGCAATAACCTGAAGAAGGTGAACCTGTCGCTGCCGGTTGGCTTGCTGACCTGCGTGACCGGCGTTTCCGGTTCCGGCAAATCGACGCTGGTGAACGACACGCTGTACCCGGCCCTGTCGCGCCACCTGTATGGTTCGCAGACCGAACCGGCGCCGCATGAGTCCATCAGCGGCCTGGAACACTTCGACAAGGTGATCTCGGTCGACCAGGCGCCGATCGGCCGCACGCCGCGTTCGAACCCGGCGACTTACACCGGCGTGTTCACGCCGATCCGCGATCTGTTCGCGACGGTGCCAACCTCGAAAGAGCGTGGCTACTCAGCCGGCCGCTTCTCCTTCAACGTGAAGGGCGGCCGTTGCGAAGCGTGCCAGGGCGATGGCGTGATCAAGGTCGAGATGCACTTCCTGCCGGACGTGTACGTGCCTTGCGATGTCTGCCACGGTAAGCGCTACAACCGCGAAACGCTGGAAGTGCACTACAAAGGCAAGAGCATCACCGAAGTGCTGGAGATGACGGTCGAAGATGCGCACGAGTTCTTCAAGGCCGTACCGGTCATCGCGCGCAAGCTGCAAACCCTGCTGGATGTGGGCCTCGGCTACATCAAGCTGGGACAGTCGGCCACCACGCTGTCCGGTGGCGAAGCGCAGCGCGTGAAGCTGTCGCTGGAATTGTCCAAGCGCGATACGGGCCGCACGCTGTACATCCTGGACGAGCCGACCACCGGTCTGCACTTCCACGATATCGACCTGCTGCTGAAAGTGATCCACCGTCTGCGCGACCAGGGCAATACGCTGGTGATCATCGAGCACAATCTGGACGTGATCAAAACCGCGGACTGGATCGTGGATTTGGGTCCGGAAGGTGGTGCGGGCGGCGGCCAGATCATCGCAAGCGGTTCGCCGGAAGAAGTATCGAAGAACGCGGCTTCTGTCACCGGCAAGTACCTTGGTCCGTTGTTGAAAAAATGACGCACTGATGCTGTCCGCGACGTGTGCGCGGCTCAGCCAGTATTACAATGAAAGGCGCGCTTTTAAGTGCGCCTTTCTCTTTTTCAGGGGTCGCCATGCGTCGCCTGTTACTACTGGTTCTCGTGTTCGCGTTGCGCACCGCACACGCCGACACGATTTACTACTCTTCCCCGCCCGCCCTGGAGGATGGCCGCTCGGATTTTGGCCTGACCTTGCTGCAACTGGCACTGGCCAGGGCCGGCAGCACGCATCGCGCGGAATTGTCGCCGGTCTTTCGCCAGCAGAATCGCGCGATCGCGGAGCTGGTTGGTAATACCGGCACGATCCAGGTGCTGGGCACCATGACTTCCATTGAGCGCGAAGAGCAGCTGCTGCCAGTGCGCATACCGATTTCAAAAGGGCTGATCGGATGGCGCATCCTGCTGGTGAATGACCACCAGCGCGACGCGCTGCGCGATGTGCGCGATCTCGCCGGTTTGCGCCATGTGCACATGGCGGTGGGCGAGCATTGGCCGGACCTGGACATCATGCGCAGCAATGGCCTGGCGCCGGACCCGGTGGCCAGTTATGGCAGGTTGTTCAGCATGCTGAAGGCGCACCGGATTGATGCGGTGCCGCGCTCGGTCATGGAGATTTGGTCCGAGCTGAAGGAGTTCCCGGAATTGGCTGCGGAGCCTTATCTGCTGCTGCGCTATCCGGCGGCCGATTACTTTTTCGTCAGCCGCGCCAATCCGGAGCTGGCAGAAGAAATCCGGCGCGGCCTGGAGATTGCGCAAGCGGATGGCTCGTTCGACCGCCTGCTGCTGGCTTATTACGGCAAGCTGCTGACGGGCGCGAATCTGGCGCAGCGGCGCGTGATCGAGTTATCCAATCCTACCCTGCCACCACTCACGCCCATCGCACGCAAGGAGCTGTGGCTGACGCTTGATGATTTGCGCAAGCGTTGATACGGCGGATCGATGATCCGCCCTACCCACCGGTTTCAGGGCTGCGCCCCGGCGTAGAGCGGGTCATTGACCCGCCATGCACATCATGCGGCCTGGCGCGCGGAGACGAGCCATTGTTCGAGCTGGTCGAAACGGTCGTAACCCCAGAACGGTTCGCCCTCCGCCAGCACATACGGCACGCCAAACACGCCGCGCTGCAGCGCCAGCGCATTCGCCTGCTTGAACTGTTCCTTGATGGACGATTCGCCAAGGCCCGCGGCGAAGGCCACGCGGTCAACGCCCAGCCCCGCGGCAATGCCTTGCAAAACCGCGGCATCGGCGATATCGACGCCATCGCCGTAATAAGCCTGGAAGCAGGTGCGCGCGAAAGCCTGGGCGATCGCCTCGCCGTAAGCCGCGCGCAGCCACAGCATCGCGCGGCCGGGCGCCAGCAGCTGCTGCGGGAAGGCCTTCGACAAGCGCAGCGGAATGCCTTCCGCCAGCGCGGTGCGGTGCATATCGCGCAGCACATACTCCCACTTCATCGGCACCATGGGCGACGGCAGCACGCCGGTGCTGTGAGTCAGTACGGTCAGCATCACGGGATGCCAGCGCACCATGCAGCCATGATTGAGGGCCAGCCTTTCAATGCGGCGCGCCGCAAAGTAGGAATAGCCGGAAGCGAAATCAAAATAGAAATCGAGCACCATGGCGCGGCCTCAGAAGTTGAAGTCGTCGTTGCTGCTGGGCAGATTGCGCAGCAGGTCGATCAGGTTCGTGCGGTAGATGTAGTAGATGCCGACCGGCACCAGGAGCAGCAGGAATCGCATTTCAGCCTCCCATTTCGCACAGTCGTGCGAAACATGTTTGAAAAAAGTGCCGCCAGACTTCGGCGGCAACCCCAAGAGATCAGACCTCGTTGAAACTTTTGTACGTCGAAATCAGGCGATTGAAGGCGCGCTGCATATGGCGCGGCGCATTTGCATCACGCAGGAAGCGCACATCGTGTACCAAGCCCACGATCAGGCTATAAATTTCGTATACCAGCTGCTCCGGATCGGTGTCTGGCCGCAATTGACCCACTTCCATCGCCTGCAGGATGGTCTTCCGCATCGAGGCGCGCCAGCGTATCGCCCCTTCGGCCAACCGGTCGCGCACTACCCCCTGCTGGTCGTCGAACTCAAACGCGCCCGCTGTATAAAGGCAGGCATTGCGCAGCGCCTCGTCGCTGGCGCGCTTAATCCAGTTTGCCACCTGGGCTTGCAGACGCGGCAAGCCACGCGGCAGCTGCAAGGTTGGCATGAAGACTTCCTCTGCAAAGCGGCGGTCGTATTCGTCCAGCACCGCGATCTGCAAGGCTTCCAGCGAACCGACACGGGAGAACACACCGCTCTTGCTGATACCGGTGCGCTTGGCGATCTCGCCCAGCGACAGCTTGCCGATACCCTCGACAGCCGCCATCTCGCAACCGGCGTCGATGATAGTGGCGTAAGTCGCCTCGCTTTTTGCTGTCAGTGCATCCATGGAGCGAACTTTAGCACACGTGTGCGAAATCTAAACAGATTTTTTGTACATGGCGACACATGGCGTACACACGGGCTACCTACACTGGCATCACTTTCAACCGACCCACTGGAGTCCATCATGCAAATCGAAAAAGTTCTGTACACCGGCAAAACCCGTACCTCTGGCGGCCGTGAAGGCACCGCGCGCAGTGACGATGGCCGTCTGGACATTCTGCTGTCGCCACCAGGCAGCAATGGTCCTGGTACCAATCCGGAACAACTGCTGGCTGCCGGCTGGTCCGCCTGCTTCATCGGCGCGATGCGCAAAGCCGGCGCTGCGCTGAAAGTGGTGCTGCCTGCCGATCTGTATGTCGACGCTGAAATCGACCTGGGCATGACCGGCGAAGCCTATTTCCTGGGCGCCCGCCTGAACATCAGCCTGCCGGGCCTGGCGCCGGAAGTGGCCCAGCAGATCGTCGAGATGGCACATAACACCTGCCCGTACTCGAAAGCACTGAAGGCTGGCATCAACATCGAACTCAAGCTGATTTAAGTTCGACGTCCTCCGGCCTGCGGCAGCGTTCACAGTCGCAGGCCTTCCGCTCGCGCGCGCGGCGCGCTGCCGCCAGGTCGATCACATTCGACGGCGGACGCGGGCGGCCGGTGCCGGCTGCCCACATTTTCAGGAATCGTTGGTACTGTTTTTCATTCAAAGGCATAAGGAATCTCCAAGATGCCAGGGCCTGGAAAACAAAAACCCCAGCAAGTTTCCTCACCGGGGCTCTGTCGGATGAACGGCCGGCTCGGAGGTGACATTCCCCCGAGCACACGCACGGGGGGCTATCGAATTCGCTTCTGATAAGCCGTACGTGGCATGGCCGTCCTTTCTCTAAATTCGGGTTGAACAAAATTCAATGAGCGTCGATTCTGCTCCTCGACGCAACTAAATGTCAAGTAGTTGAATAAAAAATCTTTTTATCTTCCGCGCCTGCTTTTGAACGAGGCGAAATCGCTTTTGCAGGCGGCGGATTATTCCTTCGCGTAGAGCACGTCGATGCGCTTGATGATCTTGCTGCTCAAGTCGATCGGGAATTGGTAGCCCTGTTCCGGCCCATCGCCGTTCACCAGGGCTGCGTCGAGATAAGCGTTCAGCTTCGCGTGGTTGCCCATCCAGCCACCGAAGTAGGCGTTGGTGTGCAGCAGCAGCAGGAAAGCTTGCTCGAATTTCTCTCCGTCCGGCGTACCTTTGGCGTCGAGCGCCGCAAGGGACTGGTAGTTCGCATCGAACGCTTTGCACGATTTCGTAAGATCGTTTAGCTGCGCGACGTCGTTCGTCAAATCGGAGCTCAGGCCGAGCAGAAAGGCCCTGACCACGTGCTGCTCGTGCCGATGTTCACTCATGCTGTGGAACCAGATGCTGATGCTGACAGCGAAAACGATGATCGCAATCGCCAATAAGACCTCGCGCAGCCTGTGCAGCAGCGGATGTTTCTTCGACTGCGCTAGTTGAATTGACCTGCTGACCTTCTTCCCGTGCCCCGCAACTTCGAGTTCTGCCTTTATTCTTCCGTATCGCCTTTCAGTTTCCGGGCAAATGTAATTGGGCCACCTACGATCGACCACAATGAGCAGTACCCAAGCACCCGAAGGGATCATGATACTGGCGCAAGTGCTTTGAAAAATGCACCCTTTGTCACCGCTCGCAGGAGCGATGCATGGGGGTCTTCAAACAGCCCCGGTCTAATTCGGTCTAAACGGGTCAGAAGGAATCTAATCGAGTCTAAAAATTGAGAGGCCAAGTCTAAAAAGGTCGCTGAAATGCAATCGAAAGTCTAAGTCAGTCTATTTTTAAGGAGCGAAAGTCTAAAACGAACTAGGTGCTGTTCCCTTTGTCCAATCTTTAGACTCTTTTCGAAAGGACTGGATCATGGACTACGTCGCGACGCGCCCCGTACATCTACCGGCAAGCAATCTGTTGGAACTGGAATTTCATTTGATGGAGACGCAACCGGGCACCAAACTTGAAGAATTCATCGCTGAATTGCTCAAACGCTGGCTCAAGGTTGACTTAGAGAGAACCGCCCTGCATAAGAATGGAGCGCCCGTGCGTGGCTTCCAATGGAAGAATATCTTTCTGCCAGACGGAACCAATCTTCGAACAAGCTACCGTCAG
Source organism: Pseudoduganella sp. RAF19 (assembly GCF_052114165.1). Classification (NCBI taxonomy): domain Bacteria; kingdom Pseudomonadati; phylum Pseudomonadota; class Betaproteobacteria; order Burkholderiales; family Oxalobacteraceae; genus Pseudoduganella; species Pseudoduganella sp. RAF19. The sequence goes on along the minus strand of NZ_JBFREF010000009.1, from coordinate 380,920 downwards.
ACTGTGGAATTTGCGCAGGTGGTTGGAGAGCACATCTTGTCCGAAGACGGCAGGTCTCTGACACCATCTCTTCTCGCCAACAGGCATACCGCGGGACGTAATGCGTGGCGCTTTATTTGGCTCCGCTTTCCTGGCGAAGAACACTGGATTCGCGCAATTGATTGTAGAGCGCGCTAAAACAGTCTATACGTTGGAATGCAGAACGAATTTATAGTCCGCTTTAGACTTTCGCATCCGGAAAAGCGACCAAATTAGACTTTCGGCCGATATTTTTAGACCTTTTGAGATTCTTAGCCCCGAGTTCTAGACTCGTTTAGATTGATTTCGCCGAATCTAGAGCGAATTAGACTGGTTGGCACAGCAGACATACCGCACCCCAGGGCGAAAAAAAAAGCGCGCCTCAATGGGCGCGCTTTGGCTGGGCTGACTGGGCTTAGCCGTTCAGGCGCTGCTCCAGTTTTGCCATGTTGTCCTTCAGTTCTTGCGGCAGGTGGTAGGCCAGTTTGTCGAACAATTCTGCGTGCAGTTTCAGTTCGGCGCGCCAGGCGTCCTTGTCGATGGAGGTGATGGTTTCGAACTCTTCCGGAGTGAACGGCAGGCCGTCCCACTGGATGTCGCCGTAGCGCGGGGTGGTGCCGAAGACGTTTTCGACGCCGCCGCCGTTGCCTTCAACGCGTTCCAGCATCCACTTCAGTACGCGCATATTGTCGCCGAAGCCTGGCCAGACGAAGTGACCGTTCTCGTCGGTGCGGAACCAGTTGACGCAGAAGATCGACGGCAGCTTGGCGCCTTTCGATTCCAGACGCTTGCCAATGTCCAGCCAGTGCTGGAAGTAGTCGGCCATGTTGTAGCCGATGAATGGCAGCATGGCGAACGGATCGCGGCGCACCACGCCCTGCTGGCCGGCGGCCGCAGCGGTGGTTTCGGAGCCCATGGTTGCAGCCATGTAGACGCCTTCGGTCCAGTTGCGCGCTTCGGTCACCAGTGGCACGGTGGTCGAGCGGCGGCCGCCGAAGATGAAGGCGGATATCGGCACGCCAGCCGGATCGTTCCATGCAGGATCAATCACCGGATTCTGGGTGGCAGCCACGGTGAAGCGTGCGTTCGGGTGCGATGCCTTGGTGCCGGACGCCGGGGTCCAGTCCTTGCCCTGCCAGTCGATCAGGTGCGCAGGCGCTTCCTTGGTCAGACCTTCCCACCATACATCGCCATCGTCGGTCAGCGCAACGTTGGTGAAGATGGTGTTCTCGTTCAGGCAGGACATGCAGTTCGAGTTGGTCTTGGTGTTGGTGCCAGGCGCCACGCCGAAGTAGCCGGCTTCCGGATTGATCGCGTACAGGCGGCCATCCTTGCCCGGCTTGATCCAGGCGATGTCGTCGCCGATGGTGGTGACTTTCCAGCCGTTGAAGGTCGCTGGTGGGATCAGCATCGCGAAGTTGGTCTTGCCGCAGGCGGACGGGAAGGCCGCTGCGACGTAGTGCTTCTTGCCTTCCGGCGATTCCACGCCCAGGATCAGCATGTGTTCTGCCAGCCAGCCGTCGCCGCCGTTCTGTGCATCCTGACGGCCCATGTTGGAAGCGATACGCAGCGCGAAGCACTTCTTGCCCAGCAGTGCGTTGCCGCCGTAGCCGGAACCATAGGACCAGATTTCGCGGGTCTCTGGGAAGTGAACGATGTACTTGGTCGGGTTGCATGGCCATGGCACATCCTTCTGGCCGGCAGCCAGTGGGGCGCCAACGGTGTGGATCGCCGGCACGAAGTCGCCATCGGTACCCAGCACGTCGTACACAGCCTTGCCCATGCGGGTCATGATGCGCATGTTGACGGCAACGTACGGGGAGTCGGACAGTTCCACGCCGATGTGGGCGATCGGCGAACCCAGCGGGCCCATCGAGAACGGCACCACATACATCGTGCGGCCAGCCATGCAGCCATCGAACAGGCCGTTCAGGGTGGTGCGCATTTCAGTCGGGTCGATCCAGTTGTTGGTCGGGCCGGCTTCTTCGGCCGTTTTGGAGCAGATGAAGGTGCGGTCTTCGACGCGAGCAACGTCGGTTGGATCGGAGCAAGCCAGGTAGGAGTTCGGACGCTTTTCCTGGTTCAGTTTTTTCATGGTGCCGGCGGCAACCATTTCGGCGCACAGGCGGTCATACTCTTCCTGCGAACCATCGCACCAGTAGATGCGAGCGGGTTTGGTCAGGGCAGCAACCTCGGCCACCCAATTGATCAGCTTTTGCTGTTTAATATAAGCTGGTGCGTTCACTGCTGCAACGCCTCCCATAACGGGCTGATTCATAGTACCTCCAATGCCAATAAAGAATTCTGGTCTTGTCCCGGCACGGCAGGATCGTCGTCAGCGAAAAGCTTTGCGCTCGGAAAGGCATACAACATTGTGATGCTTCGGCGATATACGGCGGTTCTGTCGATGCGCCCGATTTCTCAAGGGCGGGTGAGTCCGGCATGCTGCGTGGAAGCCCCGTTGAGCTTCCTGAATTGGGCCGATTGTACACCTCTGACCTCGCGTTTCCGACAGAAATGTAGGAGAAATGCCTGAGCAATGTAGTAGGCTATTCGAGATATTCGCAAACCCGTTATTTCCCTACCAATTTCATCACAAAATCTGCTAACTGCCATGAAAATCGCCATTCTCGATGATTACCAAGATGCCGTAAGGGAACTCGATTGCTTCCGTTTGTTGGATGGATTGGACGTTAAAGTCTTCAACAATACGGTCAAGGGCCAAGGCCAGCTGGTGGCCCGCCTGACGCCTTTCGATGCTTTGATTCTGATCCGCGAACGCACCACATTCAATCGTGCGCTGCTGTCCAAGCTGCCAAATCTCAAAGTCATTTCACAAACCGGAAAAGTGAGTGGCCACATTGATATGGAAGCCTGCAAAGAGCTCGGCATTACGGTGCTGGAAGGCGTCGGTTCGCCCACCGCTCCCGCTGAGCTGACCTGGGCGCTGATCATGGCGGCGCAGCGCAAGATCGTGCCCTATGCGTCGCGCCTGAAGGAAGGCCAATGGCAGACTGTATCGCTGAGCCAGCCCTACAACACGCTGGGCACCGTGCTGAAAGGCCGCACCATGGGCATCTGGAGCTACGGAAAAATCGGCAAGCTGATCGCGGGCTATGCGAAAGCGTTTGGCATGGATGTGATGGTGTGGGGCGGCGAGGCCAGCCGCGCAGCAGCGGTGAAGGATGGCTTCCGCGCGGTGCCGTCGCGTGAGGTTTTCTTTGAGGAGTCGGACGTAGTGAGTCTTCACATCCGTCTGGCAGATACCACGCGTGGCATTGTTACCGCGGAAGATCTGGCGCGCATGAAGCCAGACGCGCTGTTCGTGAATACGAGCCGTGCCGAGCTGGTGGTGGAAGGCGCGCTGGAAGATGCGCTGCGGCAGGGACGTCCAGGTTTTGCGGCGGTCGATGTGTTTGAAACAGAACCGCTGCCGGAAAATTCACCGCTGCTGCGCATGCCGAATGTGCTGGCGACGCCCCACCTCGGCTATGTGGAAAAGGACAGCTATGAGCTGTACTTCACCCACGCTTTCCAGAATCTGGTGGACTACATCCGGGCGAATTAAGTTTCGGGAACGCCGGTCAGGTTGGGGTGGCGTGCGGGCATGGCGTGCACCTTGCTCCACAAGCCCTGCCAACCCGGCGGCCATTGAATGGTCGGGCCTTCATACGGCGGCAGCGATGCGCGCACGGGGATTACTGGCACGGCCGGCATGTCGGTCAGCGGCGCGCCTGCGGGACGTTCCATGTTCAGGCTGTACATATAGCCCGGCAGCAGCGCGTCGCACACCTCGGCGAACCATGCGGTGTGGTCTTCATCTTTGCCCAACGCCTGCGCCAATCCCTGTGGATCGAATTTCGCTAGCGCGTGGATCAGTTCTTCGGTCGACGCGCCCGGCTGATCGCCCCAGCCCATCACCGGATTGACGTTGTAATCGGCGCCCGAACCGTACCAGCCTTCGCGCCAGGAACGCTGCATCCAGTCGCGCGGACCGGTGAACAGATGCCAGCGCCAATGCAGGCCGGACGGCTTGGGCCAGGAATACAAATAAAGTTTTTGATAGCCTGCTTTGTGCAGCTCGCGCACCACGGCCATCAGGCGCGCGTGCGGCATGCGATCCGGTGGGGCGCGGCGGAACAGGATCGCTTCGCCGTCCGCGAATTGCACTTCGTCGGTAGAAAGATTCAAGTCGAGCGTACGCGACTCGCTGCCGAAGCGAGCGGAAATCCATCCCGTTAGCAGGTTGACAGCCGTGATGACGCCATAGCCGCGGTAGCGGTGGAAAATCACGGTTCCGGGTGCGAGCGCTTTCATGGTCGGGTGCCAGGCAAAGAAGGCAGTGTACTCAACGATTGGGCGGAATGAAAGGTAAATTCGGCTAGAATTCAGCCCGTTCACCTCACCATTCTATTTCATCATGACTCTGCGCATCATCGCCACTGGCGGCACCTTTGACAAGCACTACAACGAACTGAATGGCAAGCTCGAATTTGCCGACAGCCACCTGCCCGCCGCCATCGCCCGCGCCCGCATCACCACGCCTTGCGCACTGGAAGTCGTGTCCCTGCTCGACTCGCTGGATATGGTCGATGCCGACCGCGAGCGGGTGCTCGCCGCGTGCAAAAACGCCACCGAAAAAGCCATCGTCATCATCCATGGCACCGACACGATGAAGGAAACCGCGGCCGTTCTCGGCCCGGCTGTCACGGACAAAACCATCGTCTTCACCGGCGCCATGATTCCCTACGAAATCGACAACTCCGACGCCTTCTTCAACATGGGCTTCGCCTGCGGCGTCGCGCAAACTCTGCCGCCTGGCGTGTATGTCGCCATGAACGGCCAGATCTTCGCCTGGGACAATGTGCAGAAGAACAAGGCCGCCGGCGTGTTCCAGCCGCTCTAATCGATTGCAGCCAGGGAGCGGCTGAAGGTCGCTGCGTCCTGGTAGCCGATGACGCGCTTGGCTTCTTTGCCTTGCGCGAACAGGATGATCGCTGGTGGGCCGAAGAGGCCGAAGCGCTTCAGCAAGGCTTTGTCTTGCGGCGTGTTGGCGGTGACGTCAGCTTGCAGCAGGACGGCGCGCGACATCTTGTCGTGCACGGCGCGGTCGGGGAAGGTCAGCTTTTCCATTTCCTTGCAGGACACGCACCAGTCGGCGTAGAAGTCGAGCATGACCGGCTTGCTTCCCGCCGACGCCAGCGCAGCATCCAATTCAGCCACCGTTTTGATGCGCTGGAATCGGGTGTCGTGCTTTTCGGAAGCCAGCAACGGCGATGCAAACCAAGCGGCCATGGCGAGCAGCAGCACCCCGAAGACGCTTTTCACACGCGTCATCCATGCACCGGCTTTCGGCAGCAGGCTGCCCGCCGATACGCCCACCAGCAGCAGCGGCACGCTCATGCCTGCCGCCATTGAAAACAGTGCAGCACCGCCGATGATGACGTTGCGCGTCTGGCTGATGTAAACCAGCGCTCCGGCCAGCGGTGCGGCGACGCAGGGGCCGACAATCAGCGCGGAGATGGCGCCCATCACGAATACGCCCGCCAGCCTGCCGCCGCTTTGCCGGCTGGACGCGCTGGTCAACCGGCTTTGCAGTACGGATGGCACCTGCAGTTCATAGACACCGAACATGGACAGCGACAGCGCAACCATCAGCAGCGCAAACACCCCCAGTACCCACGGCTTCTGAAGGCTCGCGGCAAGGCCTTCGCCTGCCAGTCCCGCGGCTACGCCCAGCGCCGTGTACACCAAGGCCATGCCGAGCGAGTAGGCGCCGGACAGCGCCAGCCCGCGCTTGCGATCTATCTTCCCCGATTGGCCCATGATGATAGACGACAGGATTGGCACCATCGGCAGCACGCAGGGTGTGAACGCCAGGCCAAGACCGAGCAGCAGAAATAGCGGGACGATCGCGATCAGCCTGCCGCCAGCGAGCGCCGCGCCAATGCCGGTCACATCATCGCCTGCGGCTGGCGTCGCGGGCGAGACAGAAGCGGCGGCAGGCGTGGTGGCGGGGGCGGCGCCGGCGGGATCGAGCTGCAGCGTGGTTTCCATCGGCGAGTAGCACAAGCCTGCGTCGGCGCATCCCTGGCTGTTCGCAGTCAGCGTAAACGGGCCGGACGCGGTGACCGGCACGGTGATCGCCACGGCGTGCCGATAAGTCTCCACTTGCTTGCCGAACGTCTGGTCGAATTTCACCTTACCGGCAGGGAGAACGGCTGCACCAAGCTGGGCGCCGCGTGCCGAAAAGGCGAAGCGTTCACGGTACATGTAGTAGCCTTCGGCGATGTCGAAGCGCACCTCGGCATGCGCGCTATCGACCATGCGCGCCGAGACGCGAAACGCTGCCTCCGGCTCAAGGAAATCATCAGCAGCCAGCGCCGTGCGGCCGAAGCACAGAAGCGCCAGCAGCAGGACCAAAAACAGCGGTAGGCGGCGCATCACTGCATCCTCAGGGTTTGCACGGCCGACGGCAGATCCTTGTCATCCGGACCCAGCACGCGCGCCACGCGGCCTTTAGCATCGATCAACACCACGCTCGGGATATCGCGCACGCCAAAGGCTTTGAAGATCTCGCCGGATTTATCCAGCGTCAGCGGCATGCCGGGCTTCTTGCTCTTGCCATAACCCGCGACTTCCTTCTCGCTGGCCCAGATCGGTGCGGCTACACCCAGCCACTCCACACCGGGCGCTTTCGCCAGTTTCGTGGATTGTTCGCGGACCCGTGCGCAGGCCTGCGCCACGGCAGGCCTGCTGTCACGCAGATAGGATTCGCACCAGGGCGAGAAGAACACCAGCGCACGCGGCTTGCCAGGCTTGAGCGCGTAGGCCTTGCCGTCGATGGTTGTTGCGGACAAGGCGCTTACTGCATCGCCCAGCTTCAGCGACGCCTGGCTTGCTACGGCAGGCGCCAGCGGCAACGCAGAAGGCGCGCTGTCGTCATTCGCCACTTTGGCCAGCGCATCTTCCAGCGCCTTGTCGTGCAGGTGGCCAATGTGCACGATGCGGCCATCGCGTCCGATCACCACATGCTGCGGCGTCACGCGCAAATTCAGCTGGCCGGCGAGGCTGCCGTCATCGATCACGATCGGCATGTGGATGCCGAACTTCTCGCGGTAGGCGCGCACGTCCGGCTCCTTGTCGCTGAAGCCCGCGTTCACAGCCACCACGGCGATCTTTCCCTTGTACTGTTGATAGGCTTTTTCGAAGGCCGGCATCTGCTCGCGACAAGGCACGCACCAGGTAGCCCAGAATTTGAGATAGACCGGCTGCTTGCCGTAATACCTGGCCAGTTCGATGCGTTCGCCATCGATGGTGGTCAGCGTGGCAGCGGGGCCGGGCTGGCCGATCAGGCGCTGTCCAGCTGAACGGGCGCGGTCATTGCCGCTGCCGGAAACGTCGGCGGCGAAGGCTGGCAGTGCCGCGGCCAGCAGCAGAGAAACGATGAGTGCTTTCATGGTCATCCTCAGGAATTTGATGATTTCATGGTACTTTTGTGGCGGTTCAATAAAAAGACGCAAGATCGATCCAAATCTATGTACCATCTTCCCATCGCCATCGACCGCAAGGCCGCCGTTTCGTTGACGGAGCAGATCAGCACTGGCGTACGTAACGCCATTCGCGATGGACGCCTCGCCCCCGGCGCGCGCCTGCCGTCATGGCAGGATCTGGCCACACAGCTGGGCGTTGCACGCGGCACGGTGCGGCTGGCGTATGAAGTGCTGCGCGACGAGCAGCTGATTTCCACGGCTGGCGCGGCGGGCAGCCATGTGGCGGCGCAACCCGTTCTGCCAATGCAGGCGCAGCGCGGGGCCGATATGCGCGGCGTCCACGCCGGCGCTGATTCCGGCGTAATCCCGCGGCGCGGCGCTGCCGCTCGGCCTGGCATCTTCCAGGTCGCGGTGCCGGCGCAGGATGCCTTCCCCTACAAGACCTGGTCGCGCATCATGGCGCGTTCCGCACGCCGCGCGGCGGCGTCGCCGCTCACCTATCCTGACCGCTGCGGCGAGGCCGAGCTGCGCGCGGAGATCGCGGCTTACCTGTGCATCGCGCGCGGCATGGATTGCGCACCGGAGCAGGTGTTCATCACCAATGGCCACGCAGGCGCGTTGTCGTTTGCATTGCAAGTGCTGTCGCTGCATGGCGAACGCGCCTGGATTGAGAACCCTTGCTATCCGGTTTCACGCGACGGACTGGCACTGGCCGGTATGCAGGCAGTGCCCGTGCCGGTTGATCAGGACGGCGTGCAGGTCGACGTGGGGATGGAACTGGCCGGCGATGCATCACTGGCAATCGTGTCGCCGGGCCAGCAGGCACCGCTGGGCGTCACGCTGGCCCTGCCGCGGCGTTTGGCGCTGCTGGACTGGGCGGCGCAAGCGGGCGCCTGGATTATCGAGGACGATTACATGGGCGAGCTGCAGCTGCAGGCCCGCGCTGCACCGGCCCTGGCGGCGCTCGACCGCGCGGGAAGGGTGCTGCACATCGGGACCTTCAGCAAGACGCTCAGCCCCGCTCTGCGCGTGGGCTTTCTGGTCGTCCCGCAGTCGCTGGTGGGTCGCTTCGTGGAAACTGCGGCCACCTTGTATCCGGCGCCATCGCCCACGGTGCAGCTGGCGGTGGCGGAGTTCCTGCGCAGTGGACTGTATCTGCGCCATTTGCGGCATATGAAGCGTTTATACGGCGAGCGCAGGATGGCAATAGCGCGGGCGCTGGACCAACTGGGCGCGCGCAATGTGCCGGCCGGATTGTCGGTGCTGCTGGAAGTGTCCAGGGATGGCGACGCGCTGGTGGCCGCGCGTGCGGCGGGCTTCACGCCATCGGCGCTGTCGGGATGGTTCGCGGCGCCCGATCAGGCGCCGCAGGGCTTGCTGCTGGGGGCGACGAATGTGCCGGCGGAGCGAGCTTACGAATACTGTTCGCGGCTGCTCCGGACGGCGGATCGATGATCCGCCCTACGAACTGCTATCGCGGCGCAGTGCCGCGATCCATTACGCGGTCGCTTCGCCGCCGAGGGCTTCCACCACGTCCTTCATCAGCTTGGACAGTTCGCCTGTCATCAGCATGAAGTCGCCGTCGAAACGCTCTTCGTCGTTGCGGGTGGAGGTTTCGTTTTCCTTGATGACGTCCAGCGGCTTCACGCCCTTGATGGCCAGGGCTTCGGTCAGCACGAAGCTGATCTTGCTGTCCCAGGTCATGGCCAGGCGGGTGCACTGCTTGCCGGCGGCGATGTGGCGGCGGACTTCTTCCGGCTCCAGGGTGTGGCGCACATAGCGCACGGCGGCCTTGCTTTCGCCGGTGGCGCGCAATTCGGTGTCCATGTCGACGGTGAAGCCGGCCGGCGCTTCGTCTTCCTGCAGCCAGGCAGTCATCACTGCGACCGGGGAGCGCTGCACGCGCAGCGATTCCAGCGGCATGCGGTCGACGGCCTTCAGCAGGTGCTTGATCACGTCATCGGCCTTGGCCGGGCTGGCAGCATCGACCACCAGCCAGCCGTTGACCGGGTCGATCCAGGTCCACACATTGCTGCGGATGGTGAATGCGCGCGGCAGCAGCTCGTCGTGCACGCGCTCTTTGAGTTCCTTCATGGCTTTCTTGCCAGGAGCGAAACCTTGTTGTTCTTCCAACTCAGCGGCACGGGCCTTGGCCACCTGGTTCACCACAGTGGACGGCAGCAGCTTTTTCTCGGTGCCGAGCACGATCAGCATTTGCTTGTTGACCACGTGGACCAGGCCGCCGTTCGGACGCGGCTTGTCCCAGCCCTGGCGCATCAGCTCATTGCTGTTGGCGGGCGTGAAGGAATGCGGCTGCAGAGCTTCTTCGAGTTGTTCGGGAGTAAACGCCCACGGCGCGGGCAGACGGTAGATCTGGAGATTCTTGAACCACATAACTGGTGCTTGCCTTACTGAGCATTTAAAAGGAACGACATTTTACATGGCTCATTTCGGACAGGTCACGATTAATGTTTGTCCGGGTGATCTTCCGGGCGGCGGGTTGGGGCCGGACTTCAGCACGCAGTAGCTGGTAAAGAGCGTACGCACCCTGGTGATCACGTCGCCATTTGGCAACACGCGCTCCGTCATGCCGAATCCGCGGTCGACACCGGCGGCGGCGATCTTTGTAGCGAGCTCGGGCTCTTTCGTCACCGCCGGGAAGTGACGCTCCCTGCGCAAGTCACGGTCGATGGCCGCGACGGCGCGGCGGGATTTGGCGAGCAGGGTGTCCGGGCCGCCGTGCGGCTTGGCGAAAGGGTCGTCGACCGGAAGCGTGAGGGGCAGCGATGCCGCGGAGGGCGGCGCTGCGGAAGGGTCGGCAGCGGCAGCGGCGGCGGCAGGCGGCGCGGGTGCGGGTGCAGGTGCGGGTGCGGGTGCGGGTGCGGATAGCGGCTGCGACTCGACCGCGGCGGCCGGCGGGGCAAACGGCGTCGAAGGTCGCGCGGTTGATGGCGGCGGCTCTATAGGGACGGTCGGCCGAACAGGGGGCGCGGATACATGCGCGGATGAGGGCGGCGGCGCGATCGGGGCGGCTGCATGTGTCGGCGTGGACAGCAGCGTCCGCCGGTCCGGGAGCGGCGGGTGCGCTGCGAGCCGGGGGTGGATGGGCGCTGGCGGCGCCGGCAGCAGGAATACCAGCTCGCCTTCGCGCTGGACGCGCTCTGCGGCCGGGCGCGGCAATGGGCGTTGCAGGGCCATTAAAGCGGCGAGATGCAGCAGCGCGAGCGCGGGCAGCAGGGCGCGGCGCTGGAGGGACAGCGTTCGATCCATCGGCAAATTCCAGTTCGCAGCCGGCGGCACAATTCCCCGGCTCGCGCCGGCATTATGCGGTCGCTTGCAGGCTGAAATACTCTCGGATTCTCACAGACTGGCGAAAAGATCGCCCTGCCTGGGCGGTGGCGCGGCGCCCAGCTCATCCAACGGCGACAGCGCCGACACGCGCACGCCGAGCAGACGCAGTTTCAGGTCCAGCGGCACACGGCGCAGACACTCGCCCGCCGCACGGCGGATGGCGGCGGCATCGGCGGTCGGCAGCGGCAAGGTCACGTCGCGCGTGACTGTGCGGAAGTCGCTGTAGCGCAGCTTGATGCCGATGGTGCGGCCCGCATAACGCTTGCGCGCCAGGTCCTCAGCCAGCTTTGTGCACAAGCGGGTGAAGATTTCGGACAGCTCGCCGCGGTCCTGCCGCGCGTGCAGATCGCGCTCGAACGTCGTTTCGCGGCTGATGCCCTTGGGCTCGGAGCGCGTCGCCACTTCGCGTTCGTCGTGGCCGTGGGAGATGCGCTGCAACCATTCCGCGTAATTCAGGCCGAAATGTTCCTGCAGCAGGCGGGCATCAGCCGCCGCCACCTGACCCACGGTTTCAATGCCCAACGCGGACAGCTTGGCGGCCGCCTTGGGGCCGATGCCGTTCACCTTGCGCGCCGGCAGCGGCCAGATGCGGGCCGGCACATCGTCGTGGGAAATGATGGTCAGCCCGTTCGGCTTTTCCAGGTCGGAGCAGATCTTGGCCAGCAGCTTGTTGGGCGCGATGCCGATCGAGCAGGTCAGGCCGGTGGCTTCCTTCACCGCAGCCTTCAGGCGCTGGCCCAGCTCGCGCGTGTCCTCGCGCAGATCGCTGAGGTCAATGTAGATCTCGTCGATGCCGCGGTCCTCGATCTGCGGCGCGATGGACGCCACCGCCGCCTTGAACAGGCGTGAATATTTGCGATAGGACTCGAAGTCGGTCGGCAGCAGGATGGCATCCGGCGCCAGGGCAGCGGCTTTCATCGTGCCCATCGCCGAAAACACGCCGAGGGCGCGCGCTTCATAGGTGGATGTGGTCACTACGCCACGTCCTACATAGTCGCGCAATCGGGAAAACTGCTTCGTGCCATCATCTAACTGCCGAGGCTGATGGCGCGAACCGCCGCCAATCACGACCGGCTGGCCGCGTAATTCCGGATAGCGCAACAGCTCCACCGACGCGTAAAACGCATCCATGTCGAGGTGGGCGATACGGCGCGGCCTGCTCATGCGGGAGGATGAATGGCTGTTGAAATACTGTAATTATATCCAGTATTCAACAGAGAGCCAGCCTCTCGTGAAAAAGCATACGATGAGTGCTCCCCCCGGAGGATAGCGATGACACTTTCAAACCTGAAAATTGGCGCCCGGCTGGCCCTTGGTTTTGCAGTGACGATCCTGATCATGCTGCTGATGTCCTTCACCGGCATCGGGCGCATCCAGCAGATTTCAGATTTGACCGGCAAGCTGGTCAGCGACCGCTACCAGAAGGTGGTGTTGACCAATGAGATGCGCAGCCATTCCAACCGCTCCGCGCAATCGCTGCGCAACGCAATGCTGGAACCGGATGCCGGCAAGTCGGCCGCATTCCTCGCCAGCATGGCCGAGTCGGACCGCAGCGGCGCCGAAGCCGCCAATAAGCTGGAGCAGATCATCCGCAGCGCCGAGGCCAAGCGCCTGTTTGCGGAAGAGACTCAGGCCTTCCTCGACTACAAGGCCAAGCGCGACGAAGTGCTGAAACGCTTCCAGGGCGGCGACCGCGACGGCGCCATCCAGTACATGTTCAGCGATATGGTCCCGGCGCAGAACGCGTATTTTGGCAAGCTCGATGCGATTCTCGCCTTCCAGGGCAAACTGATGAATGAAGACGGCGCCAAGGCGGAAGACACGGCGCAGGAGGCCACCTGGCTGATGGTCGGCCAGCTGGTGGTGGCGACACTGCTGTCGATTCTCGCCGGCTGGCTGATTACGCGCTCCGTCACTACGCCCATCAACCAGGCGGTGGATCTGGCGGAAACGGTGGCCCAGGGCGATCTCACCAGCCGCATCGAGGTCGAGCGCAAGGATGAAACGGGACGGCTGCTGAACGCGCTGAAGGAAATGGTGGCGGCGCTGACCCGCACGGTCGGCTCGGTGCGCAACAGCACCGATACCATCACCACCGGCACGGCGGAAATCGCCGCGGGCAACCTGGACCTGTCGCGCCGCACCGAGCAGCAGGCCGCGGCGCTGGAAGAAACTGCGTCCTCCATGGAAGAGCTGACCTCCACCGTGCGCCAGAACGCCGACCATGCGCGGCAGGCGAATCAGCTGGTGGTGTCCGCCGCCGATCACGCCAGCCAGGGCGGACAAGTGGTGAGCGAAGTGGTGCAAACCATGGGCGCCATCAAGGATAGCTCGGCGCGCATTGTGGACATCATCGGCGTCATTGACGGTATCGCTTTCCAGACCAACATCCTGGCCCTCAACGCCGCCGTGGAAGCGGCGCGCGCGGGCGAGCAGGGGCGCGGCTTTGCGGTGGTGGCGGGCGAGGTACGCACGCTGGCGCACCGATCGGCGCAGGCAGCGCGCGAGATCAAGGCGCTGATCGACGATTCGGTGGCGAAAGTGGATGCGGGCGGCAAGCTGGTGGACCAGGCTGGCGCGGCTATGCAGCGTATCGTCGACTCGGTGCAGCAGGTGGCAGGCATCATGAGCGAAATCGCCAACGCGGGCAATGAACAGACGGCCGGCATCGAGCAAATCAACACTGCCGTGGCCGAGATGGACTCGGTCACCCAGCAGAATGCCGCGCTGGTTGAGGAAGCCGCCGCCGCGGCACGCAGCATGCAGGAGCAGGCCGTGCAGCTGCAGCAGGCGGTTGCGGTCTTCAAGATCGACGTCAGCCAGGCCCTGCCACGTTCGCCGGTTCCGCCGCCCCCGGCAGCCGTGCCAGTACGCGCGGCACTGCCATCGTCCGCGGCAGCGCAGAAACAGCTGGCACACAAAGCCCGGCCGACGCCTACGCGGCGCCCCACCGCCAGCGCCGCCACGACGGATGCGAATGAATGGGAGGAATTCTAAGAATGCTGACGATTGCCCGGCGCCGCCCGAGCTTTGAACCACTGCGCCGTGGCTTCATCCGCCGGGAAGAAAGCTTCCAGCCGTAGCTCGTGCACCGTCACATCATGCGGCGTGCCGAGAGTGGTGATGGTGGTGAACAGATTCAGCTCCGTGCCATCCTTGCGCACCGTGAAGGGCAGGAAGGGCAGCGCGCGGCGCTCCAGGTTCGGCGCAGCGGCGGCAGCGCGCACGCCGGGCATGGCCAGCAAGTCTTCCAGCAGGCGCGTGGCTTCGCTGCCGGGACCATCGCCCATCGCTTCGCGCTGAATCCATTGCAGCAGATCGGTGGCAACGTCTTCCCAGTTTGCTAAATAGGGACGTACCCCATTTGGGTCCAGCGTCAGCTTTACCACGTTCACGCTGGGTAGAGGCGTGTTGTCCGGCAGGCCGAGAATCCAGGACATCATGGCCGCAGCAGGGCCGTTGTGCATTTGCAGATTCCACAGGCGGTCCACCACCAGCGCGGGATACGGCGCCTGCTGCTGCAGCATGAAGTCCAGCGCCTGGCGCACCGCCGCCATCTCGGGATCGGACAGGCTGCGCTCCTGGTAAGCCGGTGCGAAGCCCGCCGCCAGCAGCATCACATTGCGCTGGCGCAGCGGGATATCGAGCGTCATGCCCAGCTTGAGAATCAGCTCGCGGCTTGGCTGCGATCGTCCGCTTTCGAGGAAGCTGATATGGCGCTGCGAAACGCCGCTTTCAGTGGAGAGGCGCAGCTGGCTGTAACCGCGCTTGGTACGCCAATACTTCATGGCCTGTGCGTAGTCGCTGAAATACTGTTCGGTCATTTTCTCCCCAGGATGAATTCAATCAAGTCGCCGTTCACGCGCTGCATATGGGTGAGGAACATACCATGTGCCGCGCCCTCGTACACGCGCAGGCGTGCGTTGGGCAGCAGGTCCATGCTGGGCTTCGCCGTCAGTTCGAACGGCGCGCTCACATCCTGTGTGCCGGCGATCAGCAGCGTGGGGATGCCGATACGGCGCATTTCGTCGCGCATGTCCGCATGCTGTACCACGCGGTTGCATTCATACAGGGCTTGCGCGGAAGTTTGCAGCGCCAGGCCGCGCAGCCAGTCCTTCAGGCCTTGTGTGACGCCGGGGACGAAGGGATCGATGTTCTCGTCTATCCACAACGGGAAATCTTTCGACAGCTGCTCGCGGCGGAAGTGTTCGAACATGTCGCCGGCAGCGCGGAAGTCCGGCGTCATGGTGCCCAGCAGAGCGGCGGCTTCGATGCGCCCGTCGCCGTGGCGGGTGAGGTAGCGCACCACCTCATTGCAGCCCATCGAGTGCGCCACCAGCGTGGCTTCGTGCAGGTCCAGCGCTTCCAGCACGGCGGCCAGATCATCGGCCAGCGTGTCGAGCTGATAGCCGCGGCCCGGATCGCTGGAACGGCCATGGCCGCGGCGGTCGAAGGCAATCACGCGCAGGCCCTGTTCCAGCAGCGCCAGCATCTGGTAGTTCCACTGGTCCGATGGCAGCGACCAGCCGCCCACGAAGACGACCGGCTTGCCATCGCCCCAGTCGCGGTAGAACAGGTTCACGCCATCGGCGGTGCGAATGAAGTTGGGCTCCACGATATGGGCGCCTGAAGCTTTGTAGGCGGTCATGGCGGACTCCCCTTACTGCGCGAAGTAGTCGATGAAGCCGGTCACGCTACTCAGGCGGCCGTCCGCATGCACCGTGGCGACGTCGGTGCCTTTGGCAATCGGCTCGGCGCCGGGCGTGGCCAGGTTCCACGAGAAGCGGATCACGTCGTTGTGTTCATCCGGCGTGCCATGCAGGGCGAAACGGTGGCCGGGGAAGTGTTCCTGGGCGTCGGCGATCATGGCGTCCAGGCCTTCGTGGCCGGCGCTTTTCATCAGCGGATCTTTGTACTCGGCTTCCAGCGTGAAGAGTTCCGCCACTCTGGCGCGGCGCGCGGCGGCGTCGCGTTCATTCCAGACGGCCAGGTATTGCTGGGCGATTGCGCGGGCTTTGCTCATTTCCGATCTCCTTGAGAAGTGATGAAGTGACTTCATTCTCGGGAAATCAGCACGGCACGGCGATTACGTGCCAGGTAATCAAAGCACCTCGTTCCTCCGGTTCACGCACAGCAGCACCAGCACGCCGCCCGCAAGCAGGCTGGCAGCCAGCACCATCATGCCCTGCGTCGTGCTGTGCGTGGCGTCCTTGATGGCGCCCACCATGTAGGGACTGAGGAAGCCTGCCAGGTTACCGACCGAATTGACGATGGCAATGCCCGCCGCCGCTGCGGTGCCGCCCAGCATGGAGGTGGGCAGGCTCCAGAACACCGGGAAGGTGCTCAGGATGCCCGCCGTGGCCAGGCTCAGTGCCATCATCGAGGTCAACGGATCGCTGGTGTGACTGGTGATGGCCAGGCCCGCAGCGCCAGCGAAAGCGGCAATCGCGGCATGCCAGCGGCGCTCGCCGGTACGGTCGGAATGGCGGGCGGACGCGATCATCACCACCGCCGCGATGCCGTAAGGGATGGCGGTCAGCAGGCCGACGCTCAGCACATCTTGCACGCCGCTGTTGCGGATCAATTGCGGCAGCCAGAAGCTCACGCCGTAAAGGCCCATCACGAAGAGGAAGTAAATCAGGGCCAGCATCCACACGCGGCTGCTGCCGAAGACGTGGCGCAGCGTCCATTGCGTACGCGGTGATTCGTTATCGGCGGCCAGCTCCTGCTTCAGCATGGCCTTCTGTTCATCGTCCAGCCACATGGCATCGTCGATGCTGTCATCCAGATACCACAAGGCCCAGACGCCGACCACGATGGACGGTAAGCCCTCCAGCAGGAACAGCCACTGCCAGCCTTTCAGGCCTGACACGCCCGCCAGCCCGCTCATGATCGCACCTGACATCGGCCCGCCCAGCACACCCGCCACCGCAATCGCGCTCATGAAGATGGCGACGATCCGCGCGCGGCGCCGCGCCGGATACCAGTAGGTCAGGTACAGAATTACGCCGGGGAAGAAGCCGGCTTCCGCCGCACCGAGCAGGAAGCGCAGTACATAGAAGCTATGCGTGCTGGTGGTGAACATCATCGCCGCCGACACCACGCCCCAGCTGGCCATGATGCGTGCGATCCAGCGCCGCGCGCCGACCCGCGTCATCAGCAGATTGGCCGGTACCTCGAACAGGAAGTAGCCGATGAAGAAGATGCCGGCGCCGAGGCCGTACACCGTCTCCGACAGCCCGAGGTCAGCCTGCATCTGCAGCTTGGCAAAGCCGACGTTGACGCGGTCCAGGTAGGCCACCACGTAGCAAAGGAATAGGAAGGGCACGAGGCGGCGGCCCACGCGTCCGTAGAGCGTTTCGATTGGGTTCATTGGCATTTGCTTTTTATTCCCATGACTCTAGAATCATTGCACAAAATATCACAGGAGTTCAAAGTGACCCGACAATTGATCGCAGTCCTTGCTCTACTCTCGCTCAGCGCGGCCGCTGCCGAGCCGCCCACGCCGCCCGTCGCCACCAAGGGCCAGTACCTGACCATGCGCCATGGCGAGGAAGTCACCGACGAGTACCGCTGGCTGCAGGACAAGCAGGACCCCGCCGTGCTGGCCCAGCTGAACGCCGAAAACGCTTACACCGCGGCCATGACGGCCGATATCAAGCCATTGGCGGACAAGCTGTTCACGGAGTTCAAAGCGCGCACCCAGCCCACCGACCTCTCGGTGCCGACGCGGCGCGGTCATTACTACTATTACACGCGCATCGAAGCAGGCAAGCAATATCCGCTGAATGTACGGCGCCGTGCGGCGCCGGACCTGTCCTACGACGACAAGGCGCCGGAAGAACTGCTGCTGGATCAGAACGCGCTGGCGGAAGGCCACGCCTTCTTCATGCTGGAAGCGACCGCCGTCAGTCCGGACGAAACGCTGCTGGCGTATATGACCGACACCACGGGCTTTCGCCAGTACGATCTGCACATCAAGGACCTGAAGACCGGCCAACTGCTCGGCGCCAGCATGCCGCGCGCGCGTTCCATGGCCTGGGCTGCCGATAACAGAAATTTGTTCGTGGTGCAGGAGGACGCCACCACCAAGCGCGCAGACCGCCTGTTCCGGCTGAACGTGGATGGCAAGTCCCAGCAGCTGTTCAACGAAACGGTGGAGCAGTTCAGCCTCGAAGTGCGTCCCAGCCGCGACCACAAGGTGATCTTCCTCGACCACCAGGCCACAGACACCACCGAAGTGCGCATGCTGCCAGCCACCGAAGCGACCGGCACCTTCCGCACCGTGCTGGGACGCGAAAAGGGCCACCGTTATTACGTCGAGCACCGCAACGGCCTGCTCTACATCCTGACCAACAAGGATGCGAAGAACTTCCGCGTGGTGACAGCAACCCTGGCCAACCCGAAGAAGTGGACTACGCTGGTGGCGCATAACAACGACGTGCTGGTGGAGATGATCGAGCCTTATGCGAACTTCCTCGTGGTGAGCGAAAAGTCGAAGGCGCTGAACCTCACGCGTATCTACGACTTCAGCACGAAGAAATGGCAGACGGTGAAATTCGACGATCCGGTGTACTGGTCCAGCGGCGAGCGCAGGCCGGGCTTCGACGGCACGCCGGAATACACTTCTACCGGCTATATGCTCTCCTACGAATCGCCGATCACACCGCCGCGCGTGCTGGAAGTGAATATGAAGACGGGCGAACTCAAAGTGCTGAAGCAAAAGGAAATCGCGGGCGGATTCGATTTCAGCCAGTATGAAACCAGGCGCCTGTGGGCTACCGCGCGCGACGGCGTGAAGGTGCCGATATGGGTGGCCTACAAGAAGGGCGTGAAACTGGATGGCACAGCGCCGCTGCTGCTGTATGGCTACGGCGCTTACGGTGCACCATCCGAAGCGCGCTTCAACCTGCCGCGGCTAAGCCTGCTGGAACGCGGCGTGATTTACGCCACGGCCCAAATCCGTGGCGGCAACGAGATGGGCGAGTCCTGGCATGACGATGGCATGCTGATGAAGAAGAAAAACACCTTCACCGATTTTATCGATTGCGCCGAATACCTGATCCGGGAAAAGTGGACCAGCACGCCGCGCCTCGCCATCGAGGGGCGCAGTGCGGGCGGACTGTTAATGGGCGCGGTGGTGAATATGCGGCCGGATCTGTTCCATGCGGTGCATACAGGCGTGCCCTTCGTCGACATGATGAATACCATGATGGACCCGACCTTGCCCCTGACCACGGGCGAATATCTGGAATGGGGCGATCCGAACCAGAAGCCGGCTTACGACTATATGCGCAGCTATAGTCCTTATGACAACATCACCTATGCCAATTTCCCGGCCATGCTGGTGACCACGGCGCTGAACGACAGCCAGGTGATGTACTGGGAACCGGCCAAGTACGTGGCCAAGCTGCGTGCCTTCAAACTGGACAGCAATCCGCTATTGCTGAAGGTGAATATGGGCGCCGGCCACGGCGGCGCTTCGGGCCGCTACAACGCGCTGGAAGAGCGTGCTTTTGAAACGGCGTGGATCTTGTCGGAACTTGGCGTTTCGCAATAACCACAAATTATTTTCGAAAAACGCTTGCACGATCCCGAAAAGCCACAGTAGAATACGGCCTCTTCCGAACGTTGTGACAAACGTTCGACAGTGAAGGCAGGGGCGTTTAGCTCAGTTGGTAGAGCGGATCCCTTACAAGGATTAGGTCGGGAGTTCGACCCTCTCAACGCCCACCAGTCACACTGAGAAGAAATGGAGTGGTAGTTCAGTTGGTTAGAATACCGGCCTGTCACGCCGGGGGTCGCGGGTTCGAGCCCCGTCCACTCCGCCAACATTCAGAGAGAAGCCCGGCTAGTCCGGGCTTTTTTCATTTCTGCATCCGCAATGCCATAATGGAACTCTTGCCTAAGGGAGTTGCCGTGATCTTTGGTTTCCTCAAATCGAACGACCTGTCGCCGCTGGAAAAGCAGCTGCATCGTTCGCCCCTGTTTGCGTCCCTCACACCGCGTGAATTGAAGACCGTGTACGGCCTGGTGCATGAGCGCCGCTATCTGGCCGATGAAATCGTGTTCGATGAAGGAGAGGAAGGGCAGGCGCTGTATCTGGTGCTGGCGGGGCGGGTACGCATCAACAAGGCGCGCGAAAACGGCTACGAGCCGGTCGCCGAGCTGGAACCGGGCGCCTACTTCGGCGATATGGCCTTGCTGGACAATACGCCGCGCAGCGCCCAGGCACGCGCCATCGGCGATTGCGAGCTGGCCGTGTTCTTCCGCGCCGACTTTATTGCGCTGATGGAGACGGATGCCGTGGTCGGCTACAAGATCGCCCTGGCCCTGGCCCGCCACCTGGGACGCCGCCTGCGCAACTTCATGGGCGACCGTCCGCAGATCGAGTTGATGTGATGGACGAGCATCGCTCCGGTCCTGTGGTGTGGTGCGCCATCATCGGCGCTACCTGCCTGCTGCTCGTGCTGATGGAACGCATGCTGTGGCTGGCCATTCCTTTCGTGGAAGGCATCGTTCTCTACTACGTGCTGCTGCCGCCCACCCAGCGTCTGCTGCGCATGGGCCTGCGCAAGAACGCGGCCGTGCCGATTGTGTATGCCGGCGCCACGCTGATATTGCTGCTGGTTGTGCTGGCCACTGCGAGCTGGGCGTCCGCGCCCTCTGCCAACGGACAGGAAGTGGTGGCGCGCTATGTCACCGGCGGCCTGAGTTTCCTGAGCCGCAGCTTGCAGGCCCTGGAACGCGAGTTCCGCCTGCTGCGGCAGATCCATCTGAGCGAGACGGTCAACAGCGGCTTTGCGGCATGGACGGACGACTTCCTCAAGCACCGTCTGGCCGGCGTGCTGGTGGCCGCTGCGGGCTGGATTCCTTCACTGCTGCTGGCGCCTTTCCTGACCTTCTTCTTCCTGCGCGATGGGCGCCGCTTCAAGCGCTTCCTGGTGCGTGCGGTGCCGAACGCCTTCTTCGAGCGCACGCTGTTCCTGCTGCACGAGGTGGACCAGACGGCACGCCGCTATTTCGTCGGCATGATGAAGCTGACGGTGATCGATACGGCGGCGCTGGCTTTGGGTTTGTGGGCCATTGGGCTGCATTCGCCGCTGGTGCTGGGCTTTATCGCCGCCCTGTTGGCCTGGGTGCCCTATGTGGGCTCAATCGCAGGCTGCGTGATGGTGGTGATGGTGGCGTCCACCGATGCGCCGGACAATGCGCTGATCGCTTACAGCGCGATTGGGGTGTTCATTGCGGTGCGGCTGCTGGATGATTTCGTGTTTATGCCGATGACCATTGGCCGCAGCCTGCATATCCATCCGCTGATTGCGGTGCTGATGATCTTTATCGGCGGCTCGGTGGCCGGAGTGGCTGGTCTGGCGATGGTGCTGCCCCTGCTGGGGATTGTGACGGTTGTCGGACAGACGCTGGGAGAGCTGGTGACCAACAGCCGCCTGCGCGCAAGACACCGCTATACCCGGGCCTTGCGCATGAAGCAGGCTAGCGCGGATCTTTAAACCCGCGGCTGAAAAACCTGGTGGCTGCCACATCGTGGCAGCCACCTGCTTTGCGCCGCGGGTTTTATTAAGCGGCGGCAGCCAGTTCAGTTTCGTCGTCGCCGGAGCGAATCAGGTGATCGAAGGCGCCCAGTGCGGCCTTGGCGCCTTCGCCCACGGCGATCACGATCTGCTTGTACGGCACCGTGGTCACGTCGCCTGCTGCGAACACGCCGGACGCGGACGTCTGGCCCTTCGCATCGACTTCGATCTCGCCGTGCTTCGACAGATCGATGGTGCCCTTCAGCCACTCGGTGTTAGGCACCAGGCCAATCTGCACGAACACGCCTTCCAGCTCCACGCGATGCGATTCACCGGAGTTACGGTCGGTGTAGCTCAGGCCATTCACCTTCTTGCCGTCGCCGTGCACTTCAGTGGTCTGGGCCGACTTGATCACTTTCACATTGCGCAGGGTCGCCAGCTTGCGCTGCAGGACAGCGTCCGCACGCAGTTCGGCACCGTACTCGATCAGGGTCACGTGATCCACAATACCTGCCAGGTCGATGGCGGCTTCAACGCCGGAGTTGCCGCCGCCGATCACCGCCACACGCTTGCCCTTGAACAGCGGGCCATCGCAGTGTGGGCAGTACGCCACGCCGTGGTTACGGTATTCCTTCTCGCCCGGCACGTTGATTTCGCGCCAGCGCGCGCCGGTCGAAATGATCACGGTCTTCGCCTTCAGCACGGCGCCGCTTTCGGTGTGGACTTCCTTGATACGGCCCGGCACCAGCTTGGCGGCGCGCTGGGTGTTCATCACATCCACTTCATACTGCTTCACGTGTTCTTCCAGGGCCATGGCGAATTTCTGGCCTTCGGTTTCTTTCACCGAGATGAAGTTCTCGATCGACAGGGTGTCCAGCACCTGGCCGCCGAAGCGGTCGGAGATCACGCCGGTGCGGATGCCTTTGCGTGCGGTGTAGATCGCGGACGCCGCACCTGCAGGGCCGCCGCCGACGATCAGCACGTCGAACACGTCTTTCTTGCTCAATTCAGCCGCGGCACGGGCGGAGGCGCCGGTATCCAGCTTGGCGAGGATTTCCTCGACATTGGTGCGGCCCTGGCCGAAATGCTGGCCGTTCAGGTACATCATCGGCACCGCCAGCACCTGGCGGTCCTCCACTTCCTTCTGGAATACGCCGCCGTCGATGGCGACGACCTTGATGCGCGGGTTAATCACCGACATCGCGTTCAGCGCCTGCACCACTTCCGGGCAGTTGTGGCAGCTGAGCGAGATGAAGGTCTCGAACACATAATCGCCGTCGAGATTGCGGATCTGCTCGATCACTTTCTCGTCCAGCTTGATCGGGTGGCCGCCCACTTGCAGCAGGGCCAGCACCAGCGAGGTGAATTCATGGCCCATCGGGATGCCGGCAAAACTCACGGCAATATCGGTCCCCTTGCGGGTGATGGTGAAGGACGGGCGGCGGGTGCCGGCGTCATGGCCTTCGACCACGGTAATCTTGTCGCTGGAGGTGCGGATGTCTTCCAGCAGCGCCTGCATTTCCTGCGCTTTGGCGGAGCCGTCAGTGTAGGCAACGATCTCAATCGGATGCACTACGCGCTCCAGGTAAGCTTTTAATTGAGTTTTGAGATCTGCGTCCAGCATGGCGTGGTTCCTTTCAATTTTTGGGGCGAGTATTAGATTGCGGTTGGTACCGCTTCAACGCCCCAAGGCGGGCACCAGGCCCGCCGCTGTCAAACCGCTGGATCGGGTGCCTGCCACGACGTGGCAGGCACCTGCCTTGACGGTTGCTTAGATCTTGCCAACCAGGTCCAGGGATGGCTTCAGGGTTTCAGCGCCTTCGGTCCACTTGGCTGGGCACACTTCGCCTGGGTGGGAAGCCACGTACTGAGCTGCCTTCACTTTGCGCAGCAGTTCGGATGCGTCGCGGCCGATACCGTTGTCGTGCACTTCCATGACCTTGATGTAGCCTTCTGGATTGATCACGAAGGTACCGCGCAGTGCCAGGCCTTCTTCTTCGATCATCACTTCGAAGTTACGGGACAGCAGGCCGGTTGGGTCGCCGATCAGTGGGTATTGCACTTTCTTGATGGCGTCGGAGGTGTCGTGCCATGCTTTGTGCGCGAAGTGGGTGTCGGTGGAGATACCGTACACGTCAACGCCCATTTTCTGGAATTCGGCGTGGTTATCAGCCAGGTCTTCCAGTTCGGTTGGGCAGACGAAAGTGAAGTCTGCTGGGTAGAACACGAATACCGACCACTTGCCCTTCAGGGATTCTTCGGTCAGGTCAACGAACTTGCCGTTGTGGTAAGCGGTTGCCTTGAATGGTTTTACTTGGGTGTTAATCAGAGACATTGTGGTTTCCTCGTGAGGTTTGTGAATCAATGAGTTGCCATCTTACGGCTTCCCGTCCGATTTGAAAAATTGATTGTTCAAATTGTCTCAATTGAATTTAGCTATCAAGACAGGACGGAGAGACCGATATTATCCGCCTTTCATGACAGTTCGGTTGCCGATTCGGCAGGTTTGCTATGCAGCAATAGACTGCGAGGGCGTATGCAGGAGTTTGTCGAACTCGGCAGCCGGGAGCGGACGGGCGAACAGATAGCCCTGGCCGTAGTCGCAGCCGGCGGCCGCGAGCAGGTCGCGCTGTTCCGGGGTTTCGACGCCTTCGGCGATCACGCGCAGGTCGAGCTTGTGGGCCATGACGATGATGGCGTCCGATAACGCCATATCGGAGGAATCGGGGGCGAGGTTGCGGGTGAAGCTGCGGTCGATCTTGAGGTAGTCGATGTCGAACTTCTTCAGGTAGGACAAGGAAGAGTAGCCGGTACCAAAATCGTCCAGCGCGACCTGGATGCCGGCATCGCGCAGTTGCAGCAGCTTGTCGGTGACCTGGGTGTTCGCGTCGAGCAGCAGGCCTTCGGTGATTTCGACCACGATGGCTTGTCCCGGCACGCCCAGCGATTGCAGGTGCTTCAGCCAGGATTCGTAGCCGCCCCGCTCACGCTGGAATTCCAGCGGCGACTGGTTCAGGCTGACCTGGAACTCGGGATGCACTTCCTTGCGCCAGCGCTGCACCCAGCGCGCGGTTTCATGGAACACCCATTCGCCGATATCGACAATCAGTCCGCTCGCTTCGGCCAGCGGAATGAATTCCAGCGGGCTGACCATGCCACGCTGCGGATGCTCCCAGCGCAGCAGCGCTTCCGCCTTGTGGATCTTGCCGCTCGCCAGATGCACGATGGGCTGGAAGTACAGCTTGAGCTGTTCGCCTTTCAGCGCGCCGCGCAAGTCATTGGTCAGGCGCATGCGGTTCAGCGCCGCCACCTGCAATGCAGGCGTGAAGTAGCTGAAGCGGTTGCGTCCCGCGCCTTTGGCCGCATACATGGCCTGGTCGGCGTGCTTCAGCAAGTCTTCGATGCTGGCTGCGTCGTCGGGATACAGGGTGATGCCGACCGAAGCCGACACGAAGGCCTGTTCCTGCCCCAGCTGGAAAGGCTGGCGCAGGCTGTTGATGATGTTCTGCGCGATGGCTTCCACGCGGTCCACTTCATTCAGGTCGGGCAGGATCACCGTGAACTCGTCGCCGCCGAGGCGGGCCACGGTGTCCGATTCGCGCACGCAGGCCCCGATGCGGCGCGCGGCATCGACCAGCAGCACATCGCCCTGATGATGGCCCAGGGTGTCATTGACTTCCTTGAAGTGGTCCAGGTCGATGAACAGGATCGCGATGCGCGTGCCGTCACGGCGGCTCTTCAGCACATCGTGCTGCAACCGGTCCAGGAACATGCGGCGGTTCGGCAGCTGGGTCAGCGTGTCGAAATTGGCCTGCTGCCAGACCAGGGCCTCGGTTTCCTTTTTCTCGGTGATGTCTTCGATCATGCACAGATGGTGCGGCGTGGCTTCCGAATCGACCGCCTTCAGCGAGGCATCGACCCACACCACGCTGCCATCGGGACGCAGCAGGCGCAATGCCATTTTGAAGCCCGAGATTTCCCGCGCCGCCAGCTGCACCAGTTTTTCCTGCTCCGGTCCCACATCGTCGGGATGGCAGATATCCATCCAGCGGCTGGCCTTGATTTCCGCCGCGTCGCGGCCCGCGATTTCCGCGTAGCGCGGGTTCACGTCGCGGAACTTGCCGGAGATGGAATCGATCAGCGCAATCCCCATCGGCGCCGCTTCGAACATGGTGCGGAAGCGCTGCTCGCCTTTGCGGATGGCTTCCTCGGCGCGGCTGCGCTCGCGCGTGAGCAGGCTGAAATGGATCACGGCGCCAACCACCAGCAGCGAGGCCGCCACGCCCAGCACACGGTACAGCCAGGTCAGGTCTGCGCCCGGCTCCGTGTTGTACAGGAAGCCGTTAAAGCTGACGCCCTTCGGCAGCATGCCGAGTTCCGTGTAGATATCCGCGATGTGCTGCCAGCGGTCTGGATTCATGTAGCCGATTTCCACCAGCACCGGCTGCACCAGCGGCACCATTTGGCGCGCTTCATACAGCAGGTGCATACGGTCGTGGCGGCGCGAATATTTATTCAGAATCAGGTCGACGATTTCTTCCTGATGGTTCATCGCATATTGCCAGCCGCGCATGCTGGCCGCGCGGAAGGCTTTCACGCGGTCGGGATGGGCCGCGATTTCGGCTTCGCTGGTGAACAGATTGTCGCCATAGAAGTCGATGCCCGCCGCGCGCGGCAGATAGATATCGTAGGGGAAGCCGACGCGGTCCAGATAGTCCGGTTCATTGGTGACGAAGATGGACATCGCATCCACCTTGCCCTTCACCAGATCGTCCGGATTGAAGCTGTGCTCTACGCGAATCAGGCTGTTGGTGGCGATGCCTTCCTTCTTCAGATAAGCCATGACTTCGTCGGCCTGGGTCAGCTCGTCGGTCAGCGAGCCGATCATCACGCGCTTGCCGACTATGGCGTGGATATCCGGTGCGGGTCCGGTCTGGCGCATGGCCAGCGCATAAGGCGAGTGCTGGAATACCACCGCCAGCACCACCAGCGGTTTGCCAGACAGGCGCGCCAGCAACAGGCTGCTGCTGCCTACGCCATACTGGGCGCTTCCGGCCAGCACGGCGCGCTCAGGCTCATTGCCGTCGGTGCCTTCGCGGAATTGCACATCCAGCCCGGCTTCCTTGTAATAGCCTTTTTCCAGCGCGGCGTAATAACCGGCGAACTGGAACTGGTGGGTGTGCTTCAGCTGGAGGATGATTTTTTCCTGCGCCAGCGCTGCTGCGGGAAGCAGCAATACGCCTACCGCACACCAGACAGCCAGTCTGGCGGAAAGTCGGAGCAGGCGTTGGGTCAGGATGTCGCGCACTGAACGGTCCGGAGTGGCTGGTTGGCAATGGATGACAACCCGATTGTAGCCGCTCCGGCCCTTGCGTCACGCGCTGTGTGGCTTTCGCGCAGCAGTAGGGGGACGGGCGTCCCCCCGATTAGGATTATTGCAGGGCGGTAGGAACCAGCACGGCCGCTGCGGTGCTGCCGCTGCTGCCATTGCCTTGCTGGCCCTCGGCTGCGCGGCCCCAGCCCCACAGGGTACCGTCGGTCTGCACGCCGAAAGAGTGCACGATGCCGGCGCTCACACCTTTCCAGATGGTGGAGGTGCCCACCTGCGTCGGCGCGCCGCTATCGAAGGTATTACCGGCGCCCAGTTGGCCATCGCTATTGGAGCCCCAGGACCAGAGCGTGCCGTCCGCTTTAACAGCCAGCGAGTGCTGGCCGCCGGCGGCGACGCTGGCCCAGTTCATGTCCGTACCGATCTGCACCGGTGCGGTAGCGTTGCTGGCGCTATTGTTGCCCAATTGGCCGGAACCATTGCTGCCCCACGAGAACATGGCGCCGTCCGCGCGGATGGCCAGGGTGTGCGAGCCACCGGCCGCCGCAGTCACCCAGGTCGACGTGCCGACCTTGGTTGGCGCGGTCAGGTCCACCAGGCCGCCATTGCCGAGCTGGCCGCTGGCGTTGCCGCCCCAGGCATACAGGGAACCGTCGGCGCGCACGCCGATGCTGTGGGTAGCGCCTGCGGAAACCATTTTCCAGTTGGTGAAGGTACCGATCTTGGTCGGCACCAGCTTGTCGACCGTGGTGCCGTCGCCGAGCTGGCCGTTGAAGTTGCGGCCCCAGGCCCACAGCAGGCCACTCTTGTCGATGGCCAGGGTATGCGCCTTGCCGGCGGCCACAAAGACCCAGTTCTTGCTGGTGCCGATCAGGGTCGGTACCGGCTTGGAGTCGGTGGTGCCCGTGCCCAGCTGACCGTTCTGGTTAAAGCCCCAGGCCCACAGGGAACCGTCGGCGCGCAGCGCCACGGTGTGGAATTCGCCGCTGGCGACCTGCTTCCAGGTGTTCACGCCACCGCTGACTGCCACCGGCTTGTTCTGGTCGGTGGTGCTGCCGTCACCCAGCTGGCCCCAGCCGTTGCTGCCCCAGCCCCAGATGGTGCCGTCGCGCTTCAGCGCCAGCGTCTGATTGCCGCCGGCGGCAACCGAATCCCATGGGTTGGTAATGGTGATGGCCGTGCTGCCGGAAATGCTGCCGGAAGTGGCGGTAATGGTTTCACTGCCGACGACTTTCGTGGTCACCAGGCCGGTGGTGGCCACGGTCGCATTGCTGCCTTTGACGGACCAGGTGAGGTTGTCCTTCAGAACAGCGGTCTTGCCGTCGGAATAGGTGCCGGTCGCCGTCAGCTGCAGGGTAGTGCCGACAGGAATAGTTTGGTTGGCCGGCGTCAGCGCGATCGACTGCAGGGTTGGCGTAGTGGTGGATGGCGTAGAGCTGCTGTCGCTGCCGCCACCGCCTCCGCAGGCCGCCAGCAACGCCAGCACCGGGATCAGCAGGAGGGACTTCATGGTCATTTTCATAATCATCCAGATAGATAAGTCGCGGATACCGGTCAGTGTACCCACAGTTCAGCCCGCGCCAAGGCACAAGCACGCGGGGATTATCCATGTAAATTATGAAATTGGGAAACCTTTGGGGAAACCCAGGGCGTGAACCTGGTGGCAGCCACATCGTGGCTGCCACCTGTTTTTGGCCTCGGGTTTAAGGTTTGCGGCCGCCGCGGGCCGGCTTGGCGGCGGGCGCCGCCTTTTTGATCTTGATCGTGTCCAGAATCGCAGGACGCGACTTGGTCTCGATCGTGGCGCGCGCGGTCAGCGAACCGGTCAGTGCATTGGCCTTGCCGCGGCCGCCGCCGGCTGCCGGCAGACCCTTGCCGCCACGCTTCTCGGCGCCCGGCGCCAGCATCGGCATGGCGCGCTTGCCGGCGGATGCCTTGAAGTTCTCTTCCCCGTCCTGGTAAGGCGGAATCAGATGGCGCTCGCCGGTACCGATCAGGTCACCACGGCCCATTTTGCGCAAGGTGTCGCGCAGGATCGGCCAGTTCTTCGGATCGTAGTAGCGCAGGAAAGCCTTGTGCGCGCGGCGCTGATGCAGCGTGCGCGGCGTGAACACTTCTTCCGAATCGTCGGTGACCTTGTGCAGCGGATTCTTGCGCGAGTAGTACATGGCGCTGGCCATGGCCATTGGCGTCGGCATGAAGGTCTGCACTTGGTCCAGGCGGAAGTTGTTCTTCTTCAGCCACAGCGCCAGATTCAGCATGTCCTCGTCCGTCGCGCCCGGGTGGGCCGCGATGAAGTAAGGGATCAGGTACTGCTTCTTGCCCGCTTCCAGCGAATACTTCTCGAACATGGCCTTGAACTCGTCATAGGCGCCAATGCCCGGCTTCATCATTTTGCTCAGCACATTGGTTTCAGTGTGCTCAGGCGCGATCTTCAGCAGGCCGCCCACGTGGTGGGTCACCAGTTCCTTCACGTACTCAGGCGAACGCACCGCCAGGTCGTAGCGCAGGCCCGACTGGATCAGGATCTTCTTCACGCCCGGGATCGCGCGCGCCTTGCGGTACAGCTTGATCAGCGGGTTGTGGTTGGTGCCCAGGTTCACGCAGATCGACGGATAGACGCAGGACAGGCGGCGGCAAGTCTCTTCGATGTTCTTGTCCTTGCAGGACAGGCGGTACATATTCGCGGTCGGGCCGCCCAGGTCGGAAATGATGCCCGTGAAGCCCTTGGTCTTGTCGCGGATGTGTTCGATCTCGCGCAGGATGGACGGCTCGGAGCGGCTCTGGATGATGCGGCCTTCGTGCTCGGTGATCGAGCAGAAGGTGCAGCCGCCGAAGCAGCCGCGCATGATGTTGACCGAGAAGCGGATCATTTCCCAGGCCGGGATATTCGCATTGCCATAGCTCGGGTGCGGAGCGCGCGCGTATTCGAGGTCGTAGACGTTATCCATCTCGTCCATCTGCAGCGGCAGCGGCGGCGGGTTCATCCACACATCGCGCTCGCCGTGGCCCTGCACCAGGGCGCGCGCATTGCCGGGATTCGATTCCAGGTGGAACACGCGCGAAGCGTGAGCGTACATCACCGGATCATCCTTGACCGTGTCATAGGACGGCAGGCGCACCACGGTCTTGTTGTGCTTTTCCTTGGCCGCGGCCAGGCGCTCTTCGCGCGTCATGATGACGATCGGTTTGACCGTTGGCTCAGGCGCTGCGTTTTCGGTGGCGCACTCTTTGGTGTCTTCCTTCGCCATGGCGTAGGGATTCGGGTGGGCGTCGATACGGCCCGGCACGTCCACGCGGGTGGAATTGTGCACCGACCATTCGGCGTCCGGCAGCCAGCCTTGCGGCACCATGAAGGCCGTGCCGCGCAGGTTCTTGATGTCCTTGATGCTTTCGCCATCAGCGATGCGGCGCGTCAGGTCGACCAGCGCGCGTTCGGCGTTACCGAAGATCAGCAGGTCGGCCTTGGATTCGATCAGCACCGAGCGGCGCACCTTGTCCGACCAGTAGTCGTAGTGGGCGATACGGCGCAGCGAGGCTTCGATCGAGCCGACCACCACCGGCACACCAGGGAAAGCTTCACGCGCTTTCTGGGCATAGACGGTCACGGCGCGGTCAGGGCGCTTGTTCGGTTCGCCGCCCGGGGTGTAGGCGTCGTCGGAGCGGATCTTGCGGTCAGCCGTGTAGCGGTTGACCATGGAGTCCATATTGCCGGCGGTGATGCCCCAGTACAGGCGCGGCTTGCCCAGCTTGCGGAAGGATTCCACATCGTTCCAGTCCGGCTGGGAAATGATGCCAACCTTATAACCCTGAGCTTCCAGCAGGCGGCCGACCAGGGCCATGCCGAAACTCGGATGGTCGATATAGGCGTCGCCGGTGACGAGAATGACGTCGCACTGATCCCAGCCCAGTTCGTCCATTTCGGCACGGGACATGGGCAGGAAAGGCGCAGACGCAGCGCGGGCAGACCGCTTGGGAACGGCCGCAAAAAGGTTAGCTGGGGAATTCATCCGGGCATTTTACAGGAAAATGCCCCATTTCGCGCGCGGCGGTCTGAAAAAGGCCTTATTTTTCAGTTACTTGTGCGCAAACATAAAGGAAACCATGGCAAATATTTATTGAATATCGTGCCTTTTTTGCTATAACTGTAATACAACCTGTGACAGGAGGACCATTATGCGACGCAGACTGTATTACATGCTTCCCGACGTCAAGGCCGCGCGAACTGAGCTCGATGAACTCTTGCTTGCGCGTATAGAAGAACGCCACATCCGCTTCCTCGCCAAGGAGGGCACGCTACCCGACGATTGTCCGGGGTGCTCTTTCCTCGTTAAGACCGATTTGATCCATGGCGCCCAACTCGGCGTGATCATCGGTGGCGTTGTAGGCCTGCTGGCAGGTATCTTCCTTGTGATGTTCCCTCCCGAAGGACTGACCATGCGCACCGCGGCGATTCTGCTGGTGGCCATGGGCGGCGCCGTGTTCGGAGGCTGGGCAAGCGGCATGAATGCAGCAGCGATTCCCAACAAGAAGCTGGAACAGTACGCCGACCGCATCGAGCAAGGCCAGGTGCTGATGATGGTGGACGTGCCTGTACGGCGCATGAAGGAAATCGAGGAGATGATCGCCAAGCGGCATCCCGACTTCAAGTTTGGCGGTGAAGAACCGCCCATGCTGGCGTTCCCATAACGCCGGCCTCCCGGGGGGCGGCATTTGTAGTCGCCGCCATTCCCCGGGTTCCTGCCTCCCTGCTTAAATTCCCATATTGCCCAGAATGCGCGTCAGCTCGCGCAGCGTCGGTTCGAGCGTCGGATGCTTGGCCGCGAATTGCGCCGAGATTTCCTGGCTGCGCTCGGCCAGGCCGTAAGTGGTGGTGAGTTCTTCGCCGGTTTCACGCTGTTCGAGCAGGTGCTTGATGTCGTGATCCAGTTGCAGCAGCAGGTCTTGCAGCTCTTCGTCCACCGGGCCGTGGCTCTCCAGCGCGGTGTGCAGGTTTCTCAACGACGCCTTCAGATTGCTGTCCATAATGCGGGTCCCCGTTGTAGTCGCGATAGTGTTTTTATACACCCATTTCGCGCGACCAGCCACGAATGCGCGCAATTTCGACTGGCTCCAGTCCGAGCGAGCGCAGAAAATCTTCGTGCGCTTGCGGAGACTGGTGCTCGAATAGCGCGTGCCAGCGGGCCATCGCATCGTCATCAAGTCCGGCGGCACGCAGCATGGCCGTCCAGCGCTCTTTCGTCATCGCCAGCCCGCCGCCTGCCGCCGTGCCTCGCTCGGGGTTCGCGCGCAGCAGCTGCAGCAGCACCTCCTGCTGCTCGCGCAGCCGGGCGATCTCGCGGTGGATGTCGTGCAGGCGACGCTCGATAAGCGAGGCCTGGTCGCCGCCTTGCAGGAATGCGGCGATGGCCTTCAATCCCAGTCCGGTTGCGCGATAGGCACGGATTTGCTCCATGCGCGCGATGGCCTGCGCGTCGTACACGCGGTAGCCCGCCTCGGTGCGCGCGGCCGCGATCAGGCCGAGCCGCTCGTAATTCAGCAGTGCTGTACGCGACACGCCTGCGCGCCTGGCCAGCTGGCCAATGGTGAGCGGCTTCATGGCAGCGGCTCGCGGTCTGGCGGCACGAAGCGCGTGCGCGATGCTGCTGAAGCCAGCAGCTGTGGCGAGTAATGCAGCGCCAGCATTTCACGTGCATCGGTCAGCACGGCATCGCGGCCATGCGCGCGCAGCAGGTGCATCAGGGCTTCGGTGATGGTGCGATGGAATTTTTCCGCCGCGCCGAGGGAGGCGGCGTAGGTGCTGATGCCGGCACAGGTGCGC
Organism: Pseudoduganella sp. RAF19; assembly: GCF_052114165.1. Classification (NCBI taxonomy): domain Bacteria; kingdom Pseudomonadati; phylum Pseudomonadota; class Betaproteobacteria; order Burkholderiales; family Oxalobacteraceae; genus Pseudoduganella; species Pseudoduganella sp. RAF19. Next base: position 348,376 of record NZ_JBFREF010000009.1, on the reverse strand, counting down.
GTGACGGCATCGTCGAACGGCAAACGTTCGAGATAGAGCCACGCCAGCCGGACATGGCCAGCGTGGTTGAAGTGCTCCTTCGGGAGCGTGCAGCGCTCGAAGCTGCTGAGGAATTCCTGATCTTCCATGGATGACAGCATAAGGCTGTCTACCGTAGACAGGTCAAGCCATTAGAACCAAGGGCGTGAAGCTAGTGGCTGCCACGATGTGGCAGCCACTTGGGTCACCGGTTTAGGGGGCGGTCAGGCCGCGGCGTTCCAGCAGCGGCTCGATCTTGGCGTCGCGGCCGCGGAATTCGCGGTACATCTGCATCGCATCCATCGTGCCGCCTTTGGACAGCAGCATTTGGCGGAAGCGGTCGCCGTTCTTGCGCAGCATGCCGCCGTTTTCCTTGAACCACTCGACGGTGTCCGCGTCCAGCTTCTCCGACCACAGGTAGCCATAGTAGCCGGCCGAATAACCGCCCGCGAACACGTGCGAGAAGTAAGTGGTGCGGTAGCGCGGTGGCACCGGTGCGAAGTCCACGCCGGCATCCTTCAGCGCCGCGGTTTCGAAGGCCACCACGTCGGTCGGGATCTTGTCGGCCGACAGCTGGTGCCAGCGCTGATCCAGGATCGACGCCTCCAGGTACTCGGTGGTGCGGAAGCCTTCGTTGAACTTGGCGGACGCCATCACCTTGTCCAGCAGCTCCTTCGGCATCGCCTCGCCGGTCTTGTAGTTCTTGGCGTAGTTGTTCAGCACCTCAGGCCAGGCCGCCCACATCTCGTTGACCTGCGATGGGAACTCCACGAAGTCGCGCGGCACGCGGGTGCCGGCAAAGCGTGGATACTTCACGTTCGAGAACATGCCATGCAGGGCGTGGCCGAATTCGTGGAACAGGGTGCGGGTTTCGTCCCAGGTCAGCAGGGTCGGTTCGCCGTCGGAAGGCTTCGGAATGTTCAAGTGATTCGCCACCACAGGGTGGGTGCCCAGCAGCGAGGACTGCGACACATAGGCATTCATCCATGCGCCACCGCGCTTGTTGGAGCGCGCGTAGTAGTCGCCGATGAAGATGGCCAGCTGCTTGCCGTTGGCGTCGAACACGTCGAACACGCGCACGTCCGGGTTGTAGACCGGCAGATCGTGGCGCTCCTTGAAGGTGATGCCGTACACCTTGTTCGCAGCGAAGAACACGCCGTTGGTCAGCACGTTATTCAGTTCGAAGTAAGGCTTCAGCTGGTTCTGGTCGAAAGCATAGCGCTGCTGGCGTACCTTGTCGGTGTAGAAGGCCCAGTCCTGCGCGGCGTTGGCGAAGCCGCCTTTGTCGGCATCGATCGCGGTCTGAATGTCCGCCGATTCCTTGCGTGCATTGTTCACAGCCGGCTTGGCGAATTCGGCCAGCAGCTTGTTCACGGCCGTGGTGTCGTGCGCGGTCTGGTCTTCCAGGTTGTAGGCGGCGTGGCTGGAATAGCCCAGCAACGCCGCGCGGTCAGCGCGCAGCTTGACGATCTTCAGCACCACGTCGCGGTTGTCGTATTCGCCGCCATGGCTGCCGCGCGCCAGCGATGCGGCCAGCAGGCGTTCACGCGTGGCGCGGTTGGTCAGCACTTCCAGCGGCGCCTGACCGGTGGTGTTGGCGACCGGGATCACGAACTTGCCTTCAAAGCCGCGCTTCTTCGCTTCCGCAGCGGCAGCGTCGATGGCCTTGTCGGACATGCCCGCCAGTTCCTCGCGGGTGTCCACCACCAGTGCGGATGCATTGGCTTCCTTCAGCACGTTCTGGCTGAATTTGGTGGACAGTGCGGCCAGCTCGGAGTTGTAGGCCTTCAGTTTTTCCTTGTCGGCGGCGGACAGCTTGGCGCCGGCACGCACGAAATCGGTGTGGTAGCGTTCCAGCAGATGCTTGGACTCAGCATCCAGGTGCAGCTTGTCGCGCTTGTCGTACAGTGCCTTGACGCGGGCATAGAGCTTCTCGTTCAGACGGATCGCATCGCTGTGCGCGGACAGCTTCGGCGCCAGTTCGCGGTTCAACGCTTCCATCTGGTCGTTGGTGTTGGCGCCGGACAGGTTGCCGAACACGCTCGATACGCGGTCCAGCAGGCGGCCGGAGCGTTCCATTGCCACGATGGTGTTGTCGAAGGTCGGCGCTTTCGGATTGTTGGCGATGGCGTCGATTTCCAGCATCTGCTGACGCATGCCTTCTACATAAGCCGGGCCGTAGTCTTCGTTCTTGATCTTGTCGAAGGCAGGGTAATGCAGCGGCAGGGTGCTCTCTTTGGCGAACGGGTTCGATGCGGGTAGCAGCGAGGCCGGTTCGGCATGGGCGGCGCCGGCGATAGCCAGGCTGGCAGCGATGATCAGCATGTGTGGACGGTACATTCTCTCTCCTGAATATGACTTCGCGTGGCGCGAAGCGTCAAATGATATCAGCCGGATTTTGCAAAGTCATCGGTGGCGCATGCTGCACCGCGCCATTGTGATATCAGCTTCGCAACTGGGCGGGCGTAAGGCCCAGCACGCGGCGCAGCGTTCGCGCCATATGGCTTGGGTGGGAGAAGCCGGCTTCCAGCGCGATATCGGTCATGCTCATGCGGCCCTCTAGGATGCGCAGGCGTGCGCGTTCGACGCGCCGTGCGAGCACGAACTGATGCACCGGCATGCCCGCCGCTTCCCGGAACAGGGCTTTGAAGTGGGACATGCTGAAGCCAGCAACCACCGCCAGTTCGGCCAGCGTGAGGTCCTGATCGAGGTTGGCTTCGATGTATTCGATCACCTGCTTCAGACGCCATGCGGGCAGCGCACGCGCCGGTTCCTGCGAAGCGGGTTGTCCTTGCAACGCCAGCAAGCGCGCACCGAGCGCGGTGGCGAGGCTGTCCGCAAACAAACGTCCGCTGGGATGGCCGTCGCGCTCTTCGGCTTGCATCATCCAGCCAATGCGCTCGATTTGCGGGTCGCGGATGTGGATGGCGGGGTCGAGATGGTCCTGCATCAGTTCCGGCGAGAGGCGCAGCAGCAAGGAGGTGGCGGGCGCGGTGAGCGTCCAGCGCGTGCTGGAGCCGCCGGGGACCACGCAGAACTGGCCATGCAGACGCACACCGGTCCGCTCGAAGCGTCCGGCGCGCCAGGTCACGGGCACGGGGCTGCCGAGATGCAGGCAGAGCACATGGCGGCCGTCCACTGGCGAGTCGAAGCGTCCCTCCGGCACGGGCGACGTCAGCACGTCGAGCAGCGGCATGCCGCTCGATAGCTGGGCCTTGGCAGGAGCGGGATAGCAATCGGGTCTGATCATGGTGAGTGCTATTTAATCATCTTTTTGTGCTCACCGCTGGCCGTTTGTGCTCGCGGCGATTTCGGGCGCTGGCTAGCATGGTCTCCACGATTCAATCATGGAGATGACGATGGAAAGAAGAGAATTTTTGCGCGCCGGCGGCGCTCTGGCGCTGGTTTTCACCGGTGCAGCATGCGCAGTGGACCGCAACGCCGCAGGCGCTTCGGCTCCCCCCGCCGCGGGCGCAGCGCGCAGCGCGGGCACGTCGGTCACGGCGGCTGCCGCAGCGGCGGCAGTCGAAGCATCCGCATTCGCAGCAGCGCGCCGCTTTGCCGACCTGCGCTTCGGCCGCATTGCTTACGTCGAACACGGCAAAGGCGAAGCAGCGCTGTTCCTGCACGGCGCACCGCTGAACGGCTACCAATGGCGCGGCGCGATGGCACGCCTCGCCGCGCACCGCCGCTGCATCGCCCCGGATTTCATGGGCCTTGGCTACTCGCAGGTTCCCGGGCAGCAGCCGCTGGCAGCTGGCGATCAGGTGGAGATGCTGGCGGCGTTGATGGACAAGCTGGGAATAATGCGCGCCGACGTGGTGGCCAGCGACAGCGGCGGCGCTGTCGCGCAGCTGTTCATGGTGCGCTATCCCGAGCGCGTGCGCACAGTGATGCTGACCAATTGCGATGTCGAGACCAACAGCCCGCCCGCCGCCATCAAGCCTGTGCTGGACATGGCCCGCGACGGCACGCTGGCCGACATGACGGCTGTCTGGCTGACCGACCGCGAGAAAGCCCGTGCCACCTTCGGCGCCGCCGTCTTCCACAATCCCGCATCGCTGGCCGATGCCACGATCGACTACTACGTGACGCCGCTGGTCAGCACGCCATTGCGCCGCACGCAGTACCACGCTTTCCATCTCGCGCTGACGCCAAATCCGTTGGCCGGGATTGAAGCTTCACTGAAGCGCAGCCAGATCCCGGTGCGCATGGTCTGGGGCGGCAGCGACAACATCTTCACCATGGCCGACGCCCGCTATCTCGATGGCCTGTTCCCCCGCTCGCAAGGCATCCGCGAGGTGCCGGACGGGAAGCTGTTCTTCCAGGAAGAGTACCCGGACATTGTTGCGGAAGAAGCACTGCGTCTGTGGCGTACTTAGTAGTGCGGTGGACGCTCGTTGAGGGGGGACTGGTTGCTCTGGATGTTCGTGCGCACGTGCTCGGCCAGGGCGGCCAGCATTGCTTCCAGCTTGTCGATCTGCTTCTGCTGCTCGTAGACGCGCTGGTTCAACGACTCCACCAGGTCTTCCTGATGCGCCAGCTTGATTTCGATGTCGACAAAACGTTCTTCGCTGCTCACGGCTTGCTCCTGCACGGTAAAGCTGGCATTTTACCGGACTCGTCAGCGCATCCAGTGCAGCAGCGCGGCGACGATCCCTAATTCCAGCGATCCGACGCTGAGAACGATGCCAAGCGTCCAGCGAATAATCTCAAGCTTCATGGCGGCGATCTTTTCATCTTGCGCACCGAACCGAGCGTTCACATACTCGCGGAACTCGGCAAGCGACTTGTCGACGTGCGCAATAATTCGCTGCTCGCTGCATTTCGCCTGGCAGTGTTGCGTGTCGACGCACTTCTCGATCATAGCGACCTCGTCCGCGACTTGGCCAAGCGCGTCGGCGTGCACGTCGGCTTGGGCCGGCGGGGTGCCGGCTTTGATGAGGCGTTTGGCGTACTGGTGGGCGTCAAAGCTGGTCATGGGCGCTTCCGGGGAGATGACCATTATCTCCCCGTGTCAGCGCGCGCACGATTGAGCTGCCGCAAACTTACTTGAGGTAGACCCCGCCACACACGATCAGGTCTTCTTCAGGCTGGCAGTACATGGTCTTGGGCTCGATCGAACCGCTGACAGGATTGGTGAATTTGTAGTCCTGCCAGAACGGCGCTTTCTTTTTCGCGAGCTCGACGCGTTCGCGGACAAAGTATTTGCCGTCGATGTCTTTCAGTTCCATGAGGTTCTTGCCGATCATCTTGCCGTTGGCGCCGTGTGCGCGGACCACGCCGTCCAGGCCATAAACCACGATATACAAATCGCGGTCATTGAACTGGCCATGCTTGTTACTGATTTCGGCAAAGGCCTTATCGTGCCCGTTCGCTTTCAGGTAAGCCGTGGCCTTCTTGACCATGGCTTCGGCTTCCGGTTTGGTGGCGTGCTCCGCAGCGAAAGCTGGCAGGGCGGCGAACAGTGTGGCGACGAGCATTGCGCGGCGTGCAAACATGAAAGCCTCCGGAAACGAGTCAACGGGAGCTCATCCTAGCATGCTCAAGCCGGCTTGGGTTCCTTTGGTGCGGACAGCAGCGCCTTCATGCGCGCCAGACGCTCGCGCGGCGAAATGATTTCATCTTCCTTCGGTGGCGCATCGCCCACATCGAGCTGCATCTCCGCGATGAAGCGCGAGATATCGCACTGCACATGCTCACCGCCGCGCTTGCGCTTCTTGCACCAGGTGAGCTGCAAGGTGCGCTGCGCCCGCGTGATGCCAACGTACATCAAGCGCCGCTCTTCCTCGACGCGCTGCGCCAGCTGCTCGATTGGCGCATCCGGATCGCCCTTGTGCGGCAGGATGCCTTCTTCCACGCCGACCAGGAACACGTGCGGATACTCCAGCCCCTTCGACGCATGCAGGGTCGACATGCGGATCGCATCCGGCTCCTCGTCCTTCCCTTCCAGCATGGACATGAGCGCCACCATCTGGGTCAGTTCCAGCACGTTCTTCTCTTCGCCGTCGCGGTCCTTGCCGCCCCGGCCGCGGTCCTTCAGCCAGTTGACGAAATCGAGCACGTTGTCCCACTTACCCTGCGCGGCGCGCTCCTCGAAGGTGTCGTACAGATAGTGCTCGTAGTGCATGCCTTCCATCAGGTCATCCAGCACCTGCGCCGCGTTGTCGCCGCTGCCCGACGGACCTGGGCGCGTGGCGCGCGATTCCAGCTCCAGCATGAAGTTGCAGAAGTCGCGCAGAGGACCGAGCTGGCGGTCGGTCAGTACCGATTCCACGCCGCCCTTGAACACTGCCTCGAACAGCGAGCATTGCCACTTGCCCGAGAAGGAGCCCAGTGCTTCCAGCGTGGTCTGGCCGATGCCGCGGCGCGGCGTGGTGGCCGCGCGGATGAAGGCAGGATCGTCATCCGGATTCGCCAGCAGGCGCAGGTAAGCGATGATGTCCTTGATCTCCGCCTTGTCGAAGAAGCTCTGGCCGCCGGAGATCGTATAGGGAATGCGCTGGTTGCGCAGCGCCTGTTCGATCACGCGCGCCTGGTGGTTGCCGCGATACAGAATCGCATAATCCGACCATTTGTTCTTGCGTTCGAAGTGGTCGGCAGAAATCATGATCGCCACCTGGTCGGCTTCCTGCTCCTCGTTCGGCATGCCGTGCACCTTGATCGGCTCACCCAGGCCCAGCTCGGACCACAGCGACTTTTCGAACAGCTTCGGGTTGTTCTGAATGACCGCATTGGCCGCCTGCAGGATGCGCGTGGTGGAGCGATAGTTCTGTTCCAGCTTGATCAGCTTCAGGTCGGGGAAGTCCACCTGCAGCAGGCTCAGATTCTCCATGGTCGCGCCGCGCCAGCCGTAGATTGCCTGGTCGTCGTCGCCCACCGCGGTGAACATGGGCTTCTTGCCGATGCCGGTCACCATCAGCTTCACCAGTTCGTACTGGCAGGTGTTGGTGTCCTGGTATTCGTCGATCATCAGGTAGCGCAGGCGGCGCTGCCATTTGTCGCGCACGTCCTGGTGATTGCGGAACAGCTCCACGGGCAGGCGGATCAGATCATCGAAGTCCACTGCCTGATAGGCGGCCAGCGTGGCGATATAGCTGCCGTAAATGCGGGCGGACTGCGCCTCGTCTTCGGTCTGGGCCTGTTTCAGCGCATCTTCCGGCGTCACCAGGCCATTCTTCCACAGCGAGATATCGTTCTGGATGCCGCGGATCAGCTGCTTGTCCGTGGTGATGGCCAGGTCCTGTACCAGCGAGTAGCAATCGTCGCTGTCCATGATGGAGAAGCGGTCTTTCAGGCCCAGGTGGTTGCATTCCTGGCGCAGGATCTTCACGCCCAGCGAGTGAAAGGTGCACACTGTCAGCTGCTTGGCCTGTTTTGGCTGTTTGAGCAATTTGCCGACGCGTTCCTGCATTTCCAGCGCCGCCTTATTGGTAAAGGTCAGTGCCGCAATCGTGCGCGGATCGTAGCCGCGGTCCTCGATCATGTGGGTGATCTTCTGGGTGATCACGCGTGTTTTGCCCGAACCCGCGCCCGCCAGCACAAGGGCAGGACCGTCGAGATAGAGCACGGCTTCGCTTTGTGGGCCGTTCAGGCCGAACTGAGGTTTGGACATTTGCTACAGGAAAGGATCGGGAAACAAGCCGGCCATTGTAACGCCTCAAGTGTTGATATTTCGGCGCACGGGAGAATATAGTGACACCAGACCGAAAAAAACATCAGGCAAAGTATTATGAAATTTGAACATTTGATAGAAGTGAACGACCCGCTCAACCCGCTGATGGACACCATCACCCATGAGCAGCTATGGCGCGGCCTGGTGCTGCGTGCGGAGTCGCCCAAGCTCTTCGTTCCCCACCTGGACGAGGTGCAAATTGACCAGCGCGAGGAAAGCGGTTTCCGCCGCCGCCTGCGCTATGGCGACCTGGTGATCGAGGATACGGTGGAGCTGCACCGCCCTTACATCGTGCGCTACAACGTCGAGGCGCAGAAGGACATCAGCAAGTCCAGCCTGACCATGACCATCGAGATGCCGGAGCCGGAGCGCCTCTACGTGCGCTTCGAGTACGACGACGGCCACGACGCGGCCACCGATGCGGCCAATGCCATGTACGACGATTTCCGCCGCTCCGCCTATCAGGAGTCGGACATCGACACGATCCGCGTGCTGCGTGAGCTGGCCGAACAGGGCCGCCTCGACCACTCGCTGAATTAATTGTTTAGCTAATCAGCACCCCGGCGTGCAGTCCGGGCAGGACTGCTTCGGCGGGGGCGCTTTCTCCAGCTGCTGCGCGAGGTCGCGCAGCGCTGTCCGCAAGCCTTCTTCCACCACCGGATGGTAGAACGGCATCTCCAGCATCTTTTCCACCGTCATCTCCGTCTGATGCGCCCATGACAGCAGGTGGCCGATGTGTTCCATGCGCGGTCCGATGGACTCGGCGCCGAGGAATCGTCCGCTGCCGTATTCGCCATACACGCGCAGCATGCCTTTGTTCTGGCGCATAACGCGGCTGCGGCCCTGGTCTTCGAAAGACACCATGCCCACTGCGAAGCTGCCCTTGTGGGTTCGGCACAGTTCCTCATAGCTGGCGCCCACCGTCGCGATATTCGGTTCAGTGAAGGCGATGATGAGGGGCGTGCGGCGCAGACCCGGCTTCACTTCCGGCCAGGTGGCGGCGTTGGCGCCGGCGATCTTGCCCTGGTCGGCCGCCTCCGGCAGCAGGGGCAGTTCGTTATTGGCGTCGCCAGCGATGAAGATATGGCTGTCGCCGCACTGCATGGTCTTGCTGTCGTACTGCGGGATGCCGTGTTCGTCCAGCGCGATACCGGTCAGTTCAAGGCTCAGCTGATCGACGTTCGGTTTGCGGCCGGTAGCCACCAGCAGGTAGTCGAAGACTTCGCTGACTTCACGCTCGCTGGTGTCGCGGCTCGTCACACGCACGCCATCGCCCACGCGCTCGACGGCGGATACCTGGGTGTGGAAGCGCACGTCCATTTCCTCGCGCAGCGCGGCGGCGGCGATTTCCTTCACGGCCGGATCGCTGAGCTGGGCCACGCTGCTGCCGCGCGCCAGAATCACGACATGGACACCCAGGCGGTGCAGGGCCTGTCCCAATTCGAGGCCGATCACGCCGGTGCCCACCACGGCCACGGAACGCGGCAGATCGGTCCAGTCGAACACCGCATCGCTGGTGATCACACGATCGCCTGCGGCGGCCCACGCCGGGGGAATCTGCGGCGTGGAACCCGTGGCGATGACGATGCCTTTGGCTTCGACGATGGTGTGCTGGTCGACTTGCAGGCGGTTGGGACCGAGGAAGCGCGCATAGCCGCGCAACTTGTGCTCCTCCGGCATGCGCTCCATACCGCTCAGCACAAAGCCCACAAAGCGGTCGCGCTCACTGCGAACGCGCGCCATCACTTCCTTGCCGTCGATGCGGGTGGGGCCGGGATGAACGCCAAAACCCGGCGCTTCCTTGACGGAGTGCGCCGCTTCCGCCGCGGCGATCAGCAGTTTGCTCGGCATGCAGCCGACGCGGGCGCAAGTGGTGCCGTACGGTCCGCCCTCGATCAGGATTGGATGTTTGCCGGCCATGTGCACCGAGCGGTAGGCGGTCAGGCCCGCCGATCCGGCGCCGATGATCGCCACGTCGCAGCGAATGGTTTCCATTGTCTTTTCTCCCCAGCTTTTCTTGCCATCCTACACTTTTGTGCGGTAAGACGCTGACAGAACGCCAGGGATGCATTAGTATCACTTATCTTTTCGTCTTCGCATAAGCTTATCTTATGGAAAATCTGGACTACCGCGCGCTGGCGGTGCTGGATGCCGTGGCCAGCCAGGGCAGTTTCGAAAAGGCGGCCACCGCGCTCGGCATCAGCCAGCCGGCCGTATCCCAGCGTATCAAGGCGCTGGAGGATGCGGCCGGACGGCTATTGATCGTCCGCGGTTCGCCCGCCTTGCCGACCGGCCTGGGGCAGCGCCTGATCTCGCACTACCGCAACGTCAAGCTGATGGAGGCGGCGCTGGACATCGACCTGGGCAACCAGGTCAGCATGCCGGAAATCGCCGTGGCGGTGGATGCCGCCAGCCTGGCGACCTGGTTCCCTCTGGCTTTGCGTCCCCTGCTGTCGCCGCCGCGCTGCCAGCTGGACGTGGAATGCGCCGAACGCGACGTCGCCCTGCATCTGGTGCGCGAAGGCAGCGTGTTCGGCTGTGTTGCCGCGGCTGCGGATTCTCCCGGTCTGGCGGCCAGCGGCGCCAGTACCACGCCGCTCGGTGGAATGCGCTATGTGTGCGTGGCCTCGCCAGTCTTCGCCCGGCACTGGTTTGGCGAAGGCATGTCGGTGGAGGCGGTAGCCCTGGCGCCCGCCGTTACGCACGACCGCGAACTGACGGCGCGCTTCCTCGGCAATGAACTGAATGTGCAGCGGCCCTTCCCGCACCACACGCTGCCGCTGTCGCCGGCGCTGAACGATCTGCTGTTCGGCGGCATGGCGTATGGCCTGCTGCCTTATCTGCAGGCGGCGCAGGGCTTGTCGCAGGGCGCACTGGTGGATCTGATGCCCGGCCGCTATATCGACGTGCAGCTGAACTGGCACGCCTGGGAACTGGATACGCCGTTCACCAAGTCGCTGTCCGAGCAGGTGGTGGCGACGGCGCGCAAGTATCTGGTGCAGGCTTAAATATCGACCGGGTCCACTTCCAGCGTCCACTTGGCGCGGGTCTTCATTTCGCGCAGCGCATGCATCCACTCTTTCAGGAAAGCCTGTAAGGCCGGGCGCGATGGCGATTCGACCAGCAGCTGGGCGCGGTCCACATTGTGCACGCGGGTCATGCTCATCGGGATCGGATCGTTGATGGTGATGCCGTCATGCTGCACCAGGTCGCGCGCAGTCTTCAGGAATTCAATCGCCACCGCCAACTCGGACGCTTCCGCGCGCAGCATGGCCTGGTACAGATAGGGCGGCAATCCCGCCTGTTCACGTTCAGCCAGCAGCGAGGTCGCAAAGCGGTCGTAGTCGTGACTGACCACCGCGGCATACAGCGGATGCTGGCGGTACGCGGTCTGAATCATCACCTCGCTGGTGTTGCCGCCGGCGCGGCCGGCGCGCCCCGCCACCTGCATCAGCTGCGCGAACAGGCGCTCGCTGGCGCGGTAGTCCTGCGAGAACAAAGCCGTGTCGGGATTCAGAATGCCCACCAGCGTGAGCTTCTTGAAGTCGTGTCCCTTGGCGACCATCTGCGTGCCGATCAGGATATCCACATCGCCGCGGTGCACGCTGTCGAAAGCTTCCTGCGCACTGCCTTTGCGGCGCGTGCTGTCGGCGTCGATGCGCAGAATGCGCGCTTCGGGGAACAGTGCCTGCAAACCTTCCTCCACGCGCTGCGTGCCGCGCCCCAGCGGCTGCAGGTCGACATTGCCGCAGGTCGGGCAATGACGCGGGATACGCATCTCCAGGCTGCAATGGTGGCAGCGCAGGCGGAACTCCGGCTTGTGCAGCACCATGAAGGAGGTGCAGCGCTTGCACTCACTCACCCAGCCGCAGGATTCGCAACAGATCACCGGCGAGTAGCCGCGCCGGTTCAGGAACAGCAATGATTGCTCGCCCTTGGCCATGCGCTGGCGGATGGCGTCAATCAGGTTGGCGCTGATGCCGTCGCGGCCGCGGTCGCGCGCCGTGTCGATCAGCTTCACGGTCGGCAGCACGGCCTGCTGCACGGCGCGCTCGCGCAATTCCAGCTTGCGATAGCGGCCTGCCAGCGCGTGGTGCCAGGTTTCCAGCGACGGCGTGGCCGAGCCCAGCACCACGGGAATCTTCAGCTGGTGCGCGCGCCACACGGCCAGGTCGCGCGCCGAGTAGCGCAAGCCTTCCTGCTGTTTATATGAAGGATCGTGTTCCTCGTCGATGACGATCAGCTTCAACTGCGGCAGCGAGGCGAGGATCGACAGCCGTGTGCCGAGAATAATGCGCGCCTTGCCTTCGTGCGCCGCCAGCCAATGCAGCATGCGCTCGCCTTCCGACAGGCTGCTGTGCAAGGTGGACAGCATCACGCCAGGAAAGCGTGCGCGGATATTGCCTTCCAGTTGAGGCGTGAGATTGATTTCCGGGACCAGGATCAGAATCTGCCCCTGCGGCTCGCGCGCCAGCACTTGTGCACAGGCTTGCAGATAGACTTCGGTCTTGCCGCTGCCCGTGACGCCGTAGAGCAGGAAGGGCGCAAAACCCTGCGCGCCACCGATCGCATCGGCGGCTTCCTGTTGAGCGGCATTCAGGACGGGCGCGGCGGCAGGCGTGCCATCGTGGGCGTCATCGAGCTTGGCCAGCTTCTTGATTGCGCGGTCCAAAGCCACCGTAGTCAGCACGCGCAGGTTCTTGGGCAGGCCCGGCAGGGCTACTTCGCCCAGCGGACGCTGGTAATACTCGGCAGCAAAACCCGCCAGCGCCAGCCATTGCGCCGACAGCGGCGCCAGCTGGGTGCGCACGGCCAGGGCGTCTTTCAGCTTCTCGGCGGGGACATCCGTCTCCTGTAGTACAGCGACAATAAGACCGACAACTTCACGGCGCCCAAATGGGACCATTGCCAATTGTCCTACAAACGGTACCTCCGATTGTTCGCAAATCCAGCGGTAATCGAACACTGCATTGAGCGGTGTATCGAGGGCGATTCTAAGAATACAGTGCGCCATCCGGGCCTTTGCTGATCGATTCTTTAACTATCCACAGATTCTGGGGATAACTTTGTGGAAAATGGAGTCTTGATTCCATGCAAGCGGTAACCATCAACTTGATATCCACTCAAACAGGCCCAAAAGCTGAAGATTTTTCCCTTTAAAAACAGTCACTTGGAAATGCCCTCCTAGGAGAGCAAAAAACCGCATATTTTTCCTCGTGCTGTGCATAAGTCCAGTATTTAGGGACCAGTTTTTCGGTGAAATCAAGCTTTTTCTGCGCCGCGAACGGTGGAAAACCCCTGCTCCGGCCGCCGGACATTGTACCTATGGGGAAACATTAACATTTGCGTTTCCGCAACAAACCATAACCACAGAAACTTACAAAAATATCATGCACCGCAACATGGTGCTCAGACAATTCCTACAAATTCCTACTAAGTGCCGGTTTACTAAGTATTTTTCGCTTTTTTCCACAGAATCTGGGGATAACTTTGTGGAGAATGACTCAACAATACAACTTCTCCCTATGGATAAGCCTTACACGCGCCTAAACGTTGACAAAAACGGCATCAAAATAGCCTTTAAAAATCAATCACTTAGATATATGCTCACAGCATGCTTGCAAGTGCTGCCTCATATTTCCGCAGCAGAAATTTTTGTGCATAAGTCAGTCCACACTAACCGGCGTCAACCATGAAAAAAGGCGCGCTCCCGAGGAAACGCGCCTCTTTTGAAGCCAAACTACATCAAGCCGCGCGCATTGCCCGGCTATGGCTATGGACCGTTTCCACCAGCACCGAGACGGATTCCGGCGGCGTGAACTGAGAAATGCCGTGGCCCAGGTTGAAGACGTGGCCGGTATTATGCTTGCCAAACGACTCCAGGGTGCGCACGGCTTCCGCGCGGATCTGGTCCGGGTTGGCGAACAGGACGGCCGGGTCGATATTGCCCTGCAAAGCCATCTTATGGCCCACCAGGGCGCGGATCTTGCCCAGATTGGCGGTCCAGTCCAGACCCATGGCATCGGCGCCGATAGCGGCGATTTCTTCGGCCCAGTGGCCACCGCCCTTGGTGAACACGATGGCGGGAATCTTCACGCCATCCACTTCACGTTTCAGCAGGGACACCACTTTTTGCATATAGCTCAGGCTGAACTGCTGGTAGGCGCCATCGGCCAGCGCACCGCCCCAGGAATCGAAAATCATCACCGCCTGGGCGCCGGCGTCGATCTGGGCGTTCAGATATTCGGCGACCGCGCGCGCGTTGGTGTCCAGGATGTGGTGCATCAGGTCCGGACGGCTGTACATCATCTTTTTGATGGTGTGGAACTCACGGGAGCCTTCGCCTTCGACCATATAGCAGGCCAGGGTCCACGGGCTGCCGGAGAAGCCGATCAGGGGCACGCGGCCATTCAGCTCGGTACGGATCTGGGTGACGGCCTTGAATACATAGTCCAGCGAGCCCGGCTCAGGCACACGCAGGGCTTTCACTTCTTCTTCCGTCTTCAGCGGACGCTCGAATTTCGGACCTTCGCCTTCCACGAAATGCAGGCCCAGACCCATGGCGTCCGGCACCGTCAGGATGTCGGAGAACAGAATGGCCGCATCCAGCGGGTAGCGGTCGATTGGCTGCATCGTCACTTCGGTCGCCAGGTCGGGATTGGTGGCCAGGCCCATGAAGGAACCGGCTTTCTGGCGCGTCGCCCGGTATTCAGGCAGATATCGCCCCGCCTGGCGCATCAGCCAGACCGGCGTGTAGTCGGTCGGTTGGCGCAGCAGCGCACGCAGGAAGGTGTCGTTCTGGAGCGGGGCAAATTGTGGCATGAAAGACAATCAAAAGCGGGAAGAAAAAAGCTATTATCGCATCCTTGCCCCGATTCTTGCCTTGACCCAGTCCAGCCATGACCAATCCGATTACCGCGCCGTTTGGCGCCTGGCCATCTCCGATCAGCGCCGACCTGGTTGCCGCTGGTGCAACACCGCTGTCTTCGATCGTCCTGAGTGGAAATGACATTTACTGGCTGGCCGGCCGCGCCGCGGAAGCGGGCCGCAATACGCTGATGCGCCGCCGCGGCAACGCGGTCGACGAGCAGACGCCGATGCCCTTCAATGTCCGCAGCCGCGTGCACGAATACGGCGGCGGCGCCTACACAGTCGCCGGCGAGTCGGTGTTCTTCTCGCATTTCGCGGATAACCGCCTGTACCGCAAGGATGGCGCGAACGCGCCGCAGCCGGTCACTGCCCTGGGACGCCAACGCTATGCCGATTTCGTGGTGGATGCCAAGCGCCAGCGCCTGGTCGCCGTGCGCGAACAGCATCCGGAAGACGAAGGCTCGCATGCGCAGCCGGTGAACACGATTTGCGCGGTGGGTTTCGACGGCGGCGAGAACGTGCTCGCCCTGGGCGATGATTTCTATTCTTCGCCGCGCCTGTCGCCGGACGGCCGCCAGTTGGCCTGGCTTAGCTGGGATCATCCGCGCATGCCGTGGCAGGGTACGGAACTGTGGCTGGCGGATGTGCATGCCGACGGTTCGCTGGGTGCGCCGCGCCGCGTGGCGGGCGGCGTGGATGAATCGATCTGCCAGCCGGAATGGTCGCCTGCGGGCGTGCTGCATTTTGTATCGGATCGCAGCGGCTGGTGGAATCTCTACCGTCTGGGCCCTTCCGGCGCCGAAGCACTGTATCCGATGGAAGCCGAATTCGGCTCGCCGCATTGGACCTTCGGCAATGCGATGTACGGCTTCACGCCCGCTGGTGAAATTGTCTGCACCTATATCGAAAAAGGCGTCAGCAAGCTGGCGCGCCTGCGCGATGGCGTGCTGACGCCGATCGCCGTGCCGTATCAGGAAATCCGGGAACTGAAAGTGGGCGACGGTTTCGCCGTGCTGCTGGCGGGAAGCCCGACCATCGCCGCCGAAATCGCGCGCATCGATCTGGCCAGCGGCGAGCTGCAAGTGCTGGAGCGCTCGATTGCCTCCCTGCCGGACGTGGGCTACCTGGCTATCCCCGACAGCATCAGCTACCCGAGCGCAAATGGCCGCACGGCGCATGCCTTCTTCTACCCGCCGCGTAATAAGGATGTGCAGGCGCCTGCGGGCAGCAAGCCGCCGGTGATCGTGATCAGCCACGGCGGCCCGACCGGCATGGCGGCCAGCACGCTGAAGCTGGCCACGCAATACTGGACCAGCCGCGGCTTCGGCGTGCTGGACGTGAATTACGGCGGCAGCACCGGTTTTGGCCGCGCATACCGTGACGCGCTGAAAGGCCAGTGGGGCATCGTCGATGTGGAGGATTGCATCGCCGGTGCGCGCCATCTCGTCGCCAGCGGCCTGACGGATGGCGAACGCCTGATCGTGCGCGGCGGCAGCGCAGGCGGCCTGACGACGCTGTGCGCGCTGACCTTCCACGATGTGTTCAAGGCGGGCGCCAGCTACTACGGCGTGTCCGACCTCAAGGGCCTGGATCAGGATTCGCACAAATTCGAATCGCACTACAACGAATACCTGATCGCGCCGCAGCCCGCCGCCGAAGCGCTGTATGCCCAGCGTTCGCCGATCAATCACACGCAGCGCCTGTCGCGCCCCATGATCTTCTTCCAGGGCCTGGATGACAAAGTCGTGCCGCCGCAGCAGTCCGAGATGATGGTGGATGCGCTGAAGCAGCGCGGGGTGCCGGTGGCGTATGTGCCGCTGGAAGGCGAAGGCCACGGTTTCCGCAAGGCGGAGAACATCGTGCGCACGCTGGAATCCGAACTGTATTTCTATCAGCGCATCTTCGGCCTGCCGGTGGCTGATGCCGCGCCGCCCGTGGTGATCGATAATTTCTGATGAGTGATGCGCTGCTGGCGGAGTTCGACGCGCTCGAACTCCCCGAGAAGATGATTCTCGCCTTGCTGGCCTTGATGGGCGATCCCGTCGGCCGCACGGCGATTCTCGATCAGCTGAATAAGGCTGGCGTCAACGATGTGAACGGCCAGCCATTCACGGTGACATCGCTGGATGATCCCCTGATCAAGCTGGAACGCCTGGCCTTCGCCAGCGTGGTGACGGCGCGCGGCTATGTCTGCAATACGAAGCTGCGCTGGCCTGCCATCCGCGCCGCCATCGGCGCGCATCTGCTGGACGATCTGTGCATCGCGCACGAGTCGCTCAACCCGATGCGCCAGAGCTGGAACGGCAATTACGAGCCGCGCAGCTACCGCCACGGCGTGGCGCGCCTGCGCATGGCGCTGCTGCGTGGACGTCCGCCGCAGGAAGTGATGCCGCTGCTGCAGGCCTGCATGGTGTGCTACGAGGCGGCGCAACTGCATCCGATTGTCGACATCTTCACGCGTCCGTTCGAGACAGGCATGCTGCTGCTGGTGCATCCGCTGCTGCAGGACGATGTGCTGATGCTGCTGCTCCAGCACACCCAGCGCGAACCGGCCCTGGCGCCGCTGGTGCGCGGTTATGCGGAGCGTCATTTCCAGCGCCGTATCGCGGGCGACCATATCGTCAGCCCGGCGCTGCGCCTGGCACTGGCCGAGCATGCGATTCTGTGCGGGCAGCTTGCCGATGCGGCGCGCTACCTGGAAGGCGTGGAAGGCGCGCTGGCGCAGTTCTTCTCCAGCGTGGTCACGCTGCTGCGCGGTGACGCAAACGCTGCAGGCGCGGCACTGGCCGGCTTTGAAGCAGCACTGAAGGCGATCCGCCGCGAATCCGGCAAACGCAAGCATCTGTTCCAGGGCATGGGCGGCCATCTCTACGTGGTGGCCTTGCTGCGCGCGGGCGAAGCCAAACACCTGAAGGCGGCAGAAAGTTATCTGGAGCTGGCCGTGCACGCCCAGCACAATCCGGACAGCGCGGTCTACCAGCAACTAAGCATGCTGCGCCAGATACGCGCCGGCACCATGCAGGCCGACATCGTACTGTCGCGCGGCTGGGAAACACCAATGCAGGCGCAAATGTTCCAGTCGCTGCTCTATTACTGGCTCGCGCTACCGCAGCTGAAGCAGCGCCGGGCCGAATTGCAGGATCTGGTGCAGAACGCGGAGTCGGCAGGCTTCATGCTCATCGCCGCACAGGCGCAAAGCCTGCTGGGCCACCTCGGCGATGAAGGTGCGATGGCCGCTGCCGCCGCGCTGCGGGAGAAGCTTGGGTTGCCGGATCTGGCGACCTGGTTCGAACGGCAGGAAGCCTGGCAACGCCAGCTGACTGCCCTGATCAATCTGCAGCAGGGCGTGCCGGACGCCGGCGGCGAAACGCGGCTGGTATGGGTCATCAGCCTGGGCGCACGCCACGGCATTTCGGAAGTCGAGCCGCGCGAGCAGAAACGCGATGTACGCGGCCAATGGGGCAAGGGCCGTCCCATGGCACTGAAGCGGCTGCGCGAAGAAGCTGCACAACTGGACTTTCTGACGCCGCAGGATGTACGCATCAGCAGCACGATTTCCCCGGCGCGGCAGGCCTACGCGTCGAGCCTGCGCTACGACATCGACACTGAACAAGCTGCACTGGCCCTGGTCGGCCACCCGCACATCTACTGGATGGATGCGCCGGACGTGCGCGTCGAATTGCAGGGCGGCGAACCGGAGCTGCTGATCCGCCAGCAGAACGGCAAGCTGCATCTCACCCTGCAGCCAGCGATTACCGACCCAAACGCCAGCGTCATCATCATGAAGGAAGCGCCGAACCGCCTGCGCGTGGTCAGTATCAGCGACGAGCACCGCCGCATTGCCGCCATCGTCGGCGACGGCCTGAGCGTGCCGCTGCATGCGGAAGAGCAGGTGCTGCAGGCGATTGGCGCGGTATCGTCCATCGTGACGGTGCAGTCGGATATCGGCGCGGGCGCCGTCAACGCCGACCAGGTCGATGCCGACAGCCGCCTGCACGTGCATCTGCTGCCTTACCAGCAGGGCCTGAAGATGCAGGTCCAGGTGCGTCCGCTGCCCGATGCAGGGCCGTACTACGCACCCGGTTCCGGCGCGGAAAGTGTGATTGCCGATGTTGGTGGCCGCTCGATCCAGGCGCGCCGCAATCTGGCCGGCGAACGCGATGCAGAGCGCCAGCTGATCCTGAAATGCGATGCGCTGGAACAGGGCGAGCAGGATCACGGCGAATGGCTGCTGGGCCAGCCCGCGCTCGCGCTGCAATTACTGGCCGAACTGCAGGAACAGGACAATGTGGTGATCGCCTGGCCGGAGGGGGAAACCTTCCGCGTCACGAAGCCGGTCTACACCAAGCAGCTCAAGCTGAACATCAAGAGCAAGAAGGATTGGTTTGCCGCCAGCGGCCAGTTGCAGATCGATGAAGAGCGCGTGATGGACCTGCGTTCGCTGCTGGAGCTAATCCGCGCCAACAAGAGCCGTTTCATCGAACTGGGCGATCAGCAATTCCTGGCGTTGTCGGAAGAACTGCACCGCCGCCTGCAAGAGCTGGCGTCTTACGGCGAAGACGATGACGCGGGCATGAGGGTGCACCGCCTGGCGGCCTTTGTACTGGAAGAGCTGGCGTCCGACGTCGGCATTCTGGAAGCGGATCGCATGTGGAAAGAGCATCTGGCCCGCATCGAGTCCACCGCCGCCTATACGCCGCAGCTGCCGAGCACCTTGCAGGCCGAGCTGCGCGACTACCAGCGCGAAGGCTTCGAATGGCTGGCGCGGCTGGCGCATTGGGGCGTCGGCGCCTGTCTGGCCGACGATATGGGCCTGGGCAAGACGCTGCAGGCGCTGGCTCTGATCCTGCTGCGCGCACCGCAAGGGCCAACGCTGGTCGTTGCGCCAACCTCCGTCTGCCTGAACTGGGTGGCGGAAGCGGCGCGCTTTGCGCCCACGCTGAACGTGAAGCTGTACGGCACCGGCGACCGCGAAGCGATGCTCGAAAACGCCGGGCCGTTTGATCTCATCGTCACGAGCTACGGGCTACTGCAGCTGGAATCCGAACGCTTCACCAAACGGCACTGGCATACCATCGTACTGGACGAAGCCCAGGCCATCAAGAATGCCGCCACCAAGCGCTCGCAGGCCGTGATGGCACTGCAGAGCGACTTCCGCATGGTGGCCACCGGCACACCGCTGGAAAATCATCTGGGCGAGTTGTGGAACCTGTTCCGCTTCATCAATCCGGGCCTGCTGGGCAGCCACGAACAGTTCAACCTGCGCTTTGCGGGACCGATCGAGCGCCAGCAGGACCATCGCGCCGAAGTGGGCGCTCGCAATCGCCTGCGCCGCCTGATCGGACCTTTCGTCCTGCGCCGCACCAAAGCGCAGGTGCTGACCGAGCTGCCGGCGCGTACCGAAATCACGCTGGAAGTGGATTTGTCGGCGGAAGAAACCGCGCTGTACGAATCGCTGCGCCGCGAAGCACTGGAAAAGCTGGCGGCGATCGACGTCCCGGTGGACAAGAAATCCATCGCCATTCTGGCCGAGATCATGAAGCTGCGCCGCGCCTGCTGCAATCCGAACCTGGTGGCGCCCAGTCTGAAACTCCAGAGCAGCAAACTGGCCGCGTTCTCCCATCTGGTGGACGGGCTGCTGGAAAATCGCCACAAAGTGCTGGTGTTCAGCCAGTTCGTCGATCATCTGACGCTGATCCGCGAGCAGCTGGAGCGCAAAGGCATCCGCTATCAATACCTCGACGGCTCCACGCCGATGGCCCAGCGCAAGCAGGCGGTGGACGCCTTCCAGGCCGGCGAAGGCGATCTGTTCCTGATCAGCCTGAAGGCCGGCGGCGTCGGCATCAACCTGACCGCCGCCGACTATGTCATCCACATGGACCCGTGGTGGAACCCGGCGGTGGAAGACCAGGCCTCCGACCGCGCGCACCGCATGGGTCAACTACGCCCGGTAACCATCTATCGCCTGGTGGCACGCCACACCATCGAAGAAGGCATTGTCGATCTGCATGCGCACAAGCGCGAACTGGCGGATAGCCTGCTCGACGGCAGCGATACGGCCGCGCGCATGACGGCCGAGGACATGCTCGCCATGCTGAACGAAGGCCTGCGCCGCCCATAAATACAGCGTGCGGCACGTTTTGCGCAGCCGGACTATGATGAAGATGTAAGCTCTCAAGGAGCAATATCATGGTTGATACACTTCTGCGCGTCTTCGACAATCTTTCGGTCGCCGAACAGGCGCGTGAGGCCCTGCTGGCCGCTGGCGTCGATTCGCGCGCCGTGCGCCTGTCCTCGCGTGAGGATGACGGCGGCCCCGTGCAGGGCAACTTCATCGTGGATTTGTCGAACAAGCCGACGCCGTCGTGGCGCAACCGCCAGTCCGACCAGTCCGAGCTGCGCAGGCCACAGCAGCGCAGCAGCTGCCTCCTGAGCGTACGCCTGGAAGACAAGCGCCAGGGCATGCTCGTCGCCACCATCCTCGACCGCTACGCTTCGGTGGACCGCGGTAACCGGATGGGCCTCTACTGATCGCTCGCCACGGCCGGGATTCCATGCGATTATCCCGGCATGAATACTCAACAAGCGCTTGAATTCGTGCGCGAACAAGGTGTGGTACTGGTGTCCGCACAAGGACCCGCGCCACGTCTGACCGAAGCCATCGCCGGTGAACCCATCAAGGGCAGCTGGTGGGGCCACGCCAAAGGCAAGCAGATTTTCGCCGTGCTGGACGCGTTGAACGACCACGCCGACATCCTGGTTTGCCGCCTGCTGCAAAACAAACTCACCATGGTGCACCGCCGTCTGTGGCCAGCGCTGGCTGCTGTCGCGCACGAGCTGCCGGCGGCGGCGATTGTGCGCGTAACGCAGGAACACACGGCATCCGGCAAGCACGTGAACCACGAGACGCCATTCCCCGACTGGCTGCCGCCGGAGGCGGCGGAACAGGGCGCACGGATGAGTCCTGCCGAGGCCCGAATCCAGCTCGGCTTGTGATAATCTCGCAGGCTGCACTTTCAGAAAGCTGAAACAATATGATCAAGACCAAGATCGCCCTGGCGGCGATGATGCTGTCCCTGGCATTCGCGCCAGCCGAGGCAGCAAAGAAGCCGTCCAGCAAGGCCAAAACCACGGCCAGCGCAAGTAAAAAGTCGTCGTCCTCGAAATCGTCGGGTAAATCGTCGAAGAGCAAGGGCAAGTCCAAAGGCAAGGGCAAGGCCGCCGCAGCCGGCGCCGCCGCCACGACCGCCGTTGCGGCCAAGCCGCTGACGCCGGAACGCCGCCAGGACAAGAACTTCGACGCCCAGGCCAATCTCTTCCTCAACGCCCTGTGGCGCATCGATCCGGAGTCGGCCATCGGCGCGGGCAAGTACGACACGGCAGCCATGCTGACCATTCCCGACCAGCCAACGCGCGACAAGCAGCTGGCGTTTATCGACGAATGGCTGGGCAAATTCGGCGCAGTGGATGCGAAGCAGCTGTCGCCCAAGCAGCGCACCGACCTGGGCCTGCTGATCAACAAACTGAATAGCGACCGCTGGTACCTGACCACCTTCCGCGAGTTCGAGTGGAATCCGGCCAGCTACAACATCGCCAGCCCGATCGACTTCATTCTGAACACGGAATACGCGGCCAAGCCGCAGCGTCTGCGCACGCTGCTGAAGCGCATCGGGGGCGTGCCGGCTTACTACGACGCGGCACGCAACAGCATCAATAATCCGACCCGCGAACACACGCGCCTGGCCATCGACCAGGCGCCGGGCGTGCTGTCGGTGCTGGCGGACCTGGACAAGGAAGCACAGGCGTCCATCCTCACCGCCAATGAGAAGGAACTGTTCAAGCAGCGTATCGCAGCCGCCAAGACTGCGGTGGAAGGCTATGCAGCCTGGCTGGGCGAGCTGGATAAGCAGCTGGAGACGGCAGGCAATGCGCGCTCCTTCCGCATCGGCAAGGAACTGTATGAGGCCAAGTTTGGCTTCGACATCCAGTCCGGCAGCACGGCGGAACAGACTTACCAGAAGGCGCTGGCTACGCGCGAGCAGCTGCTGTCGAATATGGACCGCATCTCGGACGAACTGTGGCCGAAGTACCTGGCCGATACGCCGAAACCTGCCGACCGCAGCGTGAAGATCGGCATGATGATCGATAAGCTGTCGTCCAATCACGTGACGCCGGCCGAGTTCTTCCCCGAAATCCGCCGCGAGATTCCGGTGCTGCAGGACTGGGTGGTTTCGCATGACCTGCTGACGCTCGATTCGAAGAAGCCATTGATCGTGCGCGAAACGCCGGCCTACCAGCGCGGCGTGGCTGGGGCCAGCATCGAGGCGCCTGGTCCATACCGTCCGCAGGACCGCACCTACTACAACGTGACGCCGCTGGACGACGCCACGCCGGAGCAGGCGGAAAGCACGCTGCGCGAGTACAACAACTGGATTCTGCAAGTCCTCAATATGCATGAGGCGATTCCGGGCCACTATGCACAGCTGGTGTATGCGAACCGTTCGCCCTCCATTGTGAAGTCGATCTTCGGTAATGGGGCGATGGTGGAAGGCTGGGCGGTCTACGCCGAGCGCATGATGCTGGAGTCAGGCTATGGCAACAACGAGCCCGAGATGTGGCTGATGTACTCGAAATGGAACCTGCGCAGCGTGACCAACACCATCCTGGACTACAGCGTGCACGTGCTGGGCATGACGCAGGAGCAGGCCATCGACCTGCTGACCAAGCAAGCCTTCCAGACGCCTGCTGAAGCGGCCGAGAAATGGCGCCGCGTGCAGCTGACCTCCGTTCAGCTGACCAGCTATTTCAGCGGCTATTCCGAAATCATGGATCTGCGCGAACAGCGCCGCGCCGCGCTGGGCAGCAAGTTCTCGCTCAAGCAATTCCACGAGCAGTTCCTCAGCTACGGCAGCGCCCCTGTGCGCGTGATCAAAGAGCTGATGCAGTAAAAGAAAAAAGCGCCCCGCGGGGCGCTTTTTTTTTTCAGGTGTTTTCTTCGGACGGCGCCTGGGTGGCTTTGACGAAGACCGGGGATAGCAACACGCCGATTTCGAACAGCAGCCACATCGGGATGGCCAGGGAGAACTGGCTGACGATGTCGGGCGGGGTGACGATGGCGGCAATCACGAAGGCGCCGACGATGACATAGCCGCGCCACTCCTTCAGTTTGGCCACCGACACCAGGCCCATGCGCACCAGGACCACCACCACCACCGGCACTTCGAAGGCGCAGCCGAAGGCCAGGCACATGGACATCACGAAGTCGAGGTAGTTCTCGATATCCGGCGTGACCGCAATCGAGGTGGGCGAGAATTCGGAGATGAAGTGGAAGACGCGGCCGAATACCAGGAAGTAGCAGAAGGCCACGCCCACAATGAACAGCAGCGAAGACGCTATCACCAGCGGCGCCACCAGGCGCTTTTCATGCGCGTACAGGCCGGGCGCCACGAAAGCCCACATCTGGTACAGCACCCAGGGCAGCGCACCGATAAAGCCCAGCAGCAGGGTGACCTTCATCGGCACCAGGAATGGCGAGATCACGCCCGTTGCGATCATCTTCGAGCCGGTCGGCAGGGAGTTGATCATCGGCGCGGCGATGAGATCGTAGATATGGGAGGGGCCGGGCCAGATCATCAGCGCCGCGGTCACGATCAGGATGCCGATGCTGGCCTTGACCAGGCGGTCGCGCAGTTCGATCAGGTGGCTGATGAAGGTTTCTTCGACCGGTTCTTGTTGGCTCATTTAGTAGAACGATGCTGGTGGTTTGCCGCTGCGCGGACGGAAACGCGCCACGCGCGCCGCGCCGGACACCACATGCATGCGTCCACCATTGCGCTGCTTGTACCACAGCGGTACGGCGGAGGTGCGCACCAGGCGCTTGCGGCGGAATTCCTTGGCCTTGCGCGACAAATCGTCGGTAGTAGCCGTGCTGACGGCCGGTTCGTGCTGATGGTCGACGCGCAGGGCGTCCTCGACCTCGGCCATATTGGCAGCGATGGAGTTTTCCACATCAGCCTTGAAGGTGCTGGCCGCTTCGGAGGCCTGCTTTTGCAGGTTCTTCAGCTCTTCCAGCTCGATTTCGCGGCTGACTTCGGATTTCACTTCCTGCAGATAACGCTGCGCGCGGCCATACAGCGTGCCGGCCATGCGCGCTACCTTGGGCAGCTTTTCAGGACCGATCACGACCAGGGCCACTGCCCCGATAATGGCGAGTTTGGAAAGACCGAGATCGATCATCAGAATGCTTTACTGCTTGGTCTTTTCCTTGGCTTCCACTTCGATGGTGCCCTTGTCGGTCACCTGCGCAGGAGGCGGAGCTGGCTGGGCTGGCTTGTCATCCTCGTCGCCCTTCACGCCATCCTTGAAGCCTTTGACGGCTTTGCCCAGGTCCGAGCCGATATTGCCCAGCTTCTTGGTGCCGAATACCAGCATGACCACCACCAGGACGATCAGCCAGTGCCAAATGCTCATAGAACCCATTTTGTTGCCCCTAAAAAAGCGTTAATTCACACAGTATACGCGAAGCGCGCCTGTCATGTGCCTGTAATGATTTTTTATCAAGTTCGCATGCCGCGCCACGGACGAGGTCCACCATACAGGTGCATGTGCAGATGGTACACCTCCTGTCCGCCGTCAGGCCCGCTGTTGATCAGGAACTTGAAGCCGCGCGTAGGCTGGCCCTGCTCATCATAGGTCACCGAAATATTGTGCTCGGCAGCCAGCTTCGGCACCAGGGACATCATCTTGCCCAGCAGTGGCGCGTGTTCCGGCGTGCAGTCGGACATGGTCGAGATGTGTGTTTTCGGGATAATCAGCAGGTGTACAGGGGCCGCCGGATTGATGTCCTTGAACACCATCAGGTCGTCGTCTTCATGCACCACGGATGCAGGAATCTGTTTCGCTGCGATTTTGCAGAACAGGCAGTTTTCCAACGTAGTCTCCTCTTATTCCTTGCGGGCGGCTTTTTCGTCCAGGCCGGACAAGCCTTCGCGCCGCGCCAGCTCATCGAGCACCTGCTGCGGCGTGAGGCCGAACTGGGCCAGCAGAACCATCGAATGGAACCACAGATCGGCCGTTTCGTACAGCACTTTGGAGGCATCGCCGCTGACGCGGGCATCCTTGGCCGCCATCACGGTCTCGGTAGCTTCCTCGCCGATCTTCTTCAGGATGGCGTCGTCGCCCTTGCTGAACAGCTTGGCGACATAAGAGCTCGACGGATCGCCGCCCTTGCGCGATTCGATGGTGGCCGCCACGCGGTCCAGTACAGTCGTCATTTCTTCGCTTCCGTGTAGATTTCGTCCGGATCTTTCAGCACCGGCTCGACGGCTTTCCAGTCGCCGTCTTCGAATTTGTTGAAGAAGCAGCTGTGGCGGCCCGTGTGGCAGGCGATGTCGCCTTCCTGGGCAATCTTCAGCAGCACCACGTCCTCATCGCAATCGAGGCGAATCTCTTTCACCTTCTGCACGTGGCCGGACTCTTCGCCCTTGTGCCACAGCTTCTTGCGCGAGCGGCTCCAGTACACCGCCTCGCCCAGCTCCACGGTCTTGTAGAGCGCATCGCGATTCATCCATGCGAACATCAGCACATCGTTGCTGCCGTCTTCCTGGGCGATCACCGGCACCAGGCCGTGTTCGTCCCATTTCACGCGATTCAGCCATTTGGCTTTCGCGATCTGCGCTGCGGTTCCGTTTGCCATTCTCGTTTCCCCGATTTCAATCCAGGCGCATGGGAATGCCTTGCGCCGCCATAAAGCGCTTGGCTTCCTGCACCGTGTGCTGGCCATAGTGGAAAATGCTGGCGGCCAGCACGGCGTCAGCATGGCCCAGCTTGACGCCGTCGGCCAGATCCTGCAAACCGCCCACGCCACCGGATGCGATAACCGGTACATTGACGGCGTCGCTGACGGCACGGGTCAGCGCCAGGTCGAAACCTGACTTGGTGCCGTCGCGATCCATGCTGGTCAGCAGGAGTTCACCTGCGCCCAGCGCTTCCATTTTCTTCGCCCACTCGATCGCATCAAGACCGGTGGCATTGCGGCCGCCGTGGGTGAACACTTCCCATTTACCCGGCGATACCTGCTTGGCGTCGATCGCCACCACGATGCACTGGCTGCCGTGCTTCTGCGAGGCTTCGTACACCAGCTGCGGATTGCTCACCGCCGAGGTGTTCAGGCTGATCTTGTCCGCGCCCGCGTTCAGCAGGCGGCGCACATCTTCCACCTGGCGCACGCCGCCGCCCACGGTCAGCGGGATGAAGACTTGTGAAGCCACGGCTTCGATGATGTCCAGGATCAGGCCACGGTTGTCGCTGGAGGCGGTGATGTCGAGGAAGGTCAGTTCGTCGGCGCCCTGCTCGTCGTAGCGGCGCGCGATTTCCACCGGGTCGCCGGCGTCGCGCAGCTCGGTGAAGTTGACGCCTTTGACGACGCGGCCATTGGTCACGTCCAGGCAGGGGATGATGCGTTTTGCCAGCATGGGTTTACTCTTCTTCGAGATCGCCCGACAGTTCATCGGCGCGTTCCTGCGCCGTGGTCAGGTTCAGCGTGCCTTCGTAAATCGAACGGCCGCAGATCACGCCTTCGATGCCTTCGTCCTGCACCGCGCACAGGTCTTCCACGTCCTTGATGGTGTGCACGCCGCCCGATGCGATGATCGGAATGCGCACCGCCTGCGCCAGGCGCACGGTGGCTTCGATGTTCACACCACCCATCATGCCGTCGCGGCCGATGTCGGTGTAGACGATGGATTCCACGCCATACTGTTCGAACTTCTGCGCCAGGTCGATCACTTCGTGGCCGGACATCTTGCTCCAGCCGTCGGTCGCCACCTTGCCGTCCTTGGCGTCCAGGCCGACGATGATGTGGCCAGGGAAGGCGCCGCAGGCGTCGTGCAGGAAGCCGGGGCTCTTCACGGCCGCGGTGCCGATGATGATGTAGCTGATGCCATCGTCCAGGTAACGTTCGATGGTGTCGAGATCGCGGATGCCGCCGCCCAGCTGGACGGGGATTTCATCGATCTCGTTTTCTTCCGCATAGTCGCGGACTGCTTGCAGGATGGATTTGACCGCACCTTCGTTCTTCGGCTTGCCGGCAAAGGCGCCGTTCAGATCGACCAGATGCAAGCGGCGCGCGCCTTGTTTCAGCCAATGACGCGCCATCTCGGCGGGATCTTCGGAGAACACAGTAGCAAGTTCCATATCGCCTTGTTTCAGGCGAACGCAGTGACCGTCCTTGAGGTCGATAGCAGGAATGAGCAGCATGATTTTGGTCTTT
This sequence comes from Pseudoduganella sp. RAF19, assembly GCF_052114165.1. Classification (NCBI taxonomy): domain Bacteria; kingdom Pseudomonadati; phylum Pseudomonadota; class Betaproteobacteria; order Burkholderiales; family Oxalobacteraceae; genus Pseudoduganella; species Pseudoduganella sp. RAF19. The sequence continues at coordinate 320,543 of NZ_JBFREF010000009.1, read as the reverse complement.
TTGGGTTAAGGGTTCCAGTGAACGAAATTCTTGTAGAGCTGCAGGCCGGTGGCCGCACTCTTCTCCGGGTGGAACTGGGTCGCGAAGATATTGTCGCGGGCAACGGCGCAGCAGAAGGCGTCGCCGTACTGCGTTTCGCCCACGCTGTGCGCCGCGTTTTCCGGCTGCGCGTAATAGCTGTGGACGAAGTAGAACCAGGCGTTGTCCGGGATGTCTTTCCACATCGCGTGCGGCACCTTCTGCTGCACGCGGTTCCAGCCCATCTGCGGCACTTTGAAGCGCGAGCCGTCGTCCTGCGTGCGGCCTTCCAGCTGGAAGCGCACGACTTTGCCCGGCAGCAGGCCGAGGCCCGGCGTATTGCCTTCCTCGCTGACGTCGAGCAGCATCTGCTCGCCCACGCACACGCCCATCATGGGTTTGGATGCGGCGGCGCGCAGCAACGCATCGCGCACGCCGGATTCATTCAGGCTGCGCATGCAGTCGCGCATGGCGCCCTGGCCGGGCAGCACGATGCGGTCGGCGCTGTCGATATCGCCCGGCTGGCCGGAAATGCGGATATCGTCTTCCGGCGCGACCGCGCGCAGGGCTTGCGCCACCGAGCGCAGATTGCCCATGCCGTAATCAACTACTACGATCTTTTTCATTTTGGTGAGCCGTGTAGTGGAGGTTACAGGCTTCCTTTGGTGGATGGGATGGTGCCGGCCGCGCGCGGGTCGAGCTCCACAGCCATGCGCAGGGCGCGGCCGAAGGCTTTGAACACGGTTTCGCACTGATGGTGGGCATTGGTGCCGCGCAGGTTGTCGATGTGCAGGGTCACCAGGGCGTGGTTGACGAAGCCACGGAAGAATTCCAGGGTCAGGTCCACGTCGAAGCCGCCGATCATGGCGCGGGTAAACGGAATGTGGTACTCGATGCCAGGACGGCCGGAGAAGTCGATCACCACGCGCGACAGCGCTTCATCCAGCGGCACATAGGCATGGCCGTAGCGGCGGATGCCCTTTTTGTCGCCGATGGCCTTGGCCACTGCCATGCCCAGCGTGATGCCCACGTCTTCCACCGTGTGGTGGTTGTCGATGTGGACGTCGCCGGTGGCTTCGATGTCGAGATCGAACAGGCCATGGCGCGCGATCTGGTCCAGCATGTGGTCGAGGAAAGGAACGCCGGTGTTCAGCTTTTGAACGCCAGTGCCGTCGAGGTTGATGGCCACGCGGACCTGGGTCTCGCTGGTGTTGCGCGTGATTTCTGCGGTGCGGTTCATGAAAAGACTCTTACGGTTTGTGTCAGGCTGCCAGAGCGGCCTTCAGGCCGTCAAGCATGATTGCGTTTTCTTCCGGCGTACTGACCGTAATGCGCAGGCAGCTTGCCAGCACATTGTGCATTCTACCCACATTTTTAATCAATACCTTGCGGGAGAGCAGTTTCGCGTGGGCATCATCGGAATTCGGAACACGAATCAGAATGAAGTTCGCCGCAGACGGGAAAACCTTTACTCCCGGCAATTCTGCCAGAGCTTGCGCCAGCTTGCTGCGTTCTGCACGCAGCAGCGCCGCCTGCTCGTTCAGCACCTCCAGCTTATCGAGGCAGAATTCCGCCGCGGCCTGGCTCAGGACATTGACGTTATAAGGTGGACGGATCTTGTCGAACTGTTCCAGCACGGCAGGCGCGCAGGACATATAGCCCAGGCGAATGCCGGCTAGGCCCAGCTTGGACAAGGTACGCATGACGATCAGATTATCGAACTCCGGCAGGCGGGCCATAAAGCTCTTCTGTGCGAAGGGCTCGTAGGCTTCGTCCACCACGCACAGGCCCGTATCGCCGAGGGCGCGGATGATCTGCACCATCTCGTCCTCGTTGAACAGGTTGCCGGTCGGGTTGTTCGGGTAGGCCAGGAAGACCAGGGATGGCTTGTGCTCAGCGATCGCCGCCAGCATGGCCGGCAGGTCGAGTGTGAGGTCGTCTTTCAGCGGCACGCCAACGAAGTCCATGCCCGCAATCATGGCGGAGCGCTGGAACATCACGAAAGAAGGCACCGGCGCCAGCATGACCGCGCGGCGGTCCTGATGCGCGCAGGCTTGCGCCATGATGGCGATCAGCTCATCGGAACCATTGCCCAGCATGACATCGTAGCCGGCCGGTACGCCCAGCCTGGCGCAGATGCGCTGCTTGAGCGTGGCGTAGCTGGCCACTGGGTAGCGGTTGAGGGCAACGTCAGCCAGGCGCTGTGCCAGTTCATGATGCAGATGCTTCGGCAGCTCGTACGGGTTCTCCATCGCATCCAGCTTCACAAAGCCGCTGGCATCGGGCACGTGGTAGATGTGGTCTTTGCGCACATCATCACGGATGGTGTTGGCGATCAGGCTGTCGAGGGACATCTTGCATTACTCCTGTAAGGCTAATTTCTTTCGTTTGGGCGGCGGCGGCGCTTCAAGTTCAGCAAGCCGTTGTTGAATGATGCGGCAATAGTCGGGGTTCAGTTCGAAGCCGACGAAATTGCGTTCGCAGCGTTTCGCTGCTACAGCGGTAGTGCCGCTGCCCATGAACAGGTCAAGCACCACACCGTTTTGCGGACAGGATGCCTTGATCATGCGTTCGATAATTTCGAGTGGTTTTTGCGTGGGGTGGTCGACGCGCTCCGAGTGCTCCCGGTGCAGGCGCGACACGCTCCACATGTCTTTCGGGTTGTAGCCCACTTCCAGCCATTTCGCACCGATGAAGATCGAGCGCGAACGGGCTTTCTTCGTTTCGGCGTCGTAAGGGATGCGCACGGCGTCGAGGTCGAAGAAGTAATCCTTGCGGCGCACGAAGAAACCGATGGTGTCGTGCACCGATGAGAAACTGCGAGTACTGCCGCCCATGGAGGGCACGCGGCGGTCCCAGATAATCTCGTTCATCATCGTCATGCGCTTTTTCAGCATGACGAAAATCTCCGGCGAATAACGCCAGGTGAGGAAGATGTACAGGCTGCCGTTTGGCTTCAGCTTGGGCAGGGCTGCGTCAATCCAGCGCTCGGTCCAGGCCAGGTATTCGTCTACCGTTTGCTGGTCCGAGGCGTTGCCGTAATCCTTGCCCAGGTTGTAGGGCGGATCGGTCAGGATCAGGTCGATGCTGCCATCCGGAATACGCGCCAGACCTTCCAGCGCGTCTTCGCAGAAGACCTGGTTGAGCCACCCCGCACCCCGGGCCAGACCCTCGGGGTCTGACCCTGCCGTCAGGGTCTTCATTGGTTTTTCAGGCGCAGTTCTGCGCTACGTGCGTGCGCCTGCAAGCCTTCACCATATGCCAGTTCGGCCGCGACCTTGCCCAGCGTTTGCGCGCCGGCTTCGCTGACCTGGATCACGGACGAGCGCTTCTGGAAATCATAGACGCCCAGCGGCGACGAGAAGCGCGCGGTGCGCGACGTCGGCAGCACGTGGTTCGGGCCGCAGCAATAGTCGCCCAGCGATTCGGACGAGAAGCGGCCGAGGAACATGGCGCCCGCGTGGCGGATCTTGTCCGCCCACTGCTGCGGGTTCTCGGACGAGATTTCCAGGTGCTCGGCAGCGATGAAGTTGGCGATGGCACAGGCTTCGTCCATGTCGCGCACTTTCACCAGCGCGCCGCGGTCCTTCAGCGAAGTTTCGATGACGGCCTTGCGCGGCATGGTCGGCAGCAGCCTGGCGATGCTGGCTTCGACCTTGGCGATGTAGTCCGCATCAGGGCACAGCAGGATGGCTTGCGCCAGCTCGTCGTGCTCGGCCTGCGAGAACAGGTCCATCGCGACCCAGTCAGGATCGGTGCTGCCGTCGCACAGCACCAGGATTTCGGACGGACCGGCGATCATGTCGATGCCCACGGTGCCGAACACACGGCGCTTGGCGGAAGCGACAAAGGCATTGCCCGGACCGACGATCTTGTCCACGGCCTTGATCGTCTCGGTGCCGTAGGCCAGTGCCGCCACGGCCTGTGCGCCGCCGATGCCGATCACGCGCGTTACGCCCGCGATGGCAGCAGCCGCCAGCACCATCTGGTTCTTCACGCCATCCGGCGTCGGCACCACCATGATGATTTCCTGCACGCCCGCCACTTTTGCCGGCACGGCGTTCATCAGCACCGACGATGGGTAGGCAGCCTTGCCACCGGGGACGTAAATGCCCACGCGGTCCAGCGGCGTAATGCGCTGGCCGAGGATGGTGCCATCGGCTTCGGTGTAGGTGAAGCCTTGCAGTTCCTGCTTCTGGCGCTCGTGGAAGGCGCGCACGCGCTCCGCGGCGACCTGCAGTGCCGCGCGCTGCTTCTCCGGCAGCGAGGCCAGTGCCGCATCGAGTTCCGGCTGGGCGATATCGAAATCGGCCATGGACGCCGCGTTCATGCGGTCGAATTTATTGGTGTATTCGAGCACCGCTTCATCGCCGCGCGCACGCACGTCGGCGATGATCTTGCTGACCGCGCCTTCGATGGCGTCATCGGTTTCGGCTTCGAAGGCCAGCAGCGCATCCAGCGCTTCCTGGAAATCGTCTTGGGTGGAGTCGAGTTTGCGAATCATGGCCGGGTCGCGGAGGCGCGCTCAAAAGCTTCGATAATCGGTTGCAGGCGGGCGCGCTTCAGCTTCAGCGCGGCCTGGTTCACCACCAGGCGTGAAGAGATGTCCATGATCTCTTCCACTTCCACCAGGTTGTTGGCGCGCAGCGTGGAACCGGTGCTCACCAGGTCGACGATGGCGTCGGACAGGCCAACCAGCGGCGCCAGCTCCATCGAGCCGTACAGCTTGATCAGGTCGACGTGAACGCCTTTCTTGGCGAAGTGCTCGCGCGCCATTTGGGTGAACTTGGTGGCCACGCGCAGGCGCGCCCCCTGGCGCACTGCCGTCTCGTAATCGAAGCCCGCCTTTACCGCCACCGACATGCGGCACTGGGCGATGTTCAGGTCCACCGGCTGGTACAGGCCTTCGCCGCCGTGCTCATACAGCACGTCCTTGCCCGCCACGCCGAAATCGGCTGCGCCATGCTGCACATAGGTTGGCACGTCGGTGGCACGCACGATCAGGACGCGGATGTCCGGATCGTTCGTAGGCAGGATCAGTTTGCGGGATTTTTCCGGATTCTCGGACACGGTGATGCCTGCTGCCGCCAGCAGCGGCAAGGTGTCTTCGAAAATGCGGCCTTTCGACAGCGCCAGGATCAACCCGTTCGGGTTGGCCTGGCTGGTGGACGTGTTCATGATGTCTTTACTTGATTCGGGTGATATTGGCGCCAACGGCGGACAGTTTCACTTCCATGCGGTCATAGCCCCGGTCCAGGTGGTAGATGCGGTCGACCAGGGTTTCGCCCTTGGCTGCCAGGCCTGCGATCACCAGCGAAGCGGATGCGCGCAAGTCGGTTGCCATCACGGGAGCGCCGATCAGCTGGTCCACGCCTTCGATATAAGCCGTGTTGCCGTCGATGGAGATCCTGGAACCGAGTCGGTTCATCTCCTGCACGTGCATGAAGCGGTTTTCAAAAATGGTTTCGGTGACCTTGCTGCTGCCCTTGGCGATCAGGTTGACTGCCATGAACTGGGCCTGCATATCGGTCGGGAAACCAGGGTATTCGGTAGTACGGAAGGATACCGGATTCGGACGCTGGTCCATCTGGGCGCGAATCCACTTGTCGCCCACGGTCAGCTTGACGCCCATCTCGCGCAGCTTATCCAGCGCCACGTCGAAGATGTCGGTGCGGGTATTGCGGATGGTGATGTCGCCACCGGTGGCCGCCACGGCGCACAGGAAGGTCGCCGCCTCGATGCGGTCCGAAATCACTTCATGCTTCGCGCCGTTCAGCGCAGGCACGCCCTGGATCACCAGGCGGTCGGTGCCGATGCCTTCGATCTTCGCGCCCATGGCGACCAGCATGTTCGCCAGATCGGTCACTTCCGGTTCGCGGGCGGCGTTTTCCAGCACGGTTTCGCCTTCGGCCAGCGTAGCGGCCATCAGCAGGTTCTCGGTGCCGGTCACGGTGATCATGTCGGTGACGATGCGCGCGCCCTTCAGCTTCTTGCACTTGGCGTAGATGTAGCCGCCGTCGATGCTGATGTCGGCGCCCAGGGCCTGCAGACCCTTGATGTGCTGATCCACCGGACGCGAGCCGATGGCGCAGCCGCCCGGCAGGGAAACCTTGGCTTCGCCGAAGCGCGCCAGCAGGGGACCCAGCACCAGGATGGAGGCGCGCATGGTTTTCACCAGCTCATACGGCGCTTCGTATTTGTCGATCTTGGAACCGTTCAGCACGACCTTGTCGCCGTTCTGTTCGACGGACAGGCCGGTCTGGCGCAGCAGCTTGAGCATGGTGGCCACATCGTGCAGGTTCGGCACGTTGGACAGTTCCAGGTCGCCCGCCGTCAGCAGGCCCGCGCACAGGATGGGCAGGGCGGCGTTCTTGGCGCCGGAAATCTGGATGTCGCCAACCAGGCGCTTGCCGCCGGTGATGAGGAGTTTGTCCATATTAGCCTTGGAATTCTTCCGGAGTCAGGGTTTTCATCGACAGTGCGTGGATCTCTTCGCGCATGCGGTCGCCCAGCGCGGCATACACCAGCTGGTGGCGCTGGATCGGGCGCTTGCCGGCGAAGGCAGGCGACACGATCACGGCCTGGAAGTGCTGGCCGTCGCCCTCCACTTCGAGGTGGGTGCATTCAAGGCCGGCGGCGATGTAGCCGTGGATTGCTTCAGGAGTAGTGGTCACGATGATTCCTCAGTAAATCAGTGGCGCAGGCGGTAGCCGCTGCGCAGAAGTCGGATGGCCAGCAGCGCCAGCACCACCAGGAAGGCGGCAACGATGCAGAAGCTGATCCATGGATTGATGTCGGACTGGCCGAAGAAGCCGTAGCGGAAGCCGTCGATCATGTAGAAGAACGGATTCAGGTGCGACGCGCCCTGCCAGAATGCCGGCAGCGAATGAATCGAGTAGAACACGCCAGCCAGGAAGGTCAGCGGCACGATCAGGAAGTTCTGGAACGCCGCCAGCTGGTCGAACTTCTCGGCCCAGATGCCGGCGATCAGGCCCATGGTACCGAGGATGGCCGCGCCCAGCAGGGCAAAGGCGATGATCCACAGCGGCGCGGTAAAGCTCAGGTGCGCGAACCAGGCGGTAATCACGAACACGCCCAGGCCCACCGTGATGCCGCGCACCATGGAGGCCAGCACATAGGCGGAGAAAATCTCCCAGTGCGACAGGGGCGTCAGCAGCACGAACACCAGATTGCCCGTGATCTTGGACTGGATCAGCGAGGACGAGGAATTCGCGAAGGAATTCTGCAGCACGCTCATCATCACCAGACCCGGAATCAGGAAGGCGGTGTAGCTCACGCCAGGATACACTTCGACCCGGCCGGACAGCACGTGGCCGAAGATCAGCAGATACAGCATGGCCGTCAGGATCGGCGCGGCGATGGTTTGCGTGGCGACCTTGTAGAAGCGCAGGGTCTCTTTATAAACGAGAGTGCGGAAGCCGGTGGTGATCATGCGATTTCCGCTCCATCCATAATTTGCAGGAAGACGTCTTCCAGGTCGGCCTGCTGCAGCTGCATCTCGTCGATCGATGCGCCGGCTTCGCGCAGGCGCGCCAGGATTTTTTCCACTTCCGAGTATTCGTTGATGCGCAGGCTGTACTTATTGCCTTCCGGCGGATGGCTGATCAGGTGCGTCAGATCCTGCGGCAAGCCGCCGTTTTGCACGTGCACCACCAGTTGCGAACCGGAGATGCGGCGGATCAGGTTCGACATCGAATCCAGCGCCACCACCTGGCCGGCGCGCAGCATGGCCACGCGCTTGCACATGGCTTGCGCCTCTTCCAGATAGTGCGTGGTCAGCACCACGGTGTGGCCTTCGCGGTTCAGGCGCGAAATGAATTTCCACAGGGTCTGGCGCAGTTCCACGTCGACACCGGCGGTCGGCTCGTCCAGCACGATGACGGGCGGCTTGTGCACCAGCGCCTGCGCCACCAGCACGCGGCGCTTCATGCCACCGGACAGGGCGCGCATATTGGTATCGGCCTTTTTGGTCAGATCGAGGTTTTCCATGACCTCGTCGATCCACTTGTCGTTATTGCCAAGACCGAAATAGCCGGACTGCAGGCGCAGCGTTTCGCGCACCGTGAAGAACGGGTCGAACACCAGTTCCTGCGGCACCACGCCCAGCTTCTTGCGCGCTTCGCGAAAGTCCGTCACCACATCGTGGCCGTGGATTTTCACACCGCCCGCATCGGCCCGGATCAGGCCCGCGATGATGGATATCAGGGTGGTTTTGCCGGCGCCGTTCGGGCCAAGCAGGCCGAAGAACTCGCCCTCCTCGATCGTCAGCGACACGCCGCCCAGTGCCTGGAGCGACTTGTAGCGCTTCTCGACATTGCTGATTTGAATTGCTGTCATGCTTGCTTATTAAGTTTTTGGGGTACAACGGTGACCGTTGCTAAGACGGCTTTGCGGGCCGGGGAAGCGGACCCCGTGGCTCGACTGGCGACGGGAACGGTCAATTATATTGGAATTTTGGTTCGGCGATGCCGGGACCGGGTACAGCGGGCAGGGGGGTGGGGGGCAGAGGTCAATGATGATGCGGGCCGGCCGCAGGCGAAACCGCCGGGCCGCAGTCGCTGGGAGGGGCGACCAGGTTGCACACACCATACAGCTGCGTCAGGCTGCGCAGCGAGGGAGGAAGGTTCTTCAATTCGAGATGTGTACCAGCCTGGAGCGCAGCGCGCTGCCAGGCCAGCATCACGGATACCGCTGCCGAATCCACCGTTGTCACATTGCTCAGGTCGAACACGGTCTCGCCGGCGCGCAGCGCGGCCAGGCCTTGCTCCAGCGCCTGCGTGGCATTCGCCACGGTCAGCGACTGCAGGGACAACTTGTTCTGTGCAACAGCGGAGTCGGACATTTACTTACCTGCGGTCTTCAGCGGCTTGTTGGCCAGGGTCTTGTTCTTGGCTTGCAGAGTTTTGATCAGGCCGTCAACGCCGCCTTTCGAGATCTCGGACGCGAAAGTGCCTTTGTAGGCTTCCACCAGCCAGGCGCCCAGCACGTTGATGTCATAGATCTTCCAGCCGGTTGGGGTCTTTTCCACGCGGTAGTTCAGCACCACCGGCTCGCCGCGGGTCATGTTGACCTGGGAACGCACTTCCACTTCGGTGTCCGACGGGTCGGCGCGCAGCGGCTTGAAGTCGATGGTTTCATTCTTCACCTGGGACAGGGCGCCCGAGTAGGTGAAGATCAGCAGGGTGCGGAACTCGGCCGACAGCTGGTTTTTCTGTTCCGGCGTCGCATCGCGCCAGTAGCGGCCGGCGGCCAGCGAGGTCATGCGCTGGAAATCGACATAAGGCAGGATCTTGGTCTCGACCAGGTCCATGATGCGCTTCTGGTTGCCGGCCTGGATTTCCTTGTCGTTCTTGGCGGTATCCAGCACTTCGCCGCTGATGCGCTTGATCAGGGCATCCGGCGCCTCGTTGGCGACCGGCGCGGCGGTGGCCGAGGTCTGGGCAGCAACGGTCGTGGCAGGCGCAGCGTAAGCGCCGGCAGCGGTGGCTGCGATGGCGAGGACGATGATTTGCTTGATCAATTTCATATGATTTACCTATGTAAGTTGTACCGCAGGATCACAGGCTGGCATTTTTCTCAGCAGCCGGTGCCGGCATTATAGCCTGCACTGGTGCCTCAGCCGCGTCCTGCTGCTCCGCAGCCGGCGGTTTGGCCGGCGGCGCTGCGTCATTCTGCTCCGGTTGCTGTTCCGGCTTTTTGCCGCCGCGCGGGCCGTCTTCACCATCGAAGACCTGGCTCTGGCGGCGCTGCATCCAGCCGTCGCGGATGAATTCATAACGGTCCAGGGCGGCATCTTCCAGGAGGGTCGATGCATCCAGCAGGGACGCGCGCTGATCCACGACACGAACAACGGTGCCGATGTTCCTTACGTTGACAGGTTCTTTGTATTGCCACGGGTCGGCCTTGAAATCGACCGGCAGCGCCGCAGCGTCACGCACGGTGGATGGCCCCAGCAGCGGCAGCACCAGGTAAGGGCCGGACGGCATGCCATACCAGCCCAGGGTCTGGCCCAGGTCTTCCTTGTGTTTCTGCAGGCCGGCTTCGGAGGCGATGTCCAGCACGCCCAGCAGGCCGAAGGTGGAGTTGATGCCAACGCGCATCACGTCCGACATGCCGTCGCCGATCTTGCCTTGCAGCAGGTTATTGGCGGCAGTCCACACGTCCTGCAGGTTGCCGAAGAAATTGCCTACACCGGTCTGCACGAAGCTTGGCGTCACTTTCTTGTAGGCGGTGGCGGCCGGCTTCAGGGCATAGGTGTCGACCGTGTCATTGAAACTGAACATGGCACGGTTGAAACCTTCATACGGGTCGCGCGGATTGGGACCGGCGCAGCCCGCCAACGTGGCGGAGGCAGCTAGGGTCAGGGCGACAGTGCGGAACTTGCTCATTATTTCGAATCCTTTCCTTCGGCAGCCTTGCTGTAGATGAACTGATTGATCAGGTCTTCCAGCACGGTTGCGGACTGGGTGCGGGCAATCTTGTCGCCGGCTACCAGGTTTTTCTCGTCGCCGCCGGCTTCGATGCCGACGTATTGCTCACCGAGCAGGCCGGCGGTCAGGATCTTGGCCGAGCTGTCTTTCGGGAACTTGAAATCCTCATCCATATTCATGGTGACCACGGCTTTGTATTGCTTGTCGTCAAAGCCAATGCTGGCCACGCGCCCCACCACCACGCCGGATGCCTTCACCGCCGCTTGCGGACGCAGGCTGCCGATGTTGTCGAACTTGGCCGAGATCTGGTAAGTCTTGTTGAAGGAGATCGAGCCCATATTGCCGGCCTTCAGGGCCAGGAACATCAGCGCGGCGGCGCCGATCACGATGAAGAGACCGACCCAGATATCGAGAGATTTACGTTGCATAGTTATTCCTATCTTCTTATTACTTGCTGAACATCAGGGCAGTCAGCATGAAGTCGAGCCACCAGATCATCAGCGAGGAGATGACCACGGTGCGGGTAGTTGCGCCGGACACGTCTTCCGGCGTCGGGTTGGCTTCATAGCCCTGGTACAGCGCAATGAACGTGATGGCAATGCCGAACACCACGCTTTTCACGAATCCGTTGAAGATGTCTTTCCATACATCCACGCCGCCCTGCATCTGCGACCAGAAAGCACCCTCGTCCACACCGATCAGCTGCACGCCGACCAGCCAGCCGCCCAGGATGCCCACGGCGCTGAAGATCGAGGCCAGCAGGGGCACGGAAATGGCGCCGGCCCAGAAGCGGGGCGCCAGCACGCGCTGGATCGGGTTGACGGCCATCATTTCCATGGCGGACAACTGCTCGCCCGCCTTCATCAGGCCGATTTCCGCAGTCAGCGAGGTACCGGCACGGCCGGCGAACAGCAGGGCGGTAATCACCGGACCCAGTTCGCGCGTCAGGCCAAGGGCCACCAGCAGGCCCAGCGACTCGGAGGCGCCATATTTATTCAGCGTGTAATAACCCTGCAGGCCCAGCACCATGCCGACGAACAGGCCGGACAGCGTGATGATCAGCAGCGAATAGTTACCAATGATGTGGAGCTGCTCCACCAGCAGGCGCGGACGGCGCAGGATGCCGGGCGACAGGCCGATCATGGTAAAGAAGGTGCGCGCGGCAAAGCCGACGCTCTCCACGTAGTCGCGGGCGCCGCCGCCGACCGAAGTCAGGAAACTGCGCATCATCGGCGTGCTCCCAGGCCCAGGTCATCGGCCAGCGATTTGCCCGGATAGTGGAAGGGCACGGGTCCGTCCGTTTCGGCATGGACGAACTGTTTTACATATGGATCGGTCGAAACCATCATTTCTTGTGGGGTGCCGTGGGCGACGATCTTGCCCTGCGACAGGAAGTACACATAGTCCGCGATCATGAAGGACTCTTTCACGTCGTGCGACACCAGGATGGTGGTCGAGCCGAGCGCGTCGTTCAGGTTGCGGATCAGGTTGGCGGTCACGCCCATGGAGATCGGGTCGAGGCCGGCGAAGGGCTCGTCGTACATGATCAGTTCCGGGTCCAGGGCGATCGAACGCGCCAGAGCCACGCGGCGCGCCATGCCGCCGGAAATCTCGGCGGGCTTGAGCGGCGCGGCATTGCGCAGGCCAACCGCGTGCAGCTTCATCAGGACCAGGTCGCGGATCAGTTCTTCGCTCAGGTCGGTATGCTCGCGCAGGGGGAAGGCGACGTTCTCGTAAACAGTGAGGTCAGTGAACAGCGCGCCGTGCTGGAACAGCATGCCCATCTTGCGGCGCAGCAAATACAATTCCTTGGTTTTCAGCTGGTGAACGATCTGGCCGTCCACATTCACGCCGCCTTTTTGCGGACGCAGCTGGCCGCCGATCAGGCGCAGCACCGTGGTCTTGCCGCTGCCGGAGCCGCCCATGACCGCCACCACCTTCCCGCGCGGGAAGTCCATACGGAGGCCGGACAGGATCGCACGCTTCCCATAAGAGAAGTGCAAATCGCGGATTTCGACAAGGTTAGACACTGATCACACTCTTTTATTATTAACACCATATTGTAGTTCAGAAACGGTTACCTCTGCTGAGGACCGCTTTTTCACTGGCAATATGGCAACTTTAAAGAGGTGAATGATACAACACTAATAACCCGCAAGTCAGCAATTTACATTTGGAAACGGCTGTTGGGCTGCTGCATGGCAGCATCAGCCTAAGGCGCGGTACATCAGGCCGAGAATGGCGAGATCGCCGCTAATCAGGAGGCCAACCAGGATACGGAAGTCGGTAGTGCGGATTTTGACAATCTGATCGACGAGATTGCGGTGCTCCTCCCGGTTTTCCCGCCCCTGCTCAAGAAGAATCTCGACATTCGCTTCCAACCGGGCGAGCCGTTCGGCGCGCCGATCTTCGGACTGCTGCGGGCTACCCATCATGGCCTCCATCGCGATGTCGTGGAGGCCAGTCTACGCCGGAGAGAAGAAAGGTCAAGCGCACGGAGCCGTGCGCTTGACCCTGCGCAAGATCAGCGCGGCAGGACGGAGGAGCCCATCAGGTACTCGTCCACCGCCTTCGCGCATTGACGGCCTTCGCGGATCGCCCACACGACCAGGGACTGGCCGCGGCGCATGTCGCCGGCCGCGAAGATGCCTGGCTTGCTGGTGTGGTAGCAACGCTCACCGTCGGTGGTGGCGCGCGCGTTGCCGCGGGCGTCCTTGTCGACGCCGAAAGCATCCAGCACTTGCGCCACCGGAGAAACGAAGCCCATGGCCAGCAGCACCAGGTCCGCCTTGATCTCGAACTCGGAGTTCGGCACCTCGGTCATCTTGCCGTCTTTCCATTCGACGCGGCAGGCGATCAGCTTTTCAACCTTGCCGCCCTTGCCTTCGAAGCGCTTGGTGGCCACCGCCCAGTCGCGCTCGCAGCCTTCCTCGTGGGAGGAAGAGGTGCGCAGCTTGGTTGGCCAGTACGGCCAGACCATCGGCTTGTTTTCCTGCTCCGGCGGCATTGGCATCAGTTCGAACTGGGTCACGCTGGCCGCGCCGTGGCGGTTGGAGGTGCCCACGCAGTCGGAACCGGTATCGCCTCCGCCGATCACCACCACGTGCTTGCCGTTGGCCTTGATCTGGTCTTTCACCTTGTCGCCGGCGTTGATCTTGTTCTGCTGCGGCAGGAAGTCCATCGCGAAATGAATGCCCTTCAGCTCGCGGCCCGGCACCGGCAGGTCGCGCGGCGCTTCGGCGCCGCCCGCCAWGACGATGGCGTCGAATTCACCTTCCAGGTCTTCCGGGAAGATGGTTTCCTTGGCCCAGTTGTTAACAGTCGCCGGGAAATCCTTGCCGATCAGGGTGGAAGTGCGGAACTTCACGCCTTCTGCCTGCATCTGCTCGATACGGCGGTCAATATGGAACTTCTCCATCTTGAAGTCCGGAATGCCGTAGCGCAGCAGGCCGCCCAGACGGTCCGACTTCTCGAACACGGTCACGTCGTGGCCAACGCGCGCCAGCTGCTGGGCAGCGGCCAGGCCGGCAGGGCCGGAACCGACCACGGCCACCTTCTTGCCGGTCCTGGTTTCCGAAGGCTCCGGCACGACCCAGCCGCGCTCCCAGCCTTCGTCAATGATCTTGTGTTCGATGGACTTGATGCCCACCGGATCATTATTGATGCCCAGGGTGCAGGCAGCCTCGCACGGCGCCGGGCAGATGCGGCCGGTCCATTCCGGGAAGTTATTGGTCGAATGCAGAACGTTCAGCGCTTCGCGGTAGTGGCCGCGGTACACCAGGTCGTTCCAGTCCGGGATGATGTTGTTGACCGGGCAGCCCGAATTGCAGAACGGGATACCGCAATCCATGCAGCGTGCGCCCTGGATCTTGGCCTGGTCGTTCGTCAGCGTCAGCACGAACTCTTTGTAATTTTTCAGACGCGCCTCGGGAGCGTGATAGCTCTCGTCCTGGCGCTGGAATTCCATGAAACCGGTGATCTTTCCCACTTTAATATCCTTTCGTACGCGGCGAATTAAGCAGCAATCGCTTGAGTTTCCGCTTCAATCGCGGCGTTATCGGCCATTTCCACCAGGGCGCGCTTGTACTCGCTCGGGAACACTTTGACGAACTTGCCACGGCTCTCGGCCCAGTTGTCCAGCAACAGGCGGGCGCGGGTGCTGCCCGTGTGCTTGAAGTGGCGCTCGATCAGGCGCTTCAGGATGGTTTCGTCCGCCTCGGCTTCGCCGTTGCGGTGCTGGCTGTGCCAGGTCGACTTGTCGACCGCCTGCTCGGAGGCCGGCAGCACCGCTTCCAGGCTGACCATGGACATATTGCATTTGCGGTTGAAATCGCCGTCCGGGTCATACACGTAGGCGATACCACCCGACATGCCCGCCGCGAAGTTGCGGCCGGTGGCGCCCAGCACGACCACGGTACCGCCGGTCATGTATTCGCAGCCGTGATCGCCCAGGCCTTCCACCACTGCGGTGGCGCCGGAGTTACGCACAGCGAAGCGCTCGCCTGCCACGCCGTTGAAGAAAGCTTCACCGGAAATCGCGCCATACATCACGGTGTTGCCGATGATGATGTTGTTGACTGCCCAGCCGCGGAACTCGGTGTTCGGACGCACAATGATGCGGCCGCCCGACAGGCCCTTGCCCACGTAGTCGTTGCCCTCGCCCACCAGGTCCAGGGTGATGCCCTGTGCCAGGAAGGCGCCTGCCGACTGGCCGGCCGTGCCTTGCAGCTGGATGTGGATGGTGTCGTCCGGCAGGCCGGCGTGGCCGTAGCGCTTCGCCACTTCACCGGACAGCATGGTGCCCACGGTGCGGTTGACGTTGCGTACCGGCGAGATGAAGGACACGCGTTCGCCCTTTTCCAGCGCCGCTTTGGCTTGCGCGATCAGCTTGTGGTCCAGTGCCTTGTCCAGGCCGTGGTCCTGTTCCTCGTTGTGGTAGATGGCCAGGCCAGCGTCCACTTTCGGCAGATAGAAGATATTGCTGAAGTCCAGACCTTGGGCCTTCCAGTGGCCGATGGCTTTCGACTTGTCCAGCAGGTCGGCGCGGCCAATCAGCTCGTCGAAGGTACGGATACCCAGCTGAGCCATGATCTGGCGCGCTTCTTCCGCAACGAAGAAGAAGTAGTTCACCACGTGCTCAGGCTTGCCCTGGAACTTGGCGCGCAGCACCGGGTCCTGGGTCGCGACGCCCACCGGGCAGGTGTTCAGGTGGCACTTGCGCATCATGATGCAGCCTTCGACCACCAGCGGCGCGGTGGCGAAACCGACTTCGTCAGCACCCAGCAGGGCGGCAATCACCACGTCGCGGCCGGTACGCATCTGGCCGTCGGCCTGCACACGGACGCGGCCACGCAGACCGTTCAGCACCAGGGTCTGCTGGGTTTCAGCCAGGCCCAGCTCCCACGGTGTACCAGCGTGCTTGATCGAGGACAGCGGCGAAGCGCCCGTGCCGCCGTCATGGCCGGCCACCACGATGTGGTCGGCTTTCGCTTTCGACACACCCGCAGCCACGGTACCGATACCCACTTCCGACACCAGCTTGACCGAGATCGAAGCGCGCGGATTCACGTTCTTCAGATCGTGGATCAGCTGCGCCAGGTCTTCGATCGAGTAAATATCGTGGTGCGGCGGCGGCGAGATCAGACCCACGCCCGGTACCGAGAAGCGCAGCTGCGCAATGTACTCGGACACCTTGTGGCCCGGCAGCTGGCCGCCTTCACCCGGCTTGGCGCCCTGCGCCATCTTGATCTGGATCTGGTCCGCAGAGTTCAGGTATTCCGCCGTCACGCCAAAGCGGCCGGAAGCGACCTGCTTGATGCGCGAACGCAGCGAATCTCCTTCCTGCAGCGGAATGTCGACCATGACTTGTTCCTTGCCCAGCACGGTGGACATGGAAGAGCCGACCTTGATCGGGATGCCCTTCAGTTCGTTCGAGTAGCGCACCGGATCTTCGCCGCCTTCGCCCGTGTTCGACTTGCCGCCGATACGGTTCATGGCGATCGCCAGCGTGGCGTGGGCTTCGGTCGAGATCGAACCCAGCGACATGGCGCCGGTAGCGAAACGCTTGACGATTTCCTTGGCCGGTTCCACTTCATCCAGCGGAATCGCCTTGGTGGGATCGATCTTGAACTCGAACAGGCCGCGCAGGGTCAGGTGGCGCTTGGTCTGGTCGTTGATCAGCTGTGCGTACTCTTTATAGGTCGAGTAGTTGTTGGAACGGGTCGAATGCTGCAGCTTGGCGATCGCGTCCGGTGTCCACAGGTGGTCTTCGCCGCGCACGCGGTAGGCGTATTCGCCGCCCGCATCCAGCTGGTCGGCCAGCACCGGATCGAGGCCGAAGGCCTGGTTGTGCAGGCGCAGGCCTTCCTCAGCCACTTCGAACAGGCCAATGCCTTCCACATTGGAAGCGGTGCCGCGGAAGTATTTATCGACCAGCGACTTGTTCAGGCCCACGGCTTCGAAGATTTGCGCGCCGCAGTAGGACATATAGGTCGAGATGCCCATCTTGGACATCACCTTCAGCAGACCTTTGCCGATGGCCTTGGTGTAGTTGTAGATCGCCTGTTCCGGCGACAGATCGCCCGGCATGCCGTGCGCCAGTTCGGCCAGGGTTTCCATGGCCAGATATGGGTGGACAGCTTCCGCGCCGTAGCCAGCCAGCAGGGCGAAGTGGTGGGTTTCGCGGGCCGAGCCGGTTTCCACCACCAGGCCGGTGGAGGCACGCAGGCCTTTGCTCACCAGGTGCTGGTGGATGGTGGAAGTTGCCAGCAGGGCCGGAATCGCCACGCGGTCGGCGCCGATCGAGCGGTCGGAGACTATCAGGATGTTGTGGCCGGATTTCACCGCGTCCACAGCTTCCGCGCACAGCGAAGCCAGCGACGCTTCCACGCCTTCCTTGCCCCAGGCGTGCGGATAGCAGATGCTCAGCTCGTAAGACTTGAACTTGCCGCCGGTCACCTGGCTGACATTGCGCAGGCGCGCCATATCGTCGAAGCCCAGCACCGGCTGCGCCACTTCCAGACGCATCGGCGGATTGACGTTGTTGGTATCCAGCAGGTTCGGCTTGGGACCGATGAAGGACACCAGCGACATCACCATCGCTTCGCGGATCGGGTCGATCGGCGGGTTGGTCACCTGGGCGAACAGCTGCTTGAAGTAGTGGTACAGCGGCTTCAGCTTGTTGGACATGACGGCGAGCGGCGAGTCATTGCCCATCGAACCTACGGCTTCTTCGCCGTTGGCGGCCATCGGCGCCAGCAGGAAGCGCAGGTCTTCCTGGGTGTAGCCGAAAGCTTGCTGGCGGTCCAGCAGGGATGCGACCTGCTTCTCGCCGTTGGCCGGGCCGTACTTGGCCACATTGTGCGGCAGCTGGGATTCGCTCAGCTTCAGCTCGCCCAGCTTGATGCGCACGGCATTGATCCATGCCTTGTACGGCTTGGCGTTGGCGTAGGTGTCTTTCAGTTCCTTGTCGTCGATGATGCGGCCGGCTTCCAGATCGATCAGGAACATTTTGCCCGGCTGCAGACGCCACTTCTGGATGATCTTGGATTCCGGAATCGGCAGCACGCCGGATTCGGACGCCATCACCACCAGGTCGTCATCGGTCACGATGTAGCGCGCAGGGCGCAGGCCGTTACGGTCCAGGGTACCGCCGATGTAGCGGCCGTCGGTGAAGGCCATGGCGGCCGGGCCGTCCCATGGTTCCATCATCGATGCGTAGTATTCGTAGAAGGCCTTGCGGTTGTCATCCATCAGCGTGTGGTTTTCCCACGCTTCCGGAATCATCATCATCATGGCCTGGGCCAGCGGGTAGCCTGCCATCAGCAGCAGTTCCAGCGCGTTGTCGAAGCAGGCGGTGTCGGACTGGCCTTCGTAAATCAGCGGGAACAGCTTCTGCAGGTCGTCGCCCAGCACGGCGGACTTCATCACGCCTTCGCGGGCGCGCATCCAGTTGAAGTTGCCCTTCACGGTGTTGATCTCGCCGTTGTGTGCGATCAGGCGGTATGGGTGGGCCAGCGGCCATTCAGGGAAGGTATTGGTCGAGAAACGCTGGTGCACCAGCGCCAGCGCCGAGATGCAGCGCGGGTCCTGCAGGTCGCGGTAGTACACGCCCACCTGGTCGGCCAGCAGCAGGCCCTTGTACACCACGGTACGGGCGGACATGGATGGCACGAAGAATTCTTTGCCGTGCAGCAGCTTCAGCGCCTGGATCGCGTGGCCGGACGATTTGCGGATCACGTACAGCTTACGTTCCAGTGCATCGGTCACCATGATGTCCGCACCGCGGCCAATGAAGATCTGGCGGATGACCGGCTCTTTTTCGCGGACGCGCGGCGACATCGGCATTTCGCAGTCGACCGGCACATTACGCCAGCCCAGCACGACCTGGCCTTCGATGCGGACGGCACGCTCGATTTCCTGTTCGCAAGCGATGCGGGAGGCGTTTTCCTTCGGCAGGAAGACCATGCCTACGCCATATTCGCCCGGCGGAGGCAGTTCGACGCCCTGCTTGGCCATTTCATCGCGGTAGAACTGGTCCGGAATCTGAATCAGGATGCCGGCGCCGTCGCCCATCAGCTTGTCGGCGCCGACTGCGCCCCTGTGGTCGAGGTTCTTCAGGATCAGCAGACCCTGTTCAATGATCGAGTGGCTCTTGTTGCCCTTGATGTGGGCCACGAAACCAACGCCACAAGCATCGTGTTCGTTGGCTGGGTCGTACAAACCTTGCGCTTCCATGCAGTTCTCCGCTGATTTTTTAATCACGAAAAACCAGAGTAGTGCAATGCACAAAAAAACTCAACAGAAACAATTAGGGTCGGAGTCGAATTAATTCTGCTTCAGTCGCTCAAAAAATTAATTAGGGACATAGTCACTGAAAACCCACGGCGAAGACCTGCTGGCAGGCACATCGTGCCTGCCACCCGCTTTACGCCTCAGGTTTTGATTTGAATGGACGGCCCCGTTTGGCCGGGAGCACCTGGCGTTTCATGCGGTGCTGCAGCTCAGCCTTGTACTTGTCCGAGCCCAGCGGCCAGCCCCTGAGCACGGCCGCCTCGATAGCTTTCGTCTCGTTGCTGCCCAGTCCCCGATTGGCCAGCTCGATATAGGCCGCCTCACGCTGGAATGGCGTGTTGCCCAGCGCCCAGTACAGCGGATGGTCGGTCACCGCCCCGTCCGGCTTCAGGCCTGCGTGGTGCGGATAACTGGACCAGGGGTAATGTTCCGGCCCGCCAGCCAGCCCAAGGCGCACGGCGGCGAATTCGATGTAGCGACTGCAGGACAACAAATAATTCTCGGCGTCCACGACAGAAGTCTTGTAGCGCCCTTGCCACAGGGTGCCGGCGCGGGAGTATTTCTGATTAAAGAAGGGGACGTAATAGCGGCCGATCCACTGCATCATGGCGCCCAAACCTTCCTCGTCGGATGGGGTGACGAGCAGGTGCAGCTCGTTCGGCAACAGCGTGTAGGCATGGACGGCCACCTTGTACTGGCGCGCGGCAGTGCGCATCCAGCCCAGGAAGGCTTCGAAATCGTCGGCATCGCAGAACACGGCCTGGCCATTCAGGCCGCGCTGGATGAGGTAGTGAGGCTGATTGGGGACGATGAGGCGGGGAAGGCGGGCCATAAACAAAAACAGGGCAAAATGGAAAGTTCCATTTTACCCTGTCCCCATTTAATTTCAGCCACGCGAATTGGCGATCGGCTTTGTCCCTATTTTCCCTTATCAGGAAAGATTGAAGCTGGCGGACAGGCTATAGCCCTCGCCGTAGGCGCTGCGCAGTGGCAGATCCTGGCCCAGGCCGCTGCGCGCCTTCTTGCGCAGGCGGTAGACCAGCATGTCCACGCGGCGTCCCGCATCCGGATCATCGCCGCCAATGCCCGCCACGATCACCTGGCGCGGCACCGGACGGGTATTAATGGTCAGCAAGTGCAGGAAATTGCACTCTTTCTCGGTCAGGGTGATGGCCTGGCCCTGCAGCTCCAGCTGGCGGGCGGCAACCTTCAGCGTCCACTTGCTGGGCACAGGAATCGCTTCCTGCGGGCCAACGCGACGGTTCAGCGCCTCGATATGGGCGGCCAGCTCGGGGAACTTGATCGGCTTGGTCAGATAATGGTCGGCGCCCAGGCGCAGGCCGAGAATGCGGCTGTCGAAGGCGACGCGGCCGGTCAATACCAGCAAGCCAATCTGCGGGTAGAGCTGGCGCATGCGCGGGATGACGTCAAAGCCATCCTCATCCGGCAAGCCGAGGTCGAGAATAACAACGCCGATGGTGCCCTGAGCCAGAGCGGACCACATTTCCTGGGCGTTGTTGGTGGATTGGACCCCGTGACCGAGCTCGGTCAGGAATTCCGCCATTTCCTCGGCGTATTCCAGGTTGTCTTCCACAATCAGTATTTGCGTCATTGATGCGCCATTGTTCAGTTAACAGCTCGCCGGATTCTGGGGCTTGCGTTAAAGAATTATCACGGGTGATTAACCACAGCGCAAGACTTATGCAGCGATCGGCAGCCAAATCCGAAATTTCTTGCCGCTTTCAGGCAAATTTTCCACTGACAGCGTGCCGCCGTGAACCTCCACCACCGCTTTTGCCATATACAAACCGAGTCCGGAGCCCGGTTGGCTGGCTGCTGCGCGGCCGCGGAATCCCTTTTCGAAAAGCCTGTTGAGCTCGTCTTCCGGGATGGGCGCGCCGTAGTCCGTTACCTGAAACTCTACGCCCCCTTCTGCCGCCTTGCTAGCCTTTAATTCTATAGCAATATTGTCTTTAGTGTATTTAATGGCGTTATCGAGGAGGATATCAAGACAAAGCCGCATTCCTTGGGGGTCGCAACGTAGCCATTGAGGCATGTTTAACGCTTGCACCGTGATAGCCTGACGCCGCGAGCGGGCCGCTTCCGCCGCCGTTTCCAGCAGCGCTTCGGGCGAAATCTCATCCGCCTGCCGCTTGCGGCCAATGCTGGCCAGGCGTTCCGGGGACAGATATTCGTTGATCAGCTCCAGCAGACGGTCCACGGCAGTCTGGATCTTGCGATAGCGTTTCTTGGTGGCCTCATCCGCATTGCCCGACGTCATTTCCAGGCGCTGGATCGCCCCGTCGATGGTCGACAGCGGCGTGCGGAACTCATGCGACACCATGGACGCAAACTTCTTCTGTTGTTTTTCGCGCTCGGCACGTTCGCGCACATCGCGCACCGTGCCCACCAAGCGGATCGCGCCGCTGCCCACATCCGGCACCAGGGTCGATTCGATCTCGACCGGAATCATGACACCGTCGCGGCCTTCAAACTCGGCCTCGCGCGTGCGGTGGCGCTGGGTGCTGTCGCCCGAAGTGAAGGCTTCCAACCGCGCCGGCAGCTCGGACAGCAGCTGGGAGGCAACTTGCTGCGCGCGCTCCGGGTTGAAGCCGAAAACACGCTCGGCGGCAGGGCTGACGTACATCAGCTTGCCACTGTCGCAATCCAGCATCCAGTGTACATCGCTGCTATTGTCGAGAATCTGGCGGTAGTGTTCGGCGCTTAGCATATCAATCCTGCAGTGGGGCAAAGATCTGTTGCAAGTCTTCCTGGGTCAGTGCCATCTTCTGCGATTCGCCTTCGGCCAGCACGGATTGGGCCAGATCGGACTTCTTCTGTTGCAGGATCTGGATTTTCTCTTCCAGCGTGCCCTTGGCAATCAGCTTGTAGACGAACACCGGCTTGTCCTGACCAATTCGCCAGGCGCGGTCGGTGGCCTGGTTCTCGGCCGCCGGGTTCCACCATGGATCGTAGTGGATCACGGTATCGGCCGCGGTCAGGTTCAGGCCGACGCCGCCCGCCTTCAGCGAGATCAGGAAGATCGGCACGGCGCCCTGCTGGAAGGCGGCCACCTGGGCGCCGCGGTCGCGCGTTTCGCCGGTCAGGATGGCGTACGGGATATCGCGCGCTTCCAGCTCTTCCTCGATCAGCTCCAGCATGGAGGTGAACTGGGAGAACACCAGGATCTTGCGTTTTTCTTCCAGCAGGTCTTCCACCATCTGCATCAGGTCGATCAGCTTGGCCGAGCCGGTGGACATGGCCTTCTTGGTCGATTTCACCAGACGCGGATCGCAGCAGACCTGGCGCAGCTTGAGCAGCGCTTCCAGAATCACGATCTGGCTGCGCGCCACGCCCTTTCGGTCGATCTCCTCCCGCACCTTCTGATCCATCGCCAGGCGCACGGTTTCGTACAGATCGCGCTGGGCGCCCGACAGTTCCACCTTGCGCACCATTTCCGTCTTCGGCGGCAGCTCTTTCGCCACGCTGTCCTTGGTACGGCGCAGCAGGAAAGGCTTGATGCGGCGATTCAGCAGCGTGCGGCGCTGCGGATCGTCCTGACGTTCGATCGGATGGCGGAACTGGCTGTTGAAGTTCTTCTCATCGCCCAGCAGGCCGGGCAGCAGGAAGTGGAACTGCGACCACAGCTCGCCCAGGTGGTTTTCCAGCGGCGTGCCGGACAGACACAGGCGATGCTTGGCCTTCAGCAGGCCGGCGCTCTGGGCCGCCTTGGAGCGGGTGTTCTTGATGTAGTGCGACTCGTCCAGGATCACCAAATGGAAGTCGTGCTCGCGCAGTTTTTCCTCGTCGCGCGGCAGCAGGGCGTAGGTGGTCAGCACCAGATCCGATTTCGGAATTTCATCGAACAGCTCAGCGCGGTCCTTACCTTGCAGCAGCAGCACCTTCAGGCCGGGTGCGAAGCGGGCGGCTTCGTCCTGCCAGTTGTTCATCAGGCTGGTCGGCGCGATGACGAGAGCGGGATGGTTCAGGCGGCCTGCCTCTTTTTCGACCAGGATGTGGGCCAGTGTCTGCACGGTCTTGCCCAGGCCCATATCGTCGGCCAGGATGCCGGCGAAGCCGTATTCGCGCAGGAACTGCATCCAGGACAGACCATCGGTCTGGTAATCGCGCAGCGTGGCCTGCAAGCCAGCAGGAGTGGGCACTCGCTTCACCGACGAGAACTGATTCAGCCGGCGCCCCATTTCGCGCAGCTCTTCGCCGCCGGTCCAGTGGAAATCGACATTGCGCGCCAGCTCATCCAGGCGCGCCGCGTCCAGCGAGGACATGCGTACCGAGTGGCGGATTTTCTCGCTGAAGTAGAGTTCGCCAATGGTGGCCAGGATCGGACGCACACGGTTCCATGGCAGGGCGACGCGGGTGCCATCCGGCAGGGCAGCCAGCATACGGTCTTCCTCGCCGTGCACCGCCAGCGCCTTCTGGTTGAAGTCGTTGGGGAAGGCGCGGATCATCTGCACCAGCACCGGCAGCAGCGGCACGCGCTCGCCATTGACGGTAATGCCCAGTTCCAGTTCGAACCAGGCGTTGCCGCCTTCCTTCTCTTCCTCGATTTCGGCGTACCAGTCGTCCACCGTGGTGACGTCGTAGCGGTACTTGGGCGATTTCTCAATTTGCCAGCCGGCGGCGACCAGTTCTTCGATGCCGGACTCGGCAAAGCGAATCCAGTCGGCCTGGCTGGCCAGCAGCAGGCCGCCGCGCACGCTGGACAGGGGCAGTGCGGTCGGCTTGCGGAAGCCCAGATTGGTCAGGGTTTCCAGCGCGGCCGCTTCGGCTTCCTCATTGCGCTGGATGATTTCGGTCACTTCGCCACGCTGGCGTACCACGCGCTGCGACGGGTCGAAGGACACGCGCTCGCCATCGTAGTCATAGGACAGCACGGCGTAATCGTTCCAGCGCTGCAGGCTGCCTTCGGCCAGCTGGGCCGAATCCAGCGCCAGGATCGGACGCGGCTTGACGTCGGTGCGCAGGCGCTGCGGCAGCGGCTGCGGCAGCGGCATCAGCTGCTGCAAGCCGTGGGCCAGCAGCAATTGCGACACGCGCATTTTGTCGTTTGGCATCAACAGTGGCGCCTGCGCAACAAGCGCCTGCAAATCGGCCAGCGGAATCGTGGTGCCGCCCTGGTTCAGGTTCAGCACGCCGCAGGACAAGTTGTCGATATACCACGGCGGATCGGTCGGCAGCATGTAATCGATCTGGTCGGCCGAATGCGGCGACGCTTCGGGCGAGGTATCCACCTTCCAGCCCAGGCGCAGGCCCTTGCCTTCTTCGCGCCAGGCCAGGCTGGCGACGCGGCTGTCGCCGGCTTTCATCGGATACACCAGGCCGTTTCCTACGTCCGACCAGGAATTTGCCCACAACAGTTTGTCTTGTTCAGACAACATTTGCAGCAGGGCGGCGCCAATTTTGCCGCGCGGTTCGGTAGCGCTCCCGGTCTGGGAATTAGGTCCGCTGCGCATAGCAACAAAGAAGCGAATCAGGTCGTCATCGCCGGGCACCAGGAAGCTGGGCGGGGTGGACAGCAGGGAAAACACCTCGCTCACCGGGCTGGCCGCGGCCACGTCGCCGTTCGGCTTCAGACGCGCCTTGTACAGGCAAAGCGCTACATGGCGGCCGCCGCTGGTCGGCGCCAGCACGTAAATCAGACGGTAATTGGTCTGTTTCGGGTCCGCCTCAATGGGCGCCAGCTTGGGTTTCGGGTGCGCGGCGGAATCTACCCGCTGTAGCCATGTGGCAACAGCATAGGGTAGCTGTCCCGGCGGAGGAGGCGGGACAGGGGTTGGAGCTGCAGGAGCTTCGCGGGCTTCGTCGCGGGTTAAATCCATTGGGCGCATTGATGTTTTTAACGGTTCAAAAACGGCAACATACAATATTATCCGTCATCGACCATCCTGTGTTTGTGAAACTTCTAACGCTGTGCGGGCATTGACCAGTCTCCCCAAGGATGGCGTATGATTCCATGGTTAACTGTTTGGAATCCCTCATGCTGCCTCCCATCGAACAAAGACTCGCCCTTGAACTGGCTGCCAAGCCGATTCAGGTAGCCGCTGCCATCGCCCTGCTGGACGAAGGCGCCACCGTCCCTTTCATCGCCCGTTACCGTAAGGAAGCGACCGGCGGACTGGACGACATCCAGTTGCGTTTGCTGGAAGAGCGTCTGCGCTATCTGCGCGAACTGGAAGACCGCCGGACTGCCATCGTGGCTTCGATCACCGAACAGGGCAAGATGACGGATGAGCTGCTAGATGCCGTCATGCACGCAGAAGACAAGACCCGTCTGGAAGATTTGTACCTGCCGTACAAGCCCAAACGCCGCACCAAAGCCCAGATCGCGATCGAAGCGGGCCTGGCGCCGCTGGCCGAATCCCTGCTGGCCGACCCGTCCACCAATCCGGACGAGGAAGCCGCCAAATACCTGCGCGAAGCTTTCGAAACCGCCGACGGCAAGAACCCGGGCGTGGCCGATGCCAAAGCCGCGCTCGACGGCGCCCGCCAGATCCTGATGGAACGTTTCTCCGAAGACGCCACCCTGCTGCAATCCTTGCGCGAATATGTACAAGATCATGGCGTAGTGGAGTCGAAAGTAGTTGAAGGAAAACAAGAAGAAGGCGAAAAGTTCGCCGATTACTTCGATTATTCCGAGCCGCTGTCGGCCATTCCTTCGCACCGCGCCCTGGCGCTGATGCGCGGCCGGCGCGAAGGCATGCTGGATGTGATCCTGCGCCTGGACACCGAAGAGGAAAAACCAAAGTGGGACGCACCCCATAATCCTTGCGAAAGCCGCATCGCCGCCCGCTTCGGCATCAAGCACGCCAACCGTCCGGCCGACAAATGGCTGGCCGACACCGTGCGCTGGACCTGGCGCGTGAAGTCCTTCATGCACCTGGAAACCGAACTGATGGGCGCGCTGCGCGAAAAATCCGAGCTGGAGGCAATCAATGTCTTTGCCACCAACCTGAAAGCCCTGCTGCTGGCGGCGCCGGCCGGCCAGCGCGCCACCATGGGCCTGGACCCGGGCCTGCGCACCGGCGTGAAGGTGGCGGTGGTCGATTCCACCGGCAAGGTTGTGGATACTGCCACCATTTATCCACACCAGCCGCGCAATGACTGGCACGGTGCACTGCACACCTTGTCGCAGCTGGCGGCCAAGCACAATGTGTCCCTGATTTCGATCGGCAACGGCACCGCTTCCCGCGAAACGGACAAGCTGGCGGCTGACCTGATCAAGCAGAATGCAGAACTGAAGCTGACCAAGATCGTGGTGTCCGAGGCGGGCGCTTCGGTGTACTCGGCGTCCGAATACGCTTCGAAAGAGTTGCCGGAGCTGGACGTGTCCTTGCGCGGTGCGGTGTCGATTGCCCGCCGCCTGCAGGACCCGCTGGCCGAGCTGGTGAAGATCGATCCGAAATCCATCGGCGTGGGCCAGTACCAGCACGACGTTTCGCAAACCCAGCTGGCGCGCACCCTGGACGCCGTGGTCGAGGATTGCGTGAACGCCGTGGGCGTGGACGTGAATACGGCTTCGGCGCCGCTGCTGGCGCGCGTGTCCGGCCTGTCGTCGAGCGTGGCGCAGAGCATCGTGTCCTACCGCGACCTGAAGGGCGCTTTCGCCTCGCGTGCCGCGCTGGAGAGCGTGCCGCGCCTGGGCGACAAGACCTTTGAGCAAGCGGCGGGCTTCCTGCGCATCAATGGCAGCGAGAATCCGCTGGATGCGTCGGCCGTGCACCCGGAATCGTATCCGGTGGTCGAGAAGATCCTGGCCGATATCAAGAAGGACATCAAGGGCGTGATCGGCGACGGCAAGCTGCTGAAATCGCTGTCCCCGGCCAAGTACGCCGACGAGCAGTTCGGTGTGCCAACCGTGACCGACATCATCAAGGAACTGGAAAAGCCGGGCCGCGATCCGCGTCCGGAATTCACCACCGCCACCTTCAAGGAAGGCGTGGAGGAAATTTCCGACCTGCGTCCGGACATGATCCTGGAAGGCGTGGTGACCAATGTGGCCGCGTTTGGCGCCTTCGTGGACATCGGCGTGCATCAGGACGGCCTGGTGCACATCTCCGCACTGTCGAATACGTTTGTTAAAGACCCGCACACGGTGGTGAAAGCCGGCCAGGTGGTCAAGGTCAAGGTGCTGGAAGTGGACGTGAAGCGCAAGCGCATTGCACTGACCATGCGCCTCACGGACAGCGCACCGGCGGCCGGTTCGCGTCCCGAGCAGCGCAGTGACCGCAACGACCGCCGCGCCATGGGCCAGCAGCAGAAGCAGCAGTCGCGCGAGCCGGCCGTGCAGGGCTCGATGGCAGCCGCCTTCGCCAAGCTGCGCGGCTAAGCAAACTCGGCGGATCGATGATCCGCCCTACGCCTCGGCGCTGACCAAAACCAGGGACGTAAAACAGGTGGCTGCCACGATGTGGCAGCCACCAGGGTTGCGCCGCGGGTTTTAAAGAAGGCCGCCGACCCCGCCACCGGAATCCTTGTAAAATGGCGGCATCTGAACATTTTTTCCCTAGAGGCAGTATATGAGCGACGTGCAAAACTGGATCAAAGACACCGTGACGAACACCCCTGTGGTGCTGTTCATGAAGGGCACCGCCCAGTTCCCGCAGTGCGGTTTCTCCGGCCGTGCTATCCAGATTCTGAAAGCCTGCGGCGTTGAAAACATCGCCACCGTGAACGTGCTGGACGACGCGGAAGTGCGCCAGGGCATCAAGGAATATTCGAACTGGCCAACCATCCCTCAGCTGTACGTGAAGGGCGAGTTCATCGGTGGTTCGGACATCATGTCCGAAATGTATGAGTCCGGCGAACTGAAAGCCCTGCTGGACGGCAGCAAGTAATGACCCGCCTGGTCGTCGCCATCACAGGTGCCACGGGCGCCGTGTATGGCGTACGGCTGCTGCAGCATCTGCGCCAGATCGATGGCGTAGAAACCCACCTGATTGTCTCCGATGCCGCGGTGCTCACACTGCACCAGGAAACGGGCATGGCGCGCCGCGAAGTCGAGGCGCTGGCCCATGTCGTCCACAAACAGGACAATATCGGCGCCAGCATCGCCAGTGGCTCTTTCCAGACCGATGGCATGGTGGTCGCGCCCTGCTCGATGAAAACCCTGGCTTCCGTGGCCCATGGGCTGTCGGACAACCTCATCGCGCGCGCTGCCGATGTCACATTGAAAGAGCGCCGCCGCCTGGTGCTGATGGTGCGCGAAACGCCCTTCAATCTGGCCCACTTGCGCAATATGACGGCCGTGACCGAGATGGGCGGCGTCATTTTCCCGCCCCTGCCAAGCTTCTACCACCAGCCAAAGTCCATCGACGAGATGGTGGACCACACCGTCGCCCGCGTGATCGACCTGTTTGGCATCCGCCACGATCTGGCGCCACGCTGGAACGGGCTGAAACCCTGAAGCCATGCGCCTTTCCCGGCGCCGGGAATGAGCTCGCAGATAAAGTGGTATTGTCGCTCGCCGCGGCTGCGGACGTGCGCAAGGGCGCACCGGAAGGGTTTTCCGGGCCCTGAGGAGGGTGCACAGCGGCACTGCACGGGCTTGAAAAACTGCTCTGACCACTGATCCGGATAAGTGGAACCCGGATCGCGTTTCGATGGCTTTCGCCAACGCTCCAATCGTGCCGGAGCGGTCGGCAAATGTTACTTTTGGTAGTTTACGCGGACAAGCATCCGAATAAATTCGCGCGCAATCTGACGGTGATGCTCATCCAGGCGTTGCAAATCGGCGATCAGCTTGACGTCTGCCGACTCGAAGCGGTTGCCGTTCGCACCGTTCGTTTCACCGTTATGGTGAGCTGCTTCGGGGCCGCCAAAACGCAGCCATTCGGCAGGAACGCCGAGCCACTGCGCAATCATGCGCAGCTTCTCCTGGGTGGGAATCGCCTCTCCTACCAGCCATTTCCGGGCGGCGTGGACGGTAATCGGCCTCCCCTCGAAACGGATGTTAAACTCCCTTGCCAACCTGGTAGGGCTATCAGGGGAGTAGTGGGCGTTTTTCAAAGCCTGCTGAAGTCGCTGGCTAAAACTTTCGCGTTCATTAGAAGAATTCATAGTTGCACTATTTCATGTCATGACATGAATGTCAGTCTCTACAGTGATCTGACCAATTGTGACAAACCCGAATTATTATAATTAACAATTGACTCAGCGCGTGACTCTGTTCAGGCTCCCGTGCGTCCGAATCAAATTTTGCGAAAGCTTCTTTTAATAGCACAATAAACTTGCAATATAGCAACCAATTATGCTGTCATCGCGGAAATATTCGATTCCTTTTTTATAAAATTAGTCTAACACCAAATGTGTCCGGCAGTTGCTCTGGTATTAGGGGAACAGTCGGTTCCCGGTTACGAACTACTGAAACGTATGATGCCGTCCGTCCCTTGTTCGCGGCGCACGATTCCATCCCGCCATAGCTTGTGAAGATGGGCCAGCGCCTCGCCCAGGGCAAAGCTCAGCTGGTGGGCATCCAGTTCGCGGCGGAACATCAGGGGCACGATCTCGGCGGCCGAGCGCGGCTGTACGCAGGCCGCCTCCACTTCCGCCAGGCGTTCCGTGTGGTGGGCACGCAACTGGGCAATTCGCGTGTGCAGGCCGCGGAAGGGTTTGCCGTGCGAAGGCAGCACCAGCACATCTTCCGGCAGCGGCGCGAAGCGGCTCAGAGAATCCAGATACAGCTGCAAAGGGTTGGCCTCCGGCTCGACCGCAAATACCGACATATTGGTGGAAATGCGTGGTAAGACCATATCGCCGGAAATCAGCAGATTGCGCGTTTTGCACCATAGGGAAGCGTGTTCCGGCGAGTGGCCGAAGCCGGCAATGACCTGCCACTCATGGTTACCTGCCACCACCGAATGTCCATCCTGCAGGCGCACATAAGATACGGGAATCCCCGGTACCAGCGAAGCATAGTAGTTCTTGCGCGAGCGCATCTTTTCCAGCATGGCGGAGTCAACCAGGCCGTGGCGTTCGAAGTGGGGGATGGCCGCCGTGCCATCCACGCCCGGCAGACCGGCCGCCATCATGCGTGCAAAGGCATATTCCCCGGCGGTCATCCACAGCGGCGCCTGCCAGCGCTCGCAGAGCCAGGCCGACAAGCCGATGTGGTCGGGATGGCAATGCGTCGAGATCACGCGCTTCAAGGTGACGCCGCCGGCAAACACCTGCTCCCAGGCCGCACGGGTGGCGTCGGTAGCCACCCCGCAATCCACCACGGTCCAGCTGTCACCGTCACGCAGCAGCCACAGGTTGATGTGATCCAGGGCAAACGGCAAGGGCATGCGCAGCCAGCCAACGCCGGGCGCCACCTCCTGTACGGTCCCGGCGGCAGGCAAAGTGTCGCCAAAAGGATAGTGAAGCTGGGATTCGAGCGGGTTCATGACGTACAATGAGATTGACGTTACGTAAACGGAAATCCATTGTACGCCATGCCGACCTACACCATTACCGAGCTCGCCCGCGAATTTGACATCACCCCGCGCGCCATTCGTTTCTACGAAGACCAGGGCATTCTGAGTCCCGCGCGCGAAGGCGCCGGCGGCCGCAACCGTGTCTATGCGCCGCGCGACCGTACCCGTCTGAAGCTGACACTGCGCGGCAAGCGCATCGGCCTGTCGCTGTCTGAA
Organism: Pseudoduganella sp. RAF19; assembly: GCF_052114165.1. Lineage (NCBI taxonomy): Bacteria > Pseudomonadati > Pseudomonadota > Betaproteobacteria > Burkholderiales > Oxalobacteraceae > Pseudoduganella > Pseudoduganella sp. RAF19. The sequence continues at coordinate 289,633 of NZ_JBFREF010000009.1, read as the reverse complement.
ATCAAGAGCCTGGTCGATATGTACGAGTCGCCCAAGGATACCGAAGCGCAAATGCTGCGTTTCCTCGGCGTGCTGGCCCAGCACCGCGAAAATCTGGAGCAGCAGCGCGAAGACATCGAAATGTCCCTGTCCGAAATCGCTACCCACGAAGAAGAATGCAAACGCCTGCTGGCAGCTCTTGCCGAGAAGCAAGGCGCAGCTACTTGACGTTTACGTTAACGTCACTTGAGCGTATGATTGGCGCTCCACCACTTCATCCAAAAAATAGAGGAAGACATGATCCACTTGCCAGGCCTGACTTTTGATCACGGCGAGGACATCGCCGCGCTGCGCGAGGCCGTGCAGCAGTTCGCCGCCGCCGAAATCGCCCCACGCGCCGCGGAAATCGACCGTACCGACCAGTTCCCGATGGACCTGTGGAAGAAGATGGGCGAGCTGGGCCTGCTGGGCATCACCGTCAGTGAAGAATACGGCGGCGCGAACATGGGCTACCTGGCCCACATCATCGCGATGGAAGAGATTTCGCGCGCCTCCGCATCGGTGGGCCTGTCCTACGGCGCCCACTCGAACCTGTGCGTGAACCAGATCAAGCGCAACGGCACCGAAGAACAGAAGAAGAAATATCTGCCGAAGCTGATCTCGGGCGAGCACGTGGGTGCGCTGGCCATGTCCGAGCCGAACGCCGGTTCCGACGTGGTGTCGATGAAGCTGCGCGCCGACTTCAAGGGCGACCGCTGGGTGCTGAACGGCACCAAGATGTGGATCACCAACGGCCCGGACGCCGACACCCTGGTGGTGTACGCCAAGAACGATATCGAAGCAGGTCCGCGCGGCATGACCGCCTTCCTGATCGAGAAGGGCTTCAAGGGCTTCTCCATCGCCCAGAAGCTGGACAAGCTGGGCATGCGCGGCTCCCACACCGGCGAGCTGGTGTTCGAAGACTGCGAAGTGCCGGCCGAGAACGTGCTGGGTGGCCTGGGCAAGGGCGTGAATGTGCTGATGTCCGGTCTGGACTTCGAGCGCACCGTGCTGTCCGGCGGCCCGCTGGGCATCATGCAGGCCTGCATGGACAGCGTGATCCCCTACATCCACGACCGCAAGCAGTTCGGTCAGCCAATCGGCGAGTTCCAGCTCATGCAGGGCAAGATCGCCGATATGTACTCCACCATGATGGCGTGCAAGGCCTATGTCTACGCCGTAGGCCAGGCCTGCGACCGCGCGACTTCGCCGGAGCAGGTGCGCGCGCTGCGCAAGGATGCGGCCGGCGCCATTCTGTATAGTGCAGAGAAGGCAACCTGGATGGCCGGCGAGGCGATCCAGACCCTGGGCGGCAATGGTTACATCAACGAGTACCCGGTCGGCCGCCTGTGGCGCGACGCCAAGCTGTATGAAATCGGCGCCGGCACCAGCGAAATCCGCCGCATGCTGATCGGCCGCGAGCTGTTCGCCGAAACGATGTAATGGCGGCACACGGCGGGTCAATGACCCGCCCTACGATGCGTTGCGTAGGGCGGATCATTGATCCGCCGTGCATGCCACACACGAGGCCAAAATGATTCACGCCGCGTTCCCGAAACTGCTGTCGTCGCAAATCGCATTCGACATCGCGCACACCATCCGCGATGGCTTCGACAAGCACTACCGCCTGTTCCGCAAGGCCAGCCGCGACGCCAAGCGCTATTTCGAGCAGGGCGACTGGGCGGTGGCGCAGCAGGCGGCGCGCGAACGCATCGGCTTCTACGACAAGCGCGTGCAGGAATGCGTGCAAATGCTGGAGGACGAATACGATCCTACCGAGCTGACCGACGAAGTGTGGCGCGAACTCAAGCTGCACTACATCGGCATGCTGTCCGGCCACAAGCAGCCGGAATGCGCGGAGACTTTCTTCAACTCCGTGTGCTGCAATATCCTGCACCGCTCGTACTTCCACAACGAATTCATTTTCGTGCGGCCGATGGTCTCCACCGAATACATCGAGACCGACGAAGCCGCGCCGACCTACCGCGTGTACTACCCGACGCGCGACGGCATGACGTTCACGCTGAAACGCATCGTCACCAACTTCCAGCTCAACGCGGCGTTCGCGAATCTGAACCGCGACATCCAGCTGGTGGAGCAGCACATCGCGGAACTGTTCGGCGGCCAGATGGAGCCGAACGCGCAGATCCAGGTGCTGTCGTCCCTGTTTTTCCGCAACAAGGGCGCCTACATGGTGGGCAAAGTCGTCAACGGCAACCGCGAGGCGCCTTTCGTGGTGCCGATTCTGCACAACCGCCACAAGCAGCTGGTGCTGGACACGGTACTGACCGACAAAGACCAGATCATGCTGCTGTTCTCCTTCACGCGCGCCTACTTCCTGGTCGACATGGAAGTGCCGTCGGCTTATGTGCAGTTCCTGCGCAGCCTGATGCCGCGCAAACCGCGCAGCGAGATCTACACCATCCTGGGCCTGCAGAAACAGGGCAAGACGCTGTTCTACCGCGACTACCTGCAGCACCTGAAGCACTCCTCCGACCTGTTCGAGACTGCGCCAGGCATCAAGGGGCTGGTGATGCTGGTGTTCGCGCTGCCGTCCTTCCCTTATGTGTTCAAGGTGATCAAGGACTTCTATCCGGCGCCGAAGGAAACCACGCGCGCGCAGATCAAGGAAAAATACCTGCTGGTGAAGAACCACGACCGTGTGGGCCGCATGGCCGATACGCTGGAATATTCGAACGTGGCCTTCCCGCGCCACCGCTTCGCGGAATCGCTGGTGGCGGAGCTGAAGCACCATGCGCCCTCGCTGATCGAAGAAGACGGCGACCAGCTGGTGATCAAACACTTGTACATCGAACGCCGCATGGTGCCGCTGAATATCTGGCTCACCAACGCCGAGCAGGCAGGCGAAGAAGAAGCTATCGAACACGGCATCATTGAATACGGCAACGCCATCAAGGATCTGGTTGCGGCCAATATATTCCCCGGCGATATGCTGTACAAGAACTTTGGCGTCACGCGCCAGAAACGCGTGGTCTTCTACGACTACGACGAAATCGAATACATCACCGACTGCCAATTCAGAGTGATCCCCGAACCCCGCAACGAGGAAGATGAAATGTCCTCCGAGCCGTGGTACCCCATTGGAAAGCACGACGTGTTCCCCGAGCAGTTTGGCAAGTTCCTGCTCGGGAACGCGAAAATCCGAAAATACTTTATGAAGCACCACGCCGATCTGCTTACTCAATCCTGGTGGCAGGAGAAGAAAGAGCGCATCGCCAGTGGCGTCATTGAGGACGTTTTCCCTTACCCGCAAAGCGTCCGTTTCCGCAATCTGTTGAAAGCATCCACTTCGGCGCCCAGTGCGCCTCCACTACTGGAGATAATTGAAAATGAATGATCCAATCGTAATCGTCGGTGCAGCACGTACTCCGATGGGCGCCTTCCAGGGCGACTTCGCCGGCCTGAGCGCAAATGACCTCGGCGCAGTGGCCATCAAGGCTGCCGTCGAACGCGCCGGCATCAAGCCGGAAGCCGTGGAACACGTCTACTTCGGTAACTGCCTGATGGCTGGCCAGGGCCAGGCGCCTGCACGCCAGGCTGCGATCAAGGCCGGCCTGCCGGTCGGCACCGGCGCTGTAACCCTGTCCAAGATGTGCGGTTCCGCCATGCAGGCAGCCATCTTCGCTTACGACACCATCGCCGCGGGCAGCGCTGACGTTGTCGTGGCAGGCGGCATGGAGTCCATGACCAACGCGCCTTACCTGATCCCGAAAGCACGCGGCGGCTACCGCATCGGCCACGGCATGATGTTCGACCACATGATGTACGACGGCCTGGAAGATGCTTACACCCGCGACGCCAAGACCGGCGCCGGCCGCTCCATGGGTACCTTCGCCGAGCAGTGCTCGACCGCCTACAAGTTCACCCGCGAACAGCAGGACAACTTCGCCATCGAATCCGTGAAGCGCGCCCAGGCGGCGCAGCAGAACGGCGGCTTTGCATGGGAAATCACCCCGGTAACCGTGACCACCCGCACCGGCGACGTGGTGATCGACAAGGATGAAGGCCCGCTGAAAGCCAAGGTCGAAAAGATCCCGGCACTGAAGCCTGCTTTCGCCAAGGACGGCACCATCACCGCTGCATCCTCGTCCTCCATCAACGACGGCGCTGCTGCACTGGTGCTGATGCGCGAATCCACCGCCAAGAAGCTGGGCGCCAACGTGATCGCCAAGATCACCGGCCACGCCACCAACTCCCTGGTGCCGGAACAGTTCACTACCGCTCCGATCGGCGCGATCCAGAAGCTGTTCGCCAAGACCGGCTGGAAAGCCAGCGACGTTGACCTGTACGAGATCAACGAAGCCTTCGCTGCGGTGCCAATGGCTGCAATGCACGACCTGGACATCCCGCACAGCAAAGTGAATGTGCACGGCGGCGCTTGCGCCCTGGGCCACCCGATCGGCGCCACCGGCGCGCGCATCATCATCACCCTGATCGGCGCTCTGAAAGCCAAGGGCGGCAAGAAGGGCGTGGCGGCATTGTGCATCGGCGGCGGCGAAGCTACCGCGATGGGCATTGAACTGGTGTAACGGCGATGGGAACGGCACTCATAGTTGGCGCCTCGCGCGGCATCGGCCTGGAACTGGTGCGCCAGTACCTGGCCGATGGCTGGCGCGTGATCGCCACCGCACGCAAAAAGGAAGACTGTGACACGCTGGCGGAGATGGGTGCCGAACCCCACAAGCTGGATGTAACGAACGTGGAAGCCGTGGCGGGACTGGGCTGGAAACTCGATGGCGAACATCTCGATGTCGCCATCCTGAACGCCGGCGTATTCGGTCCGAAAACCGATGGCTTCCCGATGCAAACCGATTTCGACGCGGTCATGCACACCAATGTGCTGGCTGCCATGCGCCTGCTGCCGATCATCGCACCGCTGGTGTGTCTGGCGCGCGGCAAGCTGGCCGTGATGTCCTCGCGTATGGGATCGCTGAGCGAGCGTACGCGCCCCAACGGCTCGCTGTACCGCGCCAGCAAGGCTGCGCTGAACTCGGTGCTGATCGATACCGCGCTGAGCTTCGGCAGCAAAGGCGCTACCTGCGTCGCGCTGCATCCGGGCTGGGTGCGCACCGACATGGGCGGCTCAGGCGCCGACCTGGCGGTGGAAGAAAGCGCGCGCGGCATCCGCAAAACCCTGGCGGCCCTGCCGCCTTCCGATCAAGCCGTCTACCGAGACTACGACGGCACCCCCATCGGCTGGTAACCCCACTTGGGGTCAGGCGCTAAATGGGACATGAGTCCGCTTAGAACAAGGATAAACATGATTCTGAATGATGAACACCAGATGATCCGTGACGCCCTGCGCACGTTTTCGCAGGAGCGCCTGGCGCCCAACGCGGCCCGTTGGGACAAGGAACACCATTTCCCGAAAGAGGAACTGAAAGAACTGGCGGCACTGGGTGCGTTCGGCGTCGCCGTGCCGGAAGAACAGGGCGGCGCTGGCCTCGACTACGTGTCGCTGGCCCTGGTGCTGGAAGAAATCGCAGCGGGCGATGGCGGCACCTCCACCATCATCTCCGTGAACAACTGCCCGGTGTGCAGCATCGGCATGATGTACGCGAACGCCGCGCAGAAAGAACAATGGCTGCGTCCACTGGCGCAAGGCGACATGCTGGGCGCGTTCGCGCTGACCGAGCCGCACACCGGCAGCGACGCCGCCGCGCTGCGCACCACGGCCACGCTGGATGGCAATGAATACGTCATCAACGGCACCAAACAATTCATCACCTCCGGCAAGCATGCCGACGTGGCGATCGTGTTTGCCGTGACCGACAAGGCAGCCGGCAAGAAAGGCATCAGCGCCTTCTGGGTACCGACGTCGGCACCGGGCTACATCGTGGCCGGCATCGAACACAAGATGGGCCAGCACTCTTCGGACACGGCGCAGATCCTGTTCGAAAATTGCCGCGTACCGGCCGAGAACATGATTGGCGAACCGGGCCAGGGCTACAAGATTGCCTTGTCCGGCCTGGAAGGCGGCCGTATCGGCATCGCCTCGCAATCGGTAGGCATGGCCCGTTCGGCATTCGAAGCGGCGCTGAAGTACGCGCGCGAACGTGAATCGTTCGGCAAGCCGATCTTCGAACACCAGTCGGTGCAGTTCAAGCTGTCCGAAATGGCGATGCAGCTCGAAGCCGCACGCCAGCTGATCTGGCACGCCGCCTCGCTGAAGGACGCCGGCCAGCCCTGCCTGAAAGAAGCCGCGATGGCCAAGCTGTTCGCCTCCGAGATGGCCGAGCGCGTCTGTTCCGACGCGATCCAGATCCACGGCGGCTACGGCTACACGTCCGACTTCCCGGTCGAGCGCATCTACCGCGACGTGCGCGTGTGCCAGATCTACGAAGGCACCAGCGACATCCAGAAACTGCTGATCGCCCGCGCACTGTAAAAAGTCGGGGTCAGGAAAAATCAAAGTTTGCTTGCGCTAGTGCAAATGGCAGACCTGACCCCAACTGTCATCAAAATGTATTCTTTTGTCGAATTCGCTCGGCACCTGCGCCACGAGCAGTAAGAACTTATAGAATGTCCGGTGCAGAAGGAGACATTCATGGTTCAAGTAATGCTGGTGGAAGACGATCCGCGCCTGGCCGAGCTGGTCACGGAGTATCTGGCGGGGTATGAGTTCAAGGTGGACGTAGTCAGCCGTGGCGATGAGGCGCTGGCGCGTTTCAAGGCGCAGCCGGCGGATATCGTCGTGCTGGACTTGATGCTGCCCGGCCTGGATGGCATGGAAGTGGCCCGCCAGCTGCGCGAGGTCAGCGATGTGCCGATCCTGGTGATGACCGCCCGTGAAGATTCTTATGATGAAGTCTCTCTGCTGGAGCAAGGCGCCGACGATTTCATCAACAAGCCCGTGCAGCCGCGCGTGCTGCTGGCCCGCCTGCGTGCCCTGCTGCGCCGGGTACAGACCAAGTCCGATCCTGAGCTGCTGAGCTTTGGCGCCCTGACCATCGCCATCAGCGACCGCAGCGTTACCTGGCGCGGCGAACCCTGCCTGCTCAGCAATACGGAATATAAGCTGCTGCTGACCCTGGCCGAATCGGCCGGCACCGTGCTGTCGCGCGATGCCCTGCTGCGCAAGATGCGCGGCATCGAGTTCGACGGCATGGACCGCAGCATCGATAACAGCATCTCCAAGCTGCGCCGCAAGTTCGACGACAGCGATTCAGAGAAGATCAAGACGGTGTGGGGCGAGGGTTATCTGTTCTCGCCATCGGCCTGGAATTAATCGAACAGCGGCGACAGCGCCAGGGGCGGAAAGTGGCTGACCACTTGGCCATGATCCGGCCATTCACCAAAGCGATAGGTCACGGTGCGGAAGCCAGCACTAGCCTCGCCTTCAAACGCAGGACCATCCACTGACGGCAGCAAGCTATCGCGTGCGCCGTCGCGTATCTGCACCTGGGCTTCGGCCTTCTTCGTGAACACGAAGCGCACACCGACGCACTTCTTCGATCCATACGACGCATTCACGAACCGCTGGTACTGCAGCGCCTGATCGCAGGCTGCGCGCAGTTCGCTCGCCTCGTAGGCGCCATCGGCACGCACGAACAGCGACAGGCGCGGCTGGAAGCTGAACAGATTGGCCTTGCGGTTCAGCGCCAGCACGGCGTTTTCATCATAGGCCGCTTTCAGCAGCGGGAAGCTGGTGCGTCCTGTCGGGTCGAGCGGCAGGTTGAGCTGGATGGTCTTGCCATTCAGCGACAGGGTGACGCCATCCAGCGAAGTCGCGGCGTCGCGCGGGCTGAGCTGGTAGTGCATCTGGAGCAGGTTCTTCGGTTTGCCATATTTGGCGAATACCACCATGGCCTTGTAGGCATCGCGGTAGCTGACCCACTCCCCGTCCTGCGCCAGCGCGGCGCAGCCGTGCCCCGCCAGCCCGAGGGCCAGCAGCACGGTAGGAATAAGGGTCTTGGTTTTCATCAGAATCGGTAGGCCAGGGCCGTTGATACAGTTACATTCGTTGAACGCTCGACCAGCGGGCTGTTCCTGGCGTCGCCCACCAGGTGGGTGACCTGGGCGCCGGACGTGATCAGCCAGGACGGGCTCAGCGCCCAGTTCCAGCGCACGCCGGCGCGCACGTCCTGCACGCCGCCGCCGGGTGTGTAGACGCCCAGGAAATTGCGTTCGTTTTCCTGTTCGGTCACGCCAAAGTAAGCCTTGTTATAGGCGCCGTTCACGACCGACACGCCGGCGGACAGCACGAAGGTGTGATGCGGCAGCGCGTCCTGCAGCATGTACTGCATGGCAGCGTGCCAGCGCAGGCCATTGCGGTCGTTGCCGGCGCCGTACAGCACATTGTTGGTCAAACGCAGCTGGGGCGTGAAATAGTAGTTGAAGAAGCCGCCGTACAGCACGCGGCGCCTGATCACATCCATGCCGTACAGATGGTTGCTGGCCGCTGCAATCCGGGCAGTGTTCGGCACGAAGCCGCCACCGCTGGGCGGCAGCACCGCATTGATCTTGGCGTCGCCGCCGGAACCGTCTCCCACGCCGCCGACGCCGCCGTCGGTGCCTTCTTCGTCACGGCGCGATTGCAGGGACAGCAGCGGGCCGTATTCGATCGACGGCAGATCGGACAGATGCATGCCCGCCGTCAGCCCGGAAATGAAGATCCCGTTACTCCACTGCACCTGCAGCACGGGCAGCGCCAGCGTTTTGTTTTGGCGAGCGCCGTCATACCGCGGAATGTACTGGGCGCCAAGGCCGATATACATATCGCGGCTTCCGTCCGGCATCGGGTTAGTGGCCGGGGTCTGGGCTGCTACGGTACCGCAAGCGCCAGCCAGTGTGAGAACGAGAAGCTTGTGCATAGGAGCGGGGGTCGATTAAGAATGCCCGCCATTTTATCGTTACTGGGTCGTGAAACTCACATCGCCTTCGAGGCGTTCCGTAATCACCATGTCCATCGGTGACGTGACAAGGGCCGTACAAGCGATCATCGGGCCACCGGAATAGGTCTCGGTGTAGTGCGCGGTAATCTTGCCGCCGCTGACTTCCACCTTGCCGATCTCCACGCTGTAGCAGCCGCTGGGACGGTTGCCGAGGAAGACGCCCAGCACCATCTGCCTGGTGAAGTCGATCTTGGGCAGAGGCGGCACCGGCGTCCTGTTCTGGTTATGCGCACTCCACAGCTTTTCGAAGCTCTCCTGGTCGCGGATCACCACATTCAGCGCCGAGGTCACGCCGGACAGCTGCTCGCGTACCAGCGGCAGGGTGGCGACAATGCCGTCTTTCGGCAGGAAGTCGATGGCTTCCAGCTTGTGCGCCGTGCCCAGGCTCAGGTCGCGCTTGTCCAGGTTCTGGATCAGGGTATCGAACAAGGCCCGCGCGGAGGGATCGTTGCATTTGGTGACCGGACCGGCGATGCTGTCGACGCTGGTGCACAGCACTTCGGCGGAGCTGCTGCCAAACAAAGTTTCGGCGTGGCCGTTGTCCGGGCAATTACCGGCGCGGTCCCAGAACACCTGCTTGTCGTCGATCACGAACAGGCGGTTACGGATATCGCTGCAGCTGGCGCCGCGCGCCAGCTTGACGAATTCTTCGCGATTCAGGGCGGTGGGCGACGGTTCGCCAACGGCGATACCGGCGACGCTGGATTGCATTGCGCCAGGTACGACTTCGCCACCGCCGCCGCAAGCGGCCAGCAGCAGCGCAAAGGCTACGGGCAGGCAGTATTCGAGTTGTCGCATTGATAATCCTCCTGATATACCAGTGCATGCTAATCTTTCATCGCCCGTTAATCCGCCCCGATCTTTAGGCTTTTTGTCGGAAATTTGTAGGATGGAAGTCGGCTGGGTTGGTTTCAAATACAATAACGCCCCATGAACCGCCTGTTCTTTCGCTTCTTTGTGCTGGTGCTGCTGTCCATCAGCGTGGCGGCGTTCATTGTCTATTTCACTATCAACCGGCTGTTCGGCGACCCGCTGGACAGCATCGCCCGCCGCCAGGCCTCGGCCCAGATCTTCCTGCTGGAACAATATGTCGACCAGGCGCCTGCCGACCAATGGCTGGACCGCCTGAACARGGTGCGCGAGGTATCGGAGGTGCGCTACGAACTGGTGCCGCTGGCCAGCGTGCGCGGCCAGTTGTCCGGCCACGAGGCCGCCGCCTTCGAGCGCGGTGAACTGGTGCTGGATGTGCCGCACAAGGCTTTCTACCGCCGCGTGGACCTGAAGGGCGAGCGCTATATCGGCAGCGAGGAGGAAGCGGTATCGGCCCAGAATCTGCCCATCGACATCGGCTTCGCCCTGCAGCTGGAAATGGTGCGCTATGTGATTGTGGCCCTGGTCTTGCTGATACCAATCGGCTTCTGGTCGCGTGCGCACTGGCGCAGCCTGCAGCAGCTATCCGGCGTGGCGGACCGCTTTGGGGCGGGCGAGCTGTCGGCCCGTGCGCGCATGCGGCCCCGCGAGAGCGTCTACCCGCTGGCGGAGCGCATCGACCATATGGCGGACCGCATCGAGAGCTTGCTGGCGTCGCAACGCAGCCTGCTGCATTCGGTCTCGCATGAGATCCGCACGCCCATCGCGCGGCTGGAATTCGCCATGGAGCTGCTGCGCGATGCGGCGGACGACCCGGTACTAAGCAAGCGCATCGATGGCATGGAGGGCGACGTAGCCGAGCTGAAGGAGCTGGTCAACGAGTTGCTGGGCATGGCACGCCTCGACGCGGGGCAGGCCTTGCAGCGCCAGCAGTTCGCCCTGGCGCCGGCGTTGAAGGATTGCGTGGACTCGCTGCCGCCGGCCGCTATCGGCGTGCAGCTTGATCTGGCGGCCGACCTTGGCGACGGCAATGCCGACCAGCGCCTGCTGCTGCGCGCAGTCGGCAATCTGCTGCGCAATGCGCTCAAGTACGCCAATGGACAGGTGCGTCTCACGGCGGCGCGTCTGGGCTGCAGCGCCGGCGCTCAACAGGATACGAGCGCGGTGGGCGCTATGGGCTCGGTGGGTGCTGCGGGCGCGGTGGGCGCTGTGCGCATTATGGTGGAGGATGATGGCCCGGGCATTCCGCCCGAAGAGCGCGAGCGCGTGTTCGAACCCTTCTACCGGCTGGACCGCAGCCGCGACCGCAGCACGGGCGGCTTCGGTCTCGGCCTGTCGATCGCGTCGAAGGCGATCGCGCTGCATGGCGGCACGCTGGCGGTGGACGAGTCGCCGCTGGGCGGCGCCCGCTTCACGATCACGCTGCCAGCTTAAGCGCGGCGGGTATGCATGGGGCGCGCGATCTTGCCGTTCTCGCCTCTGCCCACGCGTTCAAACTCGGAAATGACTTGCGCGCCGAACAGCAGCAGCGTGGCGCCGATCTCCAGGCTGAACATCACGACAATGGCCGTCGTCATCGAGCCGTAGACGATATTCACCTTGGACAGCGTGGTGAAGTACCACACCAGCACGTGCCGCGCGACTTCCCACAGCACGGTGGCGGTGACGCCGCCAATCAGCGCATGCGGCCAGGATAACCGTCCGACCGGCATGACGAGGTAGATAGAGCTCAGCATCAGCACTTCGCCGGCCAGGCCCAGCAGGTACAGCAGCACACCCGACAAGCCATGCAGCGACCAGTCGTAGCCGAACAGGCGCACGTACTCGGTGCCGATGACCTGCAGGCTGCCCGCCACCAGGGTCACCACCATCACACCGACGCCGAGCGAGAGAATATAGCAATAGGGCAGCAGCGCCGACACCAGGTAATGCCGCCGCCGCACGGCCACGCGGTGCGTGAAAATCACGGACATGGCGTTTTCCAGCACGGTGAAGGCCAGCGACGAGAAGAACAGCATGGTCAGCACCAGCACCCAGCCGACCAGGTCGCGGTGCTCAAGGAAATGGCCGACCTCGGCGACGATGGCTCTGGATTGTCCCGGCACCAGCCATTCGAGGTAGTGTCCGATGGTGCTGAGTAAGGTTTGTTGCTCGAAAATGTGGGATAAAGCGACCACGACCAGCATCAACAAGGGGACGATGGAGAGCAGTGAGTAGTAGGCAACTGCGCCTGCCAGCAGCAACCCCTGATTAGCCCGGAATCCCTTCAGGCATTGCAGCGTAAAGTCCAGGGGATGCGCCAACACATGAGCTATGGCCTTGTGCTTGAGAATGCGCATGGGCTCATTCTACACACCATGCGGCCAGACCCCGACACGCCTCGGCGGCTCAACTGACGGCGGGTTCAAGCAGGGTGAGAGTCTGGCGCTCGGTGTCGAGGCGCGCGCGCAGGCCTACCGGCAGCGTGAACTGGTTGCGGATGTGGCCGAAGGAGTAGCCGGTCACGGCCGGGATGCTCAGCGGTTTCAGGTGCTGGTCGGTGGTTTCGTCCAGGGTCAGCGAAATATCCGAATCCTGCGGACCGCAGTTCTCGCAAACGCCGAGCATGACCGCGGAGGCATTCGGGAAACCTTGCGCCAGATGCATCTGCATCATCATGCGGTCGATGCGGTAGGGCGCTTCGTTGACTTCTTCCAGGAACACGATGCTCTTGTGGAAGTCGGCCGCATAGGGCGTGCCGACCAGGGCGCTGACCAGGCACATATTGCCGCCGATGAGTGGGCCTTCCGCCACGCCCGGCACCACCGTGCGCAAGGCGTACTGCGGCTCTTCCTCAGCCTTGCGGCTGTTCTCGATCGACATCGGGATCGTGTATTCCTCTTCAGGCCGCATCAGCACGTTGAGCAGATGCGTGACCGAATAATCGGAGAAGGTGGACGAGGCCACCGGTCCGTGGAAAGTCACCAGTCCGGCGTGCTTGTGGATCGCCAGGTGCAGGGCCGTGATGTCGGAATATCCGATCAGGATCTTGGGGTTGTTGCGGATTAGCTTGTAATCCAAGTGTTCCAGCAACTGGATGCAGCCGGAACCGCCGCGGATCGCCCAGATTGCCTTCACATCGTGATCGGCAAACATGGCGTGCAGGTCGTCCAGGCGCTGCTGCGGCAGGCCGCCGTAGTTGCCGTAGACGGCTTCCAGGTTCTTGCCCAGTTTGACTTTGAAACCGAGGGATTCGATGTTCTGAATGGCCTTCGCGATGGAAGGCGCACTCGTATGGCCGCCGGGAGCGACCAGGCCAATCGTATCGCCCGGCAGCAGGCGGGGCGGCTTGATCAGGCCGGGTTTGTTCATGGCTTGCTTTCTGCGTGTGTTGCGTGCCGCTGCCGCCGGGAGGCTGGCAGCGGCCAGGGTGGCCGCGACGAGGCGGCCGAATGTCCGTCTGGAGATCAGAAGAACTTGTACTTCAGGTTGAACATCAGCGAACGGCCACGGCCGTCAGCAATACGCGGGTCCCAGCCAGCGCCAACCACTTCGTCCACGTTGTGGGCGGTGAATGGCGGGTTGCGGTCGAACATATTGATCAGGCCCAGGGTGATCGTGGTGTTCTTGATACCGGTGTAGGTGCCCGACATGTCGAAGGTGGTGTAGCTCGCCACTTTCGGGTCCCAGCCCGCTGGAGGCGTACCTTTGCCGCCGTTCGGCACTTCGTCGTTGTAGCCGGTAGCGAACTTGTTCACCAGCAGCACGCTCCAGTCGCCGCGCGAAACGCTGACGCTGGCGTTGTGCTTCCAGCGCAGGTACACGTCGCGGGTGTTGAACTGGCCGACCTGCTCCTTGAACGGCTGGCCTTCGAACTCGGCAAACTTGAAGCTCTGGGTCCAGGTGCCATCCAGGGTCGCACTGGTCTTGTAGCCGCCGATCTTGTAGTCGCCGCGCAGGCCAACGTCCAGACCGCGGGTCTTCAGGCCGGCTGCGTTGATCCAGCCTGCTTCAACGTGGTCGATCACGCCGGTTTGCGGATTACGAATGATCTGGTCCTGCAGGTACTGCCAGTTCGCCAGCACGATTTGCGGCGTGCGGTTCAGGATACGATCCTTGATGTTGATCATCCAGTAGTCCAGCGAGGCGGAGAAGCCGGTGATCGGCTCGATCACCATACCCAGCGTGCCCTGCTTGGAACGTTCCGGCTTCAGGTTCGGATTGCCGCCGGTGTTGTAGTTCAGGCGTGGAATCGCGCAGAAGTCCGGATTGCCAGGGTGCGCAGCGCAGCCTTCCTGGTCGATGATGCCGTTCGGCAGTTCCTGCAGCAGACGGCCGGAGTACAGCTGGGTGAAGCTCGGCGCCAGGAAGCCCTTGTTGGCGGAACCACGGAACATCAGGCTCTGGGTCGGCTGGTAGCGGAACGAGACCTTAGGATTGGTGGTGGCGCCGATCACGGAGTAATCGTCGCGGCGTACCGCCAGCTGCACCTCCAGATCCTTGATGACCGGGATGATCGCTTCGGCGTACACGGCGCGGATATCGCGGCTCACCTTGTTCTGGTTGGCGTTACCTGGCGCCAGCAGGAGTTTGGTAGCGTCCACGTCCTGGGCGAATTCGTAGGTTTCGCGGCGCAGGTCGACACCGGCTGCCATGGCCAGCGCGCCAGCCGGCAGCTGCCACACTTCACCGGAGATGGAGCCATCCAGCTGGGTCAGGGTCGATTTGCCGTGCTGCAGCTGGCCGTAGAACTTGGTCGACTCGATCAGGTTCATGGCTTCGGCCGTCTGGGTCTGGCCAGGAGCCAGCCATGGGTTGATCTTGCCGGTGCCCAGGGCGGAGTAGATCTTGTCGGTATAGCCGTAGCCATCGATCAGCGCGGTCTTGGTGGTGGACTCGGCGCGCGACAGGCCGACCTTATAGTCGTACTTGTCCAGGATTGTGCCTTCCGCTGCCAGCAGGCCGCGGTAGTTCTCGGTCACGTTGTTCTGGGTACGGTCGCCCCAAGGGTTAGCACGCCATTTGTAGATGATCGGCTTGGTGTTGTCGTAGGTCGGAATATAGGCCGACAGGCTCTGGTAGTACGGGCCGTTGACCGGATAAGCCGAGCCGGTGGCCAGGCTGGTCGAAATCTGCAGCGGGGTCAGCGATGCGGTCGCTTCGGTGCGGGAGCCCAGCAGTTCAACGAAGACCTTGTGGTTGTCGTTGATCTTCAGGGTGGCGCGCGACACGGCATTGGTGCGCTCGACCGGGAAGCTGATCACATAGTCCGAACCGTAGTCATAGGCGCAGGAGTAGGTCGAACGCGCCGGCGAGGTGACGTCTTTCCACAGCGCGGTCTGGTACTGCGACATGCCAGGAATGCTGTCGCACTTGTGCTGCAGGCTCAGCAGGCCAGCCTGCAGATAGGTGGTGTTATCGCCAGGGACCTTGAAGCCGGTGCCCAGTGCGGTGCCGGCGCCGGACAGGATGTTGGCGAACGGCGTACCGGTGGTGTCCGGCGACAGGCCGCGCTCAGGCTGGAAGCCGTTGGCGAAGTCGCGCTGGTGCGAGCTCAGCTTGTCGTTCACGTCGTGGGTGACGCTGGCCATCACGTTCCAGCCGTCGTCGTTCAGGCTGCCCAGGCCGCCCAGCAAGGTATAACGGCGATTCATGCCGCCGCCGTGCTGGGTGCCGTTCAGGTCGGTGCCCACTTCCAGGCCCTTGTAGTCGGTCTTCAGGATGAAGTTGACCACGCCGCCGATGGCGTCGGTACCGTAGATTGCGGAAGCACCGTCTTTCAGGATTTCCACGCGCTGAATCGCGCCCAGCGGAATCGAGTTCAGGTCAACTGCCTTGCCGGAAGCGCCGTGGTTACCCACACGGCGGCCGTTCAACAGCACTAGGGTCGCGTTCGGGCCGAGGCCGCGCAGGGATGCGAAGGATGCGCCGCCGGACACGCGGTCGGCGTCGGCGCCGAACACGTTATTACCGGAGGTCATATTGTCCGCGCCGGTGCCGTTGGCAGCGATCGAGCGCAGCAGTTGTTCGGTATTCGTGATGCCAGATTTTTCGATCTGGTCAAAGGTGATCGTCTGCACCGGCAGCGCGCCTTCCTTGGCAACGCGTTTGATGCTGGAACCGGTAATCTCAACCCGCTGAATAGGTTGCTGGGCAACTTCCTGTGCCATCACAGGGCTTACTACACCAATCAGCGCAATCATGTGCGCCAGCGTTTTTACCTTCACGGGTCTCTCCCAAATTTAGATGTGTTACCGACTCCACTGCGACAAGCGAGCGGGCAATGTCGTGGCATTGCGCTTCTTTGCAAGTTCAGGTTATCGCGGTGGAAAACTTGCCAGCTAATGAAAATTACTGGCCAGCCTATAACTTTATGTAATGAAAAGGCGCGTATTCTAGCGGACTGCGCCGTGAGTAGCCGCTTCCCGCCCTTTGACGTCGATATCCACATAGCGCCAATTGGTCAGTTCGACCGGATGTCGCTTGTAGTTTTTTAGCCACGGTTGCTGAATATCGGCGGAGATAGGGTGAATTAGCAGCACCCAGGGGTTGTATGCATTGATCAGCTGCGACATCTCACGGTAGAGCTTTTGGCGCTCCGGACCGTCCGACAGCTTGTGGGCCTGTTCGTAGCGCTGATTGTATTCAGGCAGGTTAAAACGCGAGTAATTTGCACGGCCGCTGTTGGGACCGTACAACAACTGGAAGAAGTTTTCGCCATCCGGGAAGTCGGCGATCCAGTTGGTTTCGAACATCTGCACCTTGCCAAGGCGCGAAGCCTTGATGATTTCCGTCTTCTTGTCGCTCTTGAAGTTCACGCGCAAGCCGATGGCGTTCAGGTTCTTGCGCCACAGTTCATCGCGCAGGCGGCCCACCGTTGTCGGCTCGGTGTGCATCGTCAGCGTGAGCGGCGATCCGTCCGGCATGGTGCGGAAACCGTCCTTGCCGACACGGTAGCCGAAGCGGTCCAGCAGCGCTTTAGCCAGTGCCGGATCGTACTGCACCGGGCTGCGGTAGCCGGGGTCATAACCCAGCACATTGGGCGGCAATGGCGACTGCGCAGAGATGGCCAGGCCCTTCTTCAGCAGCGCCACGTCCTCGGGTCCGTTATAACCCAGCGCTATGGCCCGGCGCAGCGCGACCTTTTCCTTGCCGTAGCCGCCGACGACCGGGTCATCCATATTCATCCACATGTAGTAGGTTTGCAGCACCGGGAAGGGGCTGAGCACCATGCCGCGCTGCGCCAGGTCCGGCTTCAGCGCCGGCTTGGCCTTGGACGGGTCGAGCACCATATCGCGCAGCGATTCCGGCACCTGCTCGATGTAGTCGAATTCGCCATTCAGGAAGCCCAGCACGCGCGACTGGTACTCCTCCATGATCTTGACCTCGACCTTGTCCACCTGCGGCAGCTTGCGGCCGTCGTAGCGCTGCTGATAGTTCGGGTTGGCCGCCAGCGTGATCTTGTCGCTGTGCTTCCATTCCTCCATGCTGAAGGGGCCAGTGCCGACGGGATGATTGCCGACTTGCAGGCCATAGGCTTCGGTCACTTCGCGCGCCACCGCGCCCGTTGCGGGCAGCGCCATGTAGAACAGGAAGCTGGGATCGGGCGCCTTCAGCTTGATGCGCAGGGTGTACTTGTCCACTGCCTGCAAGCC
Source organism: Pseudoduganella sp. RAF19 (assembly GCF_052114165.1). Taxonomy (NCBI): domain Bacteria; kingdom Pseudomonadati; phylum Pseudomonadota; class Betaproteobacteria; order Burkholderiales; family Oxalobacteraceae; genus Pseudoduganella; species Pseudoduganella sp. RAF19. Next base: position 272,196 of record NZ_JBFREF010000009.1, on the reverse strand, counting down.
TTCGATGTTTTTCGCGTAGTCGAACTTGCCGTTTTTGTACGCTTCATCGCCAGCCAGTTTGTCTTCGAACATGAACAGCCACGGCGATTTCAGCGACGGGTCGTACAGGCGCTTGATGCTGTAGACGTAATCCTCCGCAGTCACTTCGCGCTTCCGGCCTTTGAAGGCCGGGTCGTCGCTGAAGAACATGCCGGGCTTGAGGTGGAAGGTCCAGGTGGTGCCGGCGGCGTCACTGACCGGCATGTCGCGTGCGGAGCTGGGCGCCAGCTTCACGGGGCGCGCATCGTAGTCGTAGCGCAGCAAAGGATCGAACAGATTTTCCAGGAGACTCAGGCTGGCCAGATCGGAGGCCACGGCCGGATCGAGGCCGGTTTCGCCAGTCGACAGCAGGGCATGCAGCACCTTTGGCTCGTCGGCGTGAACGGGCGCCGTCGCGGCAAAAGCGAGTGCGATGGCTGCGGCGATGGTGGACGATGCGCTCCAGAGTCTCTTCATTTCCTGTCCTTTTGGTTGCGGCGGAGAGCATAAGGCAGGCCGCGCCGCCGCGCCAGTGAATTACCTCCGGCAGCTTATAACTTTTTTACATGCCTGACCTGCATAGTTTCATCAGCGCGCCCTATACTTTGGCTTCAAAATTGGAAACCAACGGCTTAAACCTGGTGGCTGCCACATCGTGGCAGCCACCTGCTGTGCGCCGCTGGTTTTTGCAAACACATTCGCAACAGGGAATTCATGTCACTCAATTACATCTGGTCCGGCTTCTTCCTGGTAGGGTTCGCGGCAGCGCTGGCGCAGTGGCTGTTTTTGGGCGACACCGAGATTTTCAAAAAAGTCATCGACGGCACCTTTGATTCGGCCCGTTCCGGCGTGATGGATATCGCCCTGCCGCTGGCCGGCGTGATGACGCTGTGGCTGGGCATCATGAACGTCGGCGAAAAGGCTGGCGCGGTGGGCTGGCTGGCGAAAATCATTTCGCCATTCTTCTCGCGCATCTTCCCAGAAGTGCCAAAGGACCACCCGGCCACCGGCCACATGGTCATGAATTTTTCCGCCAACCTGCTGGGCCTCGACAACGCCGCCACCCCGTTCGGACTGAAGGCGATGGAAAGCCTGCAGTCGCTGAACCCCAACAAGGAAACGGCCAGCAACGCGCAGATCATGTTTCTGGTGCTGCACACATCCGGCCTGACGTTGATCCCGCTGGCGATCATGGCGCAACGCGCAATTCTCGGCGCGGCCGATCCATCGGACATTTTCATTCCCTGTTTGATCGCGACTTATTTCGCGACTGTGACGGGCATTATTGCGGTGTCGATCCGTCAGCGCATCAACCTGTTCGACCCGGTGGTGCTGGGCTGGCTGGGCGGCATGACCGCTGCGATCGCGGGACTGATCTTCTACTTCACGCATTACCTGGAACGTTCACAGATCGAGACGGTGTCCAAGGTCGCCAGCAATCTGATTTTAATTGGCATCATCACCATGTTCCTGGTCGGCGCGCTGCGCAAGAAGGTGAACGTGTACGAAGCCTTTATTGAAGGAGCGAAGGGGGGAATTCAGACTTCGCTCACCGTGATTCCTTATCTGGTCGGCATGCTGGTCGCGATCAGCGTGATCCGCAATTCGGGCGTGCTGACCTTTGTGATGGAGGGCTTCCATTGGGTGTTCAGCGCCCTCGGCATGCGCACCGATTTCGTGGATGCGCTGCCGACTGCGCTCATGCGTCCACTGAGCGGCAGCGGCTCGCGCGCGCTGATGATCGACGCGATGAAGACCTATGGTCCAGATTCCTTCATTGGCCGCCTGGTCTGCATGTTCCAGGGCTCGGCTGATACCACCTTCTACATCGTCGCCCTGTATTTTGGCTCTGTGGGCATCCGCAAAACGCGCTACGCGATTTCCTGCGGCCTGATCGCCGACTTCGCGGGCGTGATCGCCGCGATTGGTGTGGCTTACGTCTTCTTCGGATAAGGAGTGTTCATGCGTCGTCTGCTTCTCGCTTCCCTGATTGCCGCTTGCGGCGTGGCGCATGCTGCGCTGCCGGAACCTGTCGCCCGTCTCGCTGCGGCAAATGGTATTCCCGAAGAGGCCATTGGTGCGCTGGTGCTACGCGGCGACCAGACGCTGGTTTCGAATATGCCGGACCAGCCGTTCGCACCCGCATCGACCATGAAGCTGGTGACGACGATGGTCGGCCTCGACGAACTTGGTCCGGTATTCAAAGGACGCACGGAGCTGCGCAGCAATGGCCAGGTTTCCAATGGCACGCTGTACGGCGATCTCGTCCTGCGTGGCGGCGCAGATGGCGATTTCACCGTGGACGCCTTCACGCATATGCTGGAGAAGCTGCGCACGCAAGGAATTCGCCGCATCGAAGGCAATCTGGTGCTGGACCGTACGCTGTGGCAGCCATCTCGCCTTGATGTCGGCGCACCGCAGTTCGATGAGTCGCCTGAAGCCTACTACAACGTGATTCCTGATGCGCTGTGGCTGAACATGAATATGCTCACGGTGGATATCGCATCGGATGCGAAGTCGGTGCGCGTGTCGATGCTGCCGGAGCTGGATAAGGTGTCGGTAAAGTCCGAGCTGGAACTGACCAATGGCGAATGCGCGAAATGGGAAGATGGCTGGAAGGTGCCGGAGTATGTGCGCAACGGCTCTCGCTTGACGGTGGTGTTGAAGGGCACCTATCCACGCAACTGCGCCAAGACCAATGTGGTCAATGTGCTGGACCGCCACGACTTCACCGAGCGCTTCTTCCGCGCGACGTGGGCCCGGCTGGGCGGCAAATTCAGTGGCTCGGTGGTTGAAGCCGAAGCACCTTCCAGTGCAGCGAACCTGCTGGCCGAACATGTATCGCGAACGCTGCCCGAAATCGTCCGCGACACGAACAAGCCTTCCGATAACGGCCTTGCGCGCTCCATCTTCCTCAGCCTCGGCAGCCTGCAAGCGGATGCCAAGCTGGGCAGCCGTCCACTGGACCTGATGCCTGCCGCAGCAGCATCGCCCGGCGGCGGCGACGTTGCGCCATCTTCCCCCACGCTGGCGCGTTCCGAGCTCGTGGTGCGCAACTGGATGCGCGCGCATGGCATCGACGACACCGGCCTGGTGCTGGAAAACGGCTCCGGCCTGTCGCGCGTGGAGCGCATCCGTCCCGTGCAAATGGCCGGCCTGCTGCGCGCCGCGCAGAAATCGCTGTGGGCGCCTGAATTCCTTACCAGCCTGCCGATCGCCGGCGTCGATGGCACCATGAAGCGCCGTCTGAAAGAAAGCACCGCCGCCCAGCGCGCCCGCGTGAAAACCGGCACCTTGCGCGATGTTGTCGCCGTGGCAGGCTACGTCCCTGACGCGAACGGCCAACTGTGCATCGTCGTCGCCATGGTCAACCATGACCACGCCGGCAACGGCGTCGGCCGCAGCATCGTCGACGCCCTCATCGACTGGACCGCCCACACCGGCACGAATCAGTTGTCGCCCCTGCCGGAAGCAGCAGGAAAGTAAAAGGAAAGCAGCAAGGTTCCGAGCGACTCTGCGCTCGCGCAAGCAAACTCACTTCCCCGGCGGGAAGGCAGCGATGAGTTCGACTTCGATGACCAGCTGGGGCGAAAATAGGCGCTGGACGCTGATCCAGGTGGCGGCGGGCAGATGGTTGTTGTAGAAGGGCAGGCGCAGGTCTTTGGCCTTGACCAGCGCGTCCATATCGGTCGTGTAGATGTTTTCCTTCACCACGTCAGCGAACGTCAGGCCGTTCGCGGCGAGTGTTTTGCCGAGCTTTGTGTAGACCATCTGCACGGCGCCCGGCATGTCGCCGCTGCCGGTGTGGCCGGAGACGTAGAGCAGGTTCCCATTGCGCACGGCGCTGCAATAGCCAATTGCGCGCTCAGCCGTTTCGTTGGCGTGATAGCAGCCTGGCTGCGTATCGGCAGCGTGTGCGGCGCCAGCGGCGAGCAGCAGGCTCGAGATGAGTGCATTGAGTTTGTTCATTGCCCCTCCATTAGTTGAGTGGCAATACTCTATCACTACAGGACTTTGGCGTAGCTGGCGCGCACTTGAACGCGGTCGCCGCAGTCGAAGTGCCACCATTCGCTGTTGATGCCGACGAAGCCGGCTTCGGTCATAGCGTCGCGCAACAGTTTGCGGTTGGCGATTTGTGCGGCTGTGAGCGCGCCGCTGGCGAGGTGTTTCTCTTCCAGGATCGGATGCGACAGCTCGGTCATGTCGTCAAAGCCGGTGCCCATATCCAGTTCGCGTCCAGCCGCATCGAGAATGGTCACGTCTACCGCCATGCCGAAGGAATGAATGGAGCCGCGCTCGGGCGGTGCGAGGTACATTTGCAGGTCGGTTCCGGCCAGGGCGTCCCAGAGTTCGATCTGCACGCTATGCGGGCGCAGGGCATCGAGGATCAACAGCTTGTGGCCAGGCGCGCGTGTGGCAAGCGTCGCCACCACACGCTCAATGGCAGCGGCAGCATCAGTGTGCAGCCACGCGCAATCCAGCGGCGAATAGAGATCGCGGCCGACGAAGTTGTCCGGCGTCGCGTAGCGCAAATCGATGCCGATATCGGCAATCGTGCTCAGGTGACGGAATTCCGGACTGCCGGGGATCTCTTCGCTGCGGATGGTACGGCTCATGTGTTTCCTGTTTCGAGACAGGCGCGCGCCGCAGCCGCAATGCTGTCGGCCAGTTGGCGTGCGCCGTGCGACAGCGGCGAGTGCCCGGCCGTCAGCAGGTAAAGCTGGATCGGGATCGCAGGCGCCCATTGGCGGCGCTGTACGCGAGTTGATAATGCGGATGCTGCCGTGAACGGATCGACCACCGCCATGCCGCTGCCTGCTTCCACCAGCGAGCGCGCGATCTGGTAAGTCTGCACCACGGTGCGGAAATTCGGATGCTGGCCCTGCGCTTCGCAGGCTGCGACCACCATCTCGCCCAGCGGGTCAGTGTCGGCGTAGCCAATCAGTTCGCCCACCAGCCCTTCGGCCGTCAGCGGCTGCGACAGCTCTTCGTCACGCCAGGTTCCCACCGGGGCGATTACCGTCATCAGGCCTTGCGCCAGCGGCTCGGCGACGATGCCGGGATGGCGCGGGTCCTGTAGCGACAGTGCGAGGTCAGCCTCGCCCAGCCGCAGCATGTTCACGATTTCGGTGGTGTGGTGCGTACCCAGCTCGCAGCGCGCGCCGGGGAAGTCGCGGCGCCATGCGCTCATCGCTTGCGGCAGCACGCTGATCGCAATGGTCGGCGTGGACACCAAACGAATGGTTTCTTCGGCATGCCCCTTCAGGCTGGCAGCGAGACGGCGGATACCCTGCAGGTCGCGATGCAGCTTTTCGGTTTCCGCGAACAGGCGGTGCGCCTCCGGCTTTGGATAGAGCTTGCCGCGCACGCGTTCGAACAGGGGCATGCCAAGTTGCAGTTCGCAGTGCTGCAAGACCTTGGTCACTGCCGGTTGCGAAATATGCAAAACCTGCGCGGCGCCGCTGATGGTGCCGACCTGCATGATCGCGTGGAAAACTTCTATATGACGCAGCCGCATCGCTTCAATTCCTCATCGTTACGCCGCAGAATCCTGCGGGAATCAGTGCAGGATAGGGGAAACCTGCCTGCGGCGCAACGCGGGGCAATGCTTATGGCTTGGATGGTGCAGCCACCGCCGGGGCAGCCACAACAGGCGGCTTCGGTGTGGTCAGCACGTCCAGAATCGCGGCGGTTTCCGCATCCGGCACGCCGTCCCACTTGCTCTGGCGGTATTTGGACTGGAAGGTGACCATCACATTGTGGGTGGCCTCATCCAGCACGCCAGTCTGCGGTACGGCATAGCCGTGGGTGGCCAGTTTGTTCTGGAACCAGGCGACGTCCGGCAGCTGGGCTTCGTAGATGGCGCGCTTGGAGGCGACCTCGTTGGCGTCCGGCCAGGTGATCAGGCCGGCGTCAGCCAGCTGCTTCCACGGGAACAGCGGACCCGGGTCCTGCTTGCGCTGCGGGGCAATGTCGGCGTGGCCGAGGATGTTTTCCGGCGCGACGTTATGGCGTTCCTTGATCTGTTTGACCAGGGCGATCAGCTGGTCGATCTGGGCTTGCTTGAACGGATACCAAACGCGGCCTTCCGGCGTTTCCTTGAAGCCCGGATTCACGATTTCGATACCGACCGAGCTGTTGTTCAGCTGGGTGTAGGTTTTCCAGCTGCTGACGCCGGCGTGCCAGGCGGAGCGGGTTTCATCCACCAGCGCGTAGAACTTCGGCTTTTCCTCATCGGTCAGCAGGTAGTGAGCGCTGACTTCACCTTCGGTCAGCTGCTTGATCGCCAGCGGCAGATCGGACACGGTGTAGTGAATCACGATGAAACGCACACGGCTGCTCTGTCCCTTCGACGGGCCGAGCGTATGGTCGATGGTCGGCGGCTGAGTGGCGCAGCCGGCCAGCACGGATACCAGGGAAGCGAGCAGCAGTTTTTTGATCATGGACGTCTCTTATGTTTTAGTTGCGTGGACGGGCCGCCATGCGGGCAGCCGCGTAGTGAGGATGGGCAGTTTGTTTGCTCAGCTCAAGCCCGGGCGGCAGTTCAGCGCGCATGGCTTCGAAAATCAGGGGATGCAGTTCGGCGGCCCGGCCGGCCAGCACGATGGGACGCGGCCCGAAGCGGGACACCAGCGCCAGCGCCAGGCGGGCCAGTTCGCGTCCGGCCTGCAGCAGAATGTGGCGCGCGGCCGGATCGGCGCCTGCGCTCATGGCGACGGCCAGCGCCAGCTTGCCGATTTCACCACGCTCGCGGGTGTACATGAAGGAACGGGAGAAGGCCCAGTCATTACCGCCGACGTGGTCGAACACGGCATGCGCCATGGGCGAATCCGTCCAGGAACCGGGCTGCTCGTCCTCGTTGCGCCAGATGCGGCGCATGGCTTCACGGGCGATCCAGAAACCGCCGCCGGCATCGTCCAGCATCACGCCGCGGCCGCCGGCGCGGTGGAACTCGCCTTCGGCATCGATGAAGGCAGCGATGGAGCCGGTGCCGGCGTAGACCAGGTAGCCTTCGCCCGGCTCGAACGCATCGAGGTAGGCGATTTCGATATCGTTGCAGATGGTGATGGCGTCCAGGCGCACATCGAGGAGGTCGGACAGCCAGCCCAGCAGCACATTGCCATCGCCCCCGAAGCCCGTCAGCCCTGCGCACACGCGCAGAGGCTTCCCGGAATCCAGCACGTCCTTGGCCAGTTCAGCGAAGATGGCGTGCACTTGTTCTCGGCCAGCGGGTTTGGCCATCATCAGGGCGGAGAGTCCCGCGACCGTGCCTTCGGCGACAATGTTCCCGGATGGCTCAGCGAGCGCCCAGCGCGTTTGCGTGCCGCCGGCGTCTATGCCCAGTCCAAGTGAACGGTCGGAATCGGAATTGCCCATGATCGCGTAAGTTTAAGACCGTTCCTTGACAAGTTCACATGAAAGCTTGCACGGCTCTCATTCCTTGAGGTTATAAGGTCGCCGCGACGCGCGCGCTCTCATTCCCGAGGCGATCGACCGCCGTCACGACGACAGAGCGTGCCGGCACGCCGCCATCGTCCGTCAGCACCACTTCGCTGCGCGTGGCCGGCGCCACCACAAAGCGCCATTCGTCGCCATAACGCGCCCAGATGGCGAACTGGGTCGCTTTCGGCACCGTGCCCAAAGCGATGGCCAGGCCGCTGCCATTGCGCTTGACTGCGACAGTTGGCGCGGCCGGCGCTTCGCTGCCCAGCCAGGGCGAAGTCGGCACCAGCGCGGCGCTCTGGTAGCTGACGGCTTTCAGCTGGTCGTAAATGCCTTTGCGGTTTTGCATCAGCGCGGCGATGCTGAAATGGACATGGCCGTCCACCGTGCCGCGGCTGCGCATCAACTCGATCTGCTGCACGATCTCGTCCGGCGAGAAGGACTTATCCGTGTTGTCGATGCGGCTGGTGTACAGGCCCGGCCACAGGTGGCGGGCGCGTTTGTTCTGGCCTTGCCAGTAATCGAGCAGCACCGGGAAGGCTTGCGCTTGCTGGGCAATCGGCCAGTAGAGCTGGGGCGTGAAGTAATCGAGCCAGCCGTTTTGCAGCCAGGTTTCGGCGTCCGCATACAGCTTGTCGTACTGGCTGAAACCCTGGATGCCGGGCGGTCGGCGGTCCGGACGGCCAATGCCGAAGGGGCTGATGCCGAAACGTACCCAGGCCTTTTCCTTGTGAATGCCGTTGTAGATCGCTTCGATCAGCTGGTTCACGTTCTGGCGGCGCCATGCGGCGCGGTCCAGCGTGCCGCCGCCTGCCACGTAGCGTTGCCAGGCCGGCTGGTCGGGGAAGTCGAGTTCCGGCTTGCTGCCGTTCGATGGCACGTCCAGCGCGGCGGCTTCGCCACCGTTGGCGCTTGGGGCTTCGATCGGATAGGGATAGAAATAATCGTCGATGTGGACGCCGTCCACGTCGTAGCGGCGCACCACGTCCAGGATCACGTCCAGCGTTTGCTGCGCGGCCGCTTCTTCGCCCGGGTCCATCCACAGGAATTTGCCGTACTGCTTGACCACCTGCGGCTTGGTGTTGGCGATGTGGTCGCGCGCGTTTGGCGATTTGGCGGTGGAGTGGCGGGCGCGGTATGGGTTGAACCAGGCGTGCAGTTCCAGCCCTCGCGCATGTGCCTGGGCGATCCAGAATTGCAGGGGGTCCCATGCCGGCGATGGCTCGCGGCCTTGCGCACCGGTCAGGTATTCCGACCATGGCTCAAGCTTCGATGGATAAATCGCGTCGGCACTTGGGCGTACCTGCAAGACAATAGCGTTCAGGTTCAGAGCTTTGGCGCGGTCGAGGATGGCCAGCACCTCCGCCTGCTGCTTCGCTACCGGCAGGTTGCTGCGGCTAGGCCAGTCGATGTTGGCGACCGTCGACACCCAGGCGGCGCGAAATTCGCGCGGCGCGGGCGGTGGCTGGTCGCCGGTGAACGGTGGATGTGCGCCGGGCTGCGTGGTGGCGCCAGGCATACTGCCCGCCGGCGCCGGGCCGCTGGCAGGAGTTGCGGTGCCTTTATCGGGCGGCATGGGCGTGGTACAGGCGGCAAGGATGGCGGAAATCGCGCTCGCCGCACCCGCCGCAAGGGTCAGACGCCTTTTTGAACTAAAACTCACTACCAACCTCCGCAACGCTGAAGCGCTGTATTGTACCTATTCGCGGCCGAACGCCGGGTCCACTTTGATCAGCGCCGTCATGATGAAGGCGGGGATCGTCGCCGTGCAGGCCCAGATGAAGAAATGCGGGTATCCGAGATATTCCTGGATGGCGCCGCTCGCCATCTGCGGCACCATCATGCCAAGCGCCATGAAGCCGGTGCAGATAGCGTAGTGCGCAGTTTTGTGTGCGCCTTCCGCCACCATGATCATGAACATCAGGTAGGACGCAAAGCCGAAGCCGTAGCCGAATTGCTCGATGCCGATGGCAGCGGAAATCAGCGCGAAATTCTGCGGCATGGCGTGGGACAGATAGACGAATACCAGGTCAGGCAAGTGCGTCGCAAACGCCATCGGCCACAGGCAGCGCTTCAGGCCATAACGCGAAATGACCCAGCCGCCCAGCAGACCGCCGACCGTCAGCGAGATTACGCCGATGGTGCCGTAGGCGATGCCGAGATCCGAAGTGTCGAGGCCCAGACCGCCTTTATCTGCTGGGTCCAGCAGGAAGGGCACCGCCATTTTCAGCAGCTGCGATTCGCCGAGGCGGAAGGTCAGCAGGAAGAGCAGGATGACCACGATGCCGTCCTTGCGGAAGAAGGCGCCGAAGGTATCGAAGAATTCCTTGAACGGGTTGCTGCTGGTGGCCGTCTTGCGATCGACCGCCGGTTTCGGCAGCATGAACAGGTGGTAGAACGCGAGCAGCCCGAACACGCCGGCCATGATGCCGAACACAATGCCCCAGGCCAGGTGCGGATTGCCGGAATGCTTGATCAGCTCACCGGCGATATAAGTCAGGCCACCGTTGCAAGCCACGTTGGCGACGCGGTAGAAGGTGCTGCGCACACCGACGTAGGCCGCCTGGTCCTTGGGACGCATGCCCAGCATGTAGAAGCCGTCCGCCGCGATGTCGTGCGTGGCGGAGCTGAAGGCGATCAGCCACATGGCGGCAAGGCTTAGCTGGAAGAAATGCGGCAGCGGTGTCGTGAAGGCGACGGCGGCCAGCGATGCGGCAATCACCATCTGCAGCACGACCACCCAGGCGCGCTTGGTGCCGAACATTTCAACGATCGGCGACCAGAGCGGCTTGATGATCCAGGGCAGGTACAGCCAGGAAGTGTAGAACGCGATGTCGGTATTGGAGATACCGGTGTTCTTGTACATCGTCGTGGACAAGGCCATCACGGCGAAGTAGGGGATGCCTTGACCGAAATAGAGTGAGGGCACCCACCACCATGGGTTGCGTTGCTGCGCTTGTTCCATGCGTTCCTTTTGTTTTATGCGGAAAGCGCTCCGCGGACGCTTCCTTTCGCTTGATCCAGCAGGGTCTCCGCCTGCTGTACGTTTACTTTTTTCAGGAGTGCGACCACGGCTACCTTCACGTGGAAGCCGCACTGCTCCAGCGCGCTGCGGGCCGACGCTTCATCGGCGCCGGTCGCGTGCATGGTCAGGCGCACGGTGCGCGCGAACAGCTTCGCGTTGGTCGGCTTCAAGTCTACCATCAAGTTTCCGTAGACTTTGTTCAGGCGGACCATGATGGCGCTGGAGATTGTGTTCAGCACGATCTTCTGCGAGGTGCCCGCTTTCAGGCGCGTGCTGCCGGAGATAACTTCGGAACCGGTGTCCAGCGTGATGCCCACTTCGGCCTCGTTCGCGACCGGCGCATCCACGTTGTTGGCGATACCAATGGTCAGTGCGCCGATTGCGCGCGCGGCATGCAGCGCGCCCAGCACGTATGGGGTGCCGCCGGAGGCAGCCAGCAGCAGCACGACATCGTTCGGCGTCGGCTTCAGTCCTTGCAGGTCAACTGCGCCCTGCTCGCGGTCATCTTCTGCGCCTTCGACGGCCTGGAACATGGCCGACTCGCCGCCTGCCAGCAGCGCCAGCGCGCGCCCGTGCGGCCAGGAGAAAGTCGGGTACAGCTCCACGCTATCCAGCACGCCGAGGCGGCCGGACGTGCCCGCGCCCACGTAGAGCAGGCGCCCGCCCGCTTCGATGCGTGGTACTGCTGCGGTAATAGCTTTTGCGATGGAAGGGGCGGCGTTGCGGACTGCCTGCACCGCGTTGAGCTGGTCGTCTACGAAAGCGGCAACCAGCTGTTCTGTAGGGTATTGGTCGAGCCCGGTATGCAGGCTACTGGGGGTTTCGGTTTTTAGCATGATGAAGACCAGTGTAATACCAAATCATCCGCCCAGCCCATGAAAGGAAGATACATGGGCATTACACCAGGTTATGCGGCGCGGCGCATCTCCGCGACGAAATCGTAATGGTCGCTGCGGCAGTAGGAATGGGTCAGCTCCACCGCCTCGCCCGAATCCAGATAGGCGATACGGGTGATGAAGAGCACGGCCTGGCCTTCCGGCACTTCCAGCCGCTCCGCCAGCTCGGCCGGCGCGTTCATGGCGCGAATGTGCTGCAGCGCGCGCACGGGCGCTTTGCCGACCGATTCCAGATATTGATACAGCGAGTCGCCGATTTCTTCGGGACGCGGCACGGCGCTTTGCAGCAGCACGCTCACCTCGTAGGCCATGACGACATCGTCCGCCAGGCGCAGCCGCTCCAGGCGCGCGACCTTGGTGTTGGGCGACAGGCCAAGGCTCATCTGCTCGTCCGCGCTGGCGGTAACAATGGCGCGCTTCAGCCAGCGCGAGCTGGGCTTGTAGCCGCGCTGCTGCAGCTGTTCGGAGAAGCTGGAGAGATTGGACAGTGGCTGCTCAATGCGCGGCGCGATGTAGTTGCCCGAACCGCGGCGGCGCACGACCAGCCCTTGCTCGACCAGCTGGTCGATAGCCTTTCGCGCCGTCACGCGCGACACATTCAACTGCTCGGACAGCGTGCGTTCCGAAGGCAGCGCCTGATCGACCTGATATCGCCCGTTGCGCACATCGTCGCTCAACTTGCGGGCAATCTGCATATACAGCGGTGAACTATCTTCTAGATCCGGTTTGAATTCTGCGCCGGGGTGGCTCATTGCATTTCTCCTGTTATGCAGTAGTTTAATAGCGATGAGCTTTTCACGCTGATTTTTTGTTACATATGCCAGATGGTTATGTGCGCATAATCAGTTTTCATTGGCCCCTGTGGCCGCCTCCAACGTATGCTTTTTGACATAACAAACACAGGAGGCTGAATGACGATGCGCGCGCTGATTGGAGCGATACTGCTGGGCGGAATGAGCCATGTGATGGCGGCCGGGCCTGCAACCGTCACGCCCACTGCGGTGCTGGACCGCGAGCTGGCGGCAATCGTCAACGATGCGCAGCGCCCGCTTTCCGGCTTGTCGGTGCTGGCGATCCGCGATGGCAAAGTCTCCTACCAGCAGCAGTTCGGCCTGCGCCGCATTGATACTGCCGGTAACGGCGCCACAGCGCCGGTCACGCCAACGACGATGTTCCGCATCGCCTCCATCTCCAAGATGATGACCACCTTCGGCGTGATGAAGCTGGTCGAAGAGGGCAAGCTGAATCTGGATGCGGATATCAGCACCGTGCTGGGCTATCCGGTCCGCAATCCCGCTTATCCCGACAAGCCGATCACCCTGCGCACGCTGCTCAGCCATACCTCCACGCTGCGCGACGATGCAGGCTATTTCTGGGGCACCGATACCGACTTGCGCGAAGTGCTGCTGTCTGGTGGTAAGCGCTACGGCAAGGGCGAGATGTTTGCGAAGGACGGTGCGCCCGGCGAATACTTCACCTACTGCAATCTGAACTGGGGCGTGATCGGCACGCTGATGGAGCGCGCCAGCGGCGAGCGCTTCGACCGCCTGATGAAGCGCCTGCTGTTGACGCCAATGGGCCTGCACGGTGGCTACAACCCTGCCGAGTTCACGGCACAGGAAGTGTCCGATACCGCCACGCTGTACCGCCGCCGCACGCGTGATACCGAAATCTGGGACGCGAAAGGACCGTGGATCGCGCAGGTGGATGACTTCGGCGTCACGCCGCCGCAGCAGCCCGCGGGTGTTGACCATTACCAGATCGGCACTAACGGCACGCTGTTCAGCCCGACCGGCGGCATGCGCATCTCGGCTGGCGATATGGGCAAGATCATGCTCATGCTGATCAATAACGGGCGTTACGAGGGCAAGCAAATCCTCAAGCCCGAGTCGCTGAAGACCATGTTCTCTGAACAGTGGCACTACAACGGCAAGAACGGCGATACGCTGAAAGGCCTGTATCACAGCTGGGGGCTGGGCACGCAGCGCTTCGATAATGAGCCGGGCAAGGGCAACCGGCTAGTGTCCGGCGGCGGTTTCAATGCGGTTGGCCACTTGGGCGAAGCGTATGGTTTGATCTCCACTTTTGTGGTCGATCTGCAAAATAAAAATGGACTGGTGTCGCTGATCGGTGGCTTCGCCAGCGATCCGGATGCTTATCCGGGCACTTACTCCGCCCACACCCGTACCGAAGAACTCATTCTGGATGCCCTCTACAAGCGCGCCGTGCTGGGCGACGGCCGCTAGACGGCGGCTCGAATGACCCGCCCTACGCGCCGATCGAATACGCCCCACGATGCCGTAGGGCGGATCATTGATCCGCCGTGCGCGGCGACGCCTCATGACCAGAGGTTATGGCCGCCGAAAGAAGTTTAATTGGCGACATGTGTCGGCGCGCCGTTAATCTGTCATCAAGAGAAACCCGGCCCTACATAGGCCTTAGCGAGGCGTAATGCAGCAAGAAGCACAGCAAGTAGTCGTGATCGGTGGCGGTGTCGTGGGCCTCACTTCGGCCTGGTGGCTACTGGAAGCAGGCTATCGCGTGACGTTGCTCGAAAAAGCGCCGACCGTCGGCAGCGCGGCCAGCGCGCGCAATGGCGGGCAGCTGAGCTATCGCTACGTCTCGCCGCTGGCCGATGCCGGCGTGCCGCTGAAGGCACTGGAATGGATCTTCCAGGAAGCCGGTCCGCTGCGCTTCCGTCCCGAAGCCGATATGCGCCAGTGGCGCTGGCTGGCGCAGTTCCTCGCCAACTGCAATGCGACCGACAACGCGCGCACCACCGCCAAGCTGCTGGAGCTGGGTGAGCTGAGCCGTCAATCGATGGCGCAGCTTGAAATGACGATTCCGCTGTCCGAGTTTTCCTGGCGTGACGCGGGCAAGCTGGTGGTGTACCGCTCTGAAAAAGCATTCAAGAAAGCTGTCGCCAAGCCGGATTCGGAAGGCAACCGCGTAGTGCTGAACGGTGCTGAAACCGCGCAAATGGAACCTGCGCTGGCTGAACTCGCGCCATCGCTGGCTGGCGGCATCTTCAACAGCGGCGAAGCCGTCGCGGATTGCCACGCCTTCTGCCTCGCACTGGAAAAGCGCCTGATGTCGCATCCACGCTTCGAAGGCATCGTGCACGCCGAAGCGCGTTCGATCTTCACGGAAGGCGGCAAGGTGTCTGCCATCGAAACCAGCGCTGGCTGGATCGCAGCCGACCAGTTCGTGCTGGCCGCCGGCATCCAGAGCCGCAACCTGGCCGCCACCGCCGACATTTACCTGCCCATGTATCCGCTGAAGGGCTACAGCCTGACCGCGCCGATCCGCGCAGGCGACCGCGCGCCTGAAATCAGCGTGACGGACTTCGAACGCAAGACCTTGTACGCACGCATCGGCTCCAACCTGCGCATTGCGGCGATGGTGGACATGGTGGGCGAAGACACGTCCATCGACCAGCACCGCATCGCCGGCCTCACCAGGCTGGCCCGCACCACCATACCGCACGCGGCCGACTACGACCACGCCGAAGCCTGGGCTGGCCTGCGTCCCGCCACGCCGAATTCCGCGCCGATCATCGGCGCCACCCAGTATTCCAATCTGTGGCTCAACGTCGGCCACGGCCCGCTCGGCTTCACTTTCGCCTGCGGCACAGCCAATCTCCTCGCCACGCTCATGCGCGGCAAGGAGACGCCATTCAAGCTTGGCTGCCTGGTCCTGGCAGCCTGAGTCCCCTTATCGCACCACCGTCTGGATTGCATGCGCCGGAATCTCCACCGGCACTTCCAGGCCATCGATCGCAAGGCGGTAACGCTGCGGCTCGCTGCTACGGTTCATCACAACGATCGCCACACTGCCATCGGCATTGCGGAAAGCGACGGTATCGAGCGTACTGCGGCTCGCTGCAGCGCTGACGCGGCGCGCCTCCGGGCGAATGTAACGCGAGAAGTGGCCCAGATAGGCGTAGCTCGGGGTGAAGATCAGTTCACCGTCATCGCTGGCATGCAAGGGAGCAAAGCAGTAATTACCGACGTGATTGGGTCCGCCGCGGCTGTCCAGCAGCATATTCCAATCCACCCAGCCAACGGCACCGGCGTTCAGGTCGCCAATGATTTCACTGCCATAGCGCTCACCATTGGACCAGGACTGCAGCTTCGATGCATCGAATTTCTCGACCGTCGCCTCCGTCAGCAGGAAATTCATGTCGGGGTAAGCCTCGTGCATGGCCGCGACATTGCGATGCATGGGCTGTCCCTTGGTCCAGGTTTCGTACCAGTGGAAACCCACACCCCAGATATATTGCCGCGCCTTGGCGTCGGACAAAATATGCGCTGCACGCTGAGGCAATA
This sequence comes from Pseudoduganella sp. RAF19, assembly GCF_052114165.1. Taxonomy (NCBI): domain Bacteria; kingdom Pseudomonadati; phylum Pseudomonadota; class Betaproteobacteria; order Burkholderiales; family Oxalobacteraceae; genus Pseudoduganella; species Pseudoduganella sp. RAF19. The sequence goes on along the minus strand of NZ_JBFREF010000009.1, from coordinate 256,486 downwards.
AATCGCGGTTGTGGTCCCACACAATCAGCTTTTTGTCGCCAAGGCCGGCCTGCTTGAGCGCCGGTCCCAGGTGGTCGGCCAGGAAGCGTGTTTCGTCTTCCGCCGTGTAGATCATCGATTCCCATTTCTGCGTTGCCATCGGTTCGTTTTGCACCGACAGGCCCCACAGCGGAATGCCCGCCTTTTCGTAGGTCTGCACGAACTTCACCATGTACTGCGCCCACACATCGCGGTAGGCTGGCAGCAGCGTCCCGCCGTGCAGCATGCTGCCGTTGGACTTCATCCATCCCGGCGCGCTCCAGGGGCTGGCAAACACACGGACCTGGTTGCCCTGCGACACCGCTGCGGCGAGCGCTTTGCGCAGCAAGGGCACCCGGTACTTCAGATCATGCTCGATGCTGAACGACTCCAGTCCACGGTCGCCGTCGCGCACATAGGTATAGCTGCCGCTGCTGAAGTCGGAGCTGTGGATGGTGGTGCGTACCACGTTGTAGCCGAGGCCCTGGCGAGGATCAAAGTAGGCCGTGAGGAATGCGTCTTGTGCAGCCGGTTTCAGCTTTGCATAGACTTCGGCCACGGCATCGGTCACCGCGCCGCCAAAGCCGAAGATCTTCTGGAATTCCTTGCGCGTATCGACAAACACCGCCGTTTCCGTTTCAAGCGGCTGGCTGGCGGCGCTCGGCATTGGCAAGGTCTGCGCTGCGAAGCGCTTGCCGCTGTCTTGTGCGGTCGTGTAGACCGTCCAGGGCTGTGATGGCGCTGCCGCCCGGGCCAGTCCCGGCAGCGCGGGCAGGCAGGCTGCCAAACCGGCGCCGCACATGAGTTTCATTGCTTGTCTTCTGTTGCTTACTTGTCCGGCCATCCGGCTCCTCCATTCCAGGTAAAAGTCGCTACGCTGCGGCCAGGCAGCGTATAGCGGAAATTGCGCGCGCCGACGCGCACGGAAAATATGCGGGACTCGCCCGCTGCATTCGCTACCAGCAGGGCGATCGAGCGGTCGGGATTCTTGAAGGCCACGTGGGCCAGATCGCCGGCGCTGTCGCTGGAGGCAATTCGCCGCGCACCCGGCCTCACAAAGCGGCTGGCATGAGCCAGCGCGTAATACTCGACGTTGCGCGTGATCTCGCCACTGTGCGAGTCGATCGTGACGACACCGCGGCAGTTGTTACAGCCGCCGAGGTGGGGACCATCCGTTTCATCCAGCGCAAGATTCCAGAACAGTACGCCGCGTGCCCAGTTACGTGTGCTGTCGATGACCAGGGTGCGCACGAAATATTGCAGGTTCGCCGACCAATCCGACGCCCAGCGTCCGCCGGAACACTCGGTAAACCACACGTCCTTGTTGGGGAATTTGCTGTGCACCTTGGCTTGCGCGTCCACGCCGCCGGCATAGCAGTGCCATGCCACGCCGCTCACGTACGATGCTGCCTTCGAATCGGCCAGGACCGCCGATGGCGAATCCGGTTCGTCCCAGTTGTGATCCCAGTCAAACAGCAAGGTGCCCGGGTTTTCCGCCGCCAGGCGAGGCCCGAGATAGCCGCCGATGAAGGCCGCGCGTGCGGCCGGATCGACCCGCATGCCCGGGTAATTCTCCGGTTCGAAGTGCGGTTCGTTTTGCAGCGTCAGGGCAAAGATCGGTACCCCTTCCTCTTTCATGACGTCCACATAGCGATTCAGGTAGCGCGCGAACGCTTCGTAAGCCGCCGGCTTTAACCTGCCTTTGATCAGGCTATCGCTGCTCTTCATCCAACCCGGAGCGCTCCAGGGCGATGCCATCACCTTCAGTTGCGGATTGATTACCAGCGCCTGCTGCACCGTCGGCAGAACGGTCGAGCGCTGCGCATCGATCGTGAAGTGCTTCAGTTCAGGGTCGGACTGACCCGGTGGCATATCGTCGAAACTGTAATGGGCGGTCGAGAAGTCCGATGCACCAATGGTCAGCCGGGTGAATGACAGTCCCAGGCCAGCTTCGGTCCCGAACAAGTCCTTCAGCAGCGCATCGCGCTGCGCCGTCCCCAGGCGATGTTGAATCAGCCATGCCGAGGCATCGGTGATGGCAGCGCCAAAACCCTGCATCTCCTGATACTGGGTGGCAGGATCGACGTCGATGACAATGGCGGCCGGAGCGCCCTCGTCGAAGGTAACCGGCGCTTGCCGCGCCAGCAGCATGCGCTGGTCGCCCGTGGTGATCCAGGCCTGAGCAGGCATCGGCGCGCCGCCACTGCATGCGGCAATCAATGGAAGTGCGCTCAGCAGCCAGAGGCAAGGAATTTTCACTGTCATCGGCTCCCGTGCATTTGGTAACGTTTCCAATCGCAAGCGATTATGGGTCGAAATAAAAGAGCGTGTCAACAATTCCCTGGCTATGTGGGCTGGGCCGCCGGGCGCGTGCGGGCGCCGCGCCGTCGCAGCAATTCGCCAGATCGCGGATAATTGCGGGATGTCCAAGATCAAGACCCCTATTGGCTGCCCCTGTGGCGGCCCTTCGCTGGCTGCTTGCTGTGGGCCGTTTATCGAGGGTAAGGCGCTGCCGGAGACGGCGGAAAAGCTGATGCGCTCGCGCTATACCGCCTACACCTTGCAGAATGAGGACTACCTCAAGGCTACCTGGCACCCCAGCACCCGTCCGGCTGATCAAATAATTAACAAAAATGAAAAGCTCCAATGGCTGGGACTTGAGGTAAAATCTGCTTTACGTTTACGTCAACGTAAAGCAGAGGCTGCGGAAAATGAGGACTTCGTGGAGTTCGTCGCCCGCCTGCGCGTCGATGGCCGGGGGCAGCGGCTGCATGAGGTCAGCCGTTTCCTGCGCGAGCCTGGCGAAGGTGGTCTGCGCTGGTTTTACGTGGACGGTCAATTTCCAGAATAAGAGAGGGAGACCATGCCGCACATCGAAAGCAAACTCAATCCGCGCAGCGAAGACTTCAAAGCCAACGCCGCCGCGATGCAGGCCATCGTCGACGACCTGCGCGCCAAGGTGGCCAAGGCGGCTGAAGGCGGCGGCGAGGCGGCCAGCGCCAAGCACGTCGCCCGCGGCAAGCTGCTGCCGCGCGACCGCGTTCAGATGCTGCTCGATCCCGGCACGCCCTTCCTCGAATTCTCCCAGCTGGCCGCTTACGAAATGTATGACGGCGCGGCGCCATCGGCCGGCATCATCACCGGCATCGGCCGCGTATCCGGCCAGGAATGCGTGATCGTCTGTAACGACGCCACCGTCAAAGGCGGTACTTACTATCCAATGACCGTGAAGAAGCACCTGCGCGCGCAGGAAATCGCGGACCAGAACAACCTGCCCTGCATTTACCTGGTGGACTCCGGCGGCGCCAACCTGCCGAATCAGGATGACGTATTCCCGGACCGCGACCACTTCGGCCGCATCTTCTTCAACCAGGCCAATATGTCGGCCAAAGGCATCCCGCAGATCGCGGTGGTGATGGGCTCCTGCACGGCAGGCGGCGCTTATGTGCCGGCCATGTCCGACGAGTCGATCATCGTGAAAGAGCAGGGCACCATCTTCCTCGGCGGTCCTCCGCTGGTGAAGGCGGCGACCGGTGAAGTGGTGTCGGCGGAAGACCTGGGCGGTGGCGATGTGCACACGCGCCTGTCCGGCGTGGCCGATCACCTGGCGCAGGACGATATGCACGCGCTGTCCATGGCCCGCACCATCGTGTCCAACCTGAACCGCCAGAAGCCGCAACAGGGCGCGCTGCGCGAAGCGGCGGAGCCGAAGTATGCGCCGGAAGAACTGTATGGCGTGATCCCGGTCGATACCCGCAAGCCTTTCGATATCCGCGAAGTCATCGCGCGCATCGTGGACGGCAGCGAGTTCGATGAATTCAAGGCGCGCTATGGCACCACGCTGGTGTGCGGCTTCGCCCATATCTACGGCATGAAGGTCGGTATCATCGCCAACAACGGCATCCTGTTCTCCGAGTCGGCGCTGAAAGGCACGCACTTCATCGAACTGTGCTGCCAGCGCAAGATCCCACTGGTCTTCCTGCAGAACATTACCGGCTTCATGGTCGGCCGTAAATACGAAAACGAAGGCATCGCACGCAATGGCGCAAAGATGGTAACCGCTGTGGCGACGGCTTCCGTGCCGAAGTTCACCGTGATCATTGGCGGCTCCTTCGGCGCCGGCAACTACGGCATGTGCGGCCGCGCTTACTCGCCGCGCTTCCTGTGGATGTGGCCCAATGCGCGCATCTCCGTGATGGGTGGCGACCAGGCGGCATCCGTGCTCGCCACCGTGAAGCGCGACGGCATCGAAGGCAAGGGCGGCAGCTGGAGCGCTGAGGAAGAAGCCGCGTTCAAACAGCCGATCAAGGATCAATACGAGTACCAGGGCCACCCTTACTATGCGTCCGCCCGCCTCTGGGACGACGGCGTGATCGATCCCGCCGATACGCGCATGGTGCTGGGCCTGGGCTTGTCGGCCGCGCTGAACGCGCCGATCCCGGACACCAAATTCGGCGTGTTCCGCATGTAAGGAGATGAGCATGGAATATCAGACCCTTACTGTCGCTATCGAGAACAAGGTCGCCACCGTGACGCTGAACCGTCCGGATGTGCGCAATGCCTTCAACGAACATACGATCAACGAGCTGTCCGTCGCATTCCATGCGCTGGGCCGCAATGAAGATGTGCGCGCCATCGTGCTGGCCGCAAACGGTCCGGCCTTCTGCGCCGGGGCGGATCTGAACTGGATGAAGAAAATGGCCGGTTACTCTCACGAGGAGAACCAGGCCGACGCCATGCAGCTGGCGCAGATGCTGCGCACGATCTACCTCTGCACCAAGCCCGTCGTGGCCAGGGTGCAGGGCGATTGCTATGCGGGCGGAATGGGTCTGGTGGCGGCATGCGATATCGCAGTCGCTGTCCAGGAAGCCAATTTCTGCCTGAGCGAGGTGAAGCTGGGACTGATCCCGGCCACCATTTCCCCTTATGTCATCAAGGCGATGGGCGAGAATGCGGCACGCCGCTATTTCCTCACCGCCGAACGCTTTACCGCCCAGGAGGCGCATCGCATCGGATTCGTGCACGAAGTCGTCGCGGCCGATGCGCTGGATGCCAAGGTCGCCGAGCTGCTGAAGGCACTCGTGACCAATAGCCCGAATGCGGTCATGGAAGCCAAGGTGCTGGTGCGCGACGCCGCTCACAAGGCCGTGGACGACGCGCTGCTTGCCGACACGGCGCTGCGCATCGCCAATATCCGTGCTTCCGCCGAAGGCCGCGAGGGCGTCCAGTCCTTCCTGGAAAAGCGCAAGCCTGGGTGGCTTAGCTAAGAACGGCGGATCGATGATCCGCCCTACGTCAGCGTCACCGACAGCGCCGCGCTCGGCGGATTTTCGATGACGCCACGTAGGGCGGGTCATTGACCCGCCGAATAGGAGTAGTGTTGGATACAAATCAATCAAGCGACTGGGTCGCACGAAGCCTGCGCAGTGTATGGCACCCGTGCACCCAGATGCAGCACCACGAAACCGTGCCGCTGATCCCGGTCAGCCACGGCCGCGGCGTGTGGCTCTACGACCATGAAGGCAACCGCTACCTGGACGCGATCAGCTCCTGGTGGGTGAACCTGTTCGGCCACGCCAATCCGCGCATCAACGCAGCCCTGCGCGAACAACTGGACATGCTGGAACACGCCATGCTGGCGGGCTTCACGCACGAGCCGGTGATCCAGTTGTCCGAGCGCCTGTCCGCGCTCACGCAGCATCAGCTGGGCCACGCGTTCTACGCATCGGACGGCGCATCCGCCGTCGAAATCGCGCTGAAAATGAGCTTCCACGCCTGGCGCAACAGCGGCCATGGCGACAAGCAGGAATTCGTTTGCCTCAAAGGCAGCTACCACGGCGAGACGATCGGCGCGCTGGCCGTGACCGATGTCGCGCTGTTCAAGGACGCCTACGGCCCGCTGCTGCGCGCCGCGCAGACCGTGATGTCGCCGGATGCGCGTCAGGCTGCTGAAGGCGAAACGGCCGCCGACGTTGCACGCCGCGCCGCCGCAGATGTGGAGCGCGTGTTCACCGAACGCGCCGGCAAGATTGCCGCCGTCATCATCGAGCCGCTGGTGCAATGCGCTACCGGCATGGCGATGCACGATCCGCTTTACCTGAAGCTGGTGCGCGAGTTGTGCGACAAGCACGGCGTGCACCTGATCTTCGACGAAATCGCCGTCGGCTGCGGCCGCACCGGCACCTTCTTCGCCTGCGAGCAGGCGGACGTGTGGCCGGACTTCCTGACTCTGTCCAAGGGCATCAGCGGCGGCTACCTGCCGCTGTCCATCGTGCTGTCGCGCGAAGAGATTTATCAGGCTTTCTACAGCGCCGACGTGACGCGCGGCTTCCTGCATTCGCATTCCTATACCGGCAATCCGCTGGCCTGCCGTGCTGCATTGGCCACGCTGGACATCTTCCAGGAAGACCATGTGCTGGAAGCGAACCAGGCCCGCTCGCGCAAGCTGACCGAAGCCCTGGCGCCGCTGGCGAATCACGAACGCACGAAGAACTTCCGCAACCGCGGCATGATCTGGGCCTTCGACGCCATCGACGCTGGACCGGACTTTTCGCGCCGCTTCTTCACCGAAGCCACGCGCAATGAGCTGCTGCTGCGCCCCATCGGTTCCACCGTTTATCTGATGCCGCCTTACATCCTCAGCGACGAGGAAATCAGCGGGCTCGCAGAACGCACGCAAGCCGTGTTTGAAAAGGTGATCGCGTGATGGAACTGCTGGACAAACTCGAATCTCACCTGCAGCTGCTGCAGGACAAGCATCAGATCCGCAAGCGCCGTTCAGTCGAAACGCCGTGCGCGCCGCGCCTGACCGTCGATGGCCGCGACATGCTGGCCTTCTGCAGCAACGACTACCTCGGTCTCGCTGCGCACCCGCGCGTGACGGCGGCCCTGCGCGAAGGCGTGGAGCTGTACGGCGCCGGCAGTGGCGCTTCGCACCTGATCAGTGGCCACAGCCGCGCACACGCCGATCTGGAAGAACGCCTGGCGGAATTCGTCTCGCCGCACCTGGCCGATGCGCGCGCGCTGTACTTCTGCACCGGCTATATGGCCAATCTCGGCGTCATCACCGGCCTGGCGGTGGGCGACAAGAACACGGAGGTTTTCAGCGAATCGCTCAACCACGCTTCGCTGATCGATGGCGGCCGCCTGTCGCGCACCACGCTGAAGGTCTATCCGCACGCCGACGTGGCGGCGCTGGACACCATGCTGGCCGAAAGCACCGCTTCCAACAAGATCGTGGTGACGGACAGCCTGTTCAGCATGGACGGCGACCTGGCACCACTGCCGCAACTGTTGGCACTCTGCGAACGGCACAAGGCCTGGCTGATCGTCGACGATGCCCACGGCTTCGGCGCGCTCGGCGCCAATGGCCGCGGCGCACTGGAACACTTCAACCTGAAGTCGCCTTACCTCGTCTATGTCGGCACGCTCGGCAAGGCCGCGGGTGTCGGCGGCGCTTTCGTAGCGGCGCACAAGACCGTGATCGAAACCCTGATCCAGCGCGCCCGCCCCTACATTTTCACCACGGCCGCGCCGCCCGCACTGGCGCACGCCTTGCTGGCAAGCCTTGATATCATTGCGGGTTCGGAGGGCCGCGAACGCCGCGCCCATCTGAATGCCCTGATCGCTCAGCTGGACGACGGACTGCGCCTGGAAAAATGGCAGCGCATTCCGTCCATCACGGCGGTGCAAGCCATCGTGATCGGCGAGAACGATGCCGCCATGCGCGCTTCGGCTGCTTTGTGGGAGCAGGGCATCTGGGTTGGCGGCATTCGTCCGCCGACGGTGCCGGTTGGGACGGCGCGCCTGCGCGTCACCCTGTCCGCAGCGCATACGGCGCAGGACGTGGCCCAGCTGGTGGAAGCACTAAATGCATTAGAAAGGAGGTCCTGAGATGGCGTTGGAAGATCCTGTCATCGCTCCTGAAGCCGCGGCGGCTGCCGACGGCGTACCGCCGCGTTTCGCCTGCTTCGTTGCAGGCACCGATACCGAAATCGGCAAGACCCTGACTTCGTCCGCCATGCTGTATGCGCTGAGCCGTAGCGGCGTGCGCACCTGCGGCATGAAGCCTGTTGCGGCGGGCGCCGTGATGAAGAATGGCCGTCTGCATAATGACGATGCGGACCAGCTGGCGGAGGCGGGCAATGTCTCGCTGCCGCAGGAACTGACCACACCGTTCATGCTGCGCGAGCCGGCGGCACCGCACATCGCTGCCGAGCTGGAAGGCCGCAAGATCGACCCGGTGCCGATTCTGGCCGCCTATCTGGAAATCGCCGCACTCACCGACGCCACTGTGGTGGAAGGCGTGGGCGGCTTCCGCGTGCCGCTGACTGACGAATACGACACGGCCGACATGGCCCAGCAGCTCGCACTGCCCGTGGTGCTGGTGGTGGGCATGCGCCTCGGCTGCATCAACCACGCGCTGCTGACCGTGGAAGCCATCCTGGCGCGCGGTTTGAAGCTGGTGGGCTGGGTGGCCAACACGCTGGACCTGGAATTTAATTTCGCGGACGAGAATATCGCCGCACTCGAAGCGCGCATTCCAGCGCCGCTGCTGGGGCGCGTACCGCGCCTGGCCAAAGCGACTGCTTCCGCCGCTGCCGAATATCTGGACTTTACGAGCCTGCCCAACTGGCCGGTTCGCCGTAAATAAGAGAGGAAACACGATGTCCCTGCAAGAACCAAAGACCGTCGAACTGCACCGTCCAACCGCGCCGATCAAACTGGCGCAAGACGCGACCTGGCCACTGGCTGAGGTAATGGCGCTCTACGAACTGCCCTTCCACGAGCTGATGTTCCGCGCCCAGGAAGTGCACCGCGCCTACTGGCCGGACAGCGACGTTGAACTGGCAACCCTGCTCTCCATCAAGACCGGCGGCTGCGAAGAAGACTGCGGCTACTGCCCGCAAGCCGCGCGCTACGACACCGGCGTGGAAGCCAAGAAGATCCTGGACCTGGACACCGTCCTCGACGCCGCCAGGCAAGCCAAGGACAACGGCGCGACCCGTTTCTGCATGGGCGCTGCATGGCGCAGCCCGAAAGACCGCGACATGGAAAAGGTCGAGACCATGGTGCGCGAAGTGAAGGCACTGGGTCTGGAAACCTGCGCCACCCTGGGCATGCTGGAAGCCGAGCAGGCGCAGCGCCTGAAGGATGCGGGCCTGGACTACTACAACCACAATCTGGACACCGCGCCAGAGTTCTACGACAACATCATCTCCACCCGCGAGTATCAGGACCGCCTGGACACGCTGGGCCACGTGCGCAACGCGGGCCTGAAAGTCTGCTGCGGCGGCATCGTGGGCATGGGCGAAACGCGCGAGTTGCGCGCGGGCCTGATCGCCCAGCTGGCGAACCTGAATCCTTACCCGGAATCGGTGCCGATCAACCACCTGGTGCAGGTCGAAGGCACGCCGCTGTATGGCCTGGACAAGCTGGACCCGCTGGAATTCGTGCGCACCATCGCCGTGGCCCGTATCACGATGCCGAAGGCGCGTGTGCGTCTGTCCGCCGGCCGCCGCGAGCTGGGCGAAGCGGTGCAGGCGATGTGCTTCATGGCTGGCGCGAACTCGATCTTCTACGGCGACAAGCTGCTGACCACCGATAATCCTGAAGCGAACGACGATCGCGCACTGCTGGCAAAGCTGGGCTTGAAGACCCGCGCCACCACGCTGGACTCCGTGCAAAAAGAAGCCTGCGGCTGCTAAGCGCGACCAACACATAAAAAGAGAATAGAGAGAGGCCCATGTTCAAGAAAATCCTGATCGCCAACCGTGGTGAAATCGCCTGCCGCGTCGCCGCAACCGCCCGCCGCCTGGGCATCAAGACCGTGGCCGTGTATTCGGAAGCGGACGCGAATGCCAAGCACGTCGCCGTGTGCGACGAAGCGGTGAACATCGGCCCAGCGCCAGCCAAAGAGTCCTATCTCTGCGGCGACAAACTGATCGCCGTTGCGCTGGCGACTGGCGCGGAAGCGATCCACCCCGGCTACGGCTTCCTGTCCGAGAACGCCGAGTTCGCGGATGCCTGCGCGGAAGCGGGCCTTGTATTCATTGGTCCGCCAGCTTCGGCAATGCGCGCCATGGGTTCCAAGTCCGCTGCCAAGCAGCTGATGGAAAAGGCCAATGTGCCGCTGGTGCCGGGCTATCACGGTGACAATCAGGATGCCGCCTTCCTGCAGGGCGAAGCTGACCGCATCGGTTATCCGGTGCTGCTGAAAGCTTCCGCCGGCGGCGGCGGCAAGGGCATGCGCGTGGTGGAAAGCTCGGCGGCATTTGCCGATGCACTGGCCTCCTGCAAGCGCGAAGCGATCAGCTCTTTCGGCGACGACAAGGTGCTGGCGGAGAAGTACCTGCAGCGCCCTCGTCACATCGAGATCCAGGTGTTTGCGGACACGCACGGTAACTGCATCTATCTGTTCGAGCGTGACTGCTCCGTGCAGCGCCGTCACCAGAAAGTGCTGGAAGAAGCGCCGGCGCCGGGCATGAGCGCAGAGCGCCGTGCCGCGATGGGCGAAGCCGCCGTGGCGGCCGCGAAGGCCGTGGGCTATGTCGGCGCGGGTACGGTGGAATTCATCGCCAACCAGGACGGCAGCTTCTACTTCATGGAGATGAACACCCGTCTGCAGGTTGAACACCCTGTGACGGAAATGATCACCGGCACCGACCTCGTCGAATGGCAGCTGCGCGTTGCCGCCGGCGAGATGCTGCCGAAGAAGCAGGACGAGCTGACCATCAATGGCCACTCCATCGAAGCACGTATCTATGCTGAGAACCCGGAGAAGGGCTTCCTGCCGTCCATCGGCACGCTGCGCCATCTGGAAACTCCTGATTCGGTCAACTTTGAACTGGGCGGCGTGCCCGGCCATCCGGCCGCCGTGCGCGTCGATTCCGGCGTGCGCGAAGGCGATGCGATTTCGCCGTTCTATGATCCGATGATCGCAAAGCTGATCGTCTGGGGCGCGGACCGCAAGCAGGCGCTGGCTCGCATGGCGCAAGCGCTGGCCCAGTACCAGATCGTTGGCCTTGCATCCAATATCGCTTTCCTCAAACGACTGGTCGAAGGCGATGCGTTCTCCAACGCGGACCTGGACACCGGCCTGATCGAACGTAACCACGACGCCCTGTTCCCGCCGGCCCGCTCGGTCCCGGTGGCCGCCGTGGCACTGGCCGCCGTCTCGCTGATCGAAGAAGAGAAGGACAAATCCGCAGCCCAATCCGGCGCCAACAAAGGCGATCCGTGGGGTCAGGCGCTGGGCTGGCGCATGAACTTCCACTATGCACGCAAGCTGGCTTTCAGCGACGAGCATGGTAAAACCTACGAGCCGATGCTGACTTACCTGCCGCATGGCTGGCAGTTTGATATCAAAGGCATCGAGGTCGATCTGTCCCTGCAATCGCAGAATGGCGTTGATTTCAGCATCAAGCTGGGCGACACTTCCGTGCAAGGCACGGTGCGCCGCGATGGCGATGTATTCCACGTCTTCACCGGCGGCGGCCACTTCGTTCTGAACTATAACGATCCGATGGCCCACGCCGGCGAATCGGAAGCAGAGGGAGGACGCCTGACCGCACCAATGCCAGGCAAGGTCGTTGCGGTACTGGCCAGGAACGGACAGGAAGTGAAGAAAGGTGATGCGCTCGTCATCATGGAAGCGATGAAGATGGAACATACCATCTCGGCGCCGCATGATGGCGTGGTAGAGGAAGTGCTGTATGCGGTGGGCGACCAGGTCGCCGACGGTGCACCTCTGCTGGCATTCAAGGCTGCTGCGTAAGGAGGAGACACCATGCGCATTCTGCTGCACAGGGCTGACGGGAAAACCGAGCCCTGGATCAAGGACTTCGCCCGTCATCTGCCGGAGGCGGAGGTCGTGGTGTGGCAAGAGGGCGCGAAATTGCCGCCCTGCGACTACGCCGTGGTGTGGTCGCCGCCCGAGGCGATGCTGCGTGAACTGGCGGAGGTGAAGGCGATCTTCCTCACCGGCGCCGGGGCCGACGCCATCCTCAAGTTCGAACACGAGATTTCGCACGACATTCCCATCGTTCGTCTCAGCGATGCGGGCATGGGCGTGCAGATGGCCGAGTATGTGACGCATGCTGTGCTGCGCCACTTCCGCCGCTTCGACGAATACGAACTACAGGCGCGTCACGGCACCTGGCTGCAGCTGCCGCAGCATCACAAGGAAGACTTTGCGGTCGGTGTGCTGGGCATGGGCGTGCTGGGCATGCGCGTGATCCATGCCGTGAAGGAGTTCGGTTTTCCAGTACGAGGCTGGAGCCGTACTGAGAAGCGCGTCGAAGGCGTGCAGTGCTTCGATGGTCCCGATGGCCTGGATACTTTCCTGCGCGGCTCCAACGTCGTGGTCTGCATGCTGCCGCTGACGCCGGAAACCAGCAATATCCTCAACCGCTCCAATATGTTGAAACTGCCGGAAGGCGCCTACATCATTAATGTGGCGCGGGGAGCTCACGTGAACGAGCCGGATTTGCTAAATCTGATCAAGTCCGGCCATATCGCGGGCGCCACGCTGGACGTGTTCCGCAACGAGCCGCTGCCGGCGCCGCATCCGTTCTGGGAAGAGCAGCGCATCACGATCACGCCGCACATCGCCGCGCTGACGCTGCGCCGCGAAAGCGTGCAGCAGATCGCGGGCAAGATCCGCCAGCTGGAAAACGGCGAACCGATCGCCGATGTCATCAACCGTTTGCATGGATACTGATTATGAGTTTGCCGAAGAAGGTCAAGATTGTTGAAGTCGGTCCGCGCGACGGGCTGCAGAACGAGAAGGGCGATGTGCCGGCCGATGTGAAGATCGAGCTGGTGAACCGCCTGACCAATGCGGGCTTCCCGAATATCGAGGCAGCTTCCTTCGTGTCGCCCAAATGGGTGCCGCAGATGGCGACGTCGAAAGAGGTGATGGCGGCGATCACCCGCAAACCCGGCGTGATCTATTCGGCGCTGACGCCGAACATGCAGGGCTTCGAGGCGGCACTGGCTGCCGGCGCGGATGAAGTGGTGATTTTCGGCGCGGCGTCCGAGGCTTTCTCGCAAAAGAATATCAATTGCTCGATCGCGGAATCGATTGAGCGCTTTGTGCCGGTCGCCAAGGCGGCCAAGGAACACAAGCTGCGCCTGCGCGCTTCCGTCAGCACGGCGTTTGGCTGCCCATACCAGGGCGAGGTGCCGCTGGAGTCGGTGGCCTTCGTGGTGAGCCGCATGCGCGATCTGGGCTGCGATGAAATCGATATTGCCGACACCATCGGTGTGTCGACACCGCGCAAGACACAGGCGGTAATGGAGACGGCGATTCGCGCATTCCGCCTGGATGGCTTATCGGGACACTTCCACGATACCTACGGCCAGGCGCTGGCGAATATCTATGCGTCGATGGAGCTGGGGATTTCGATTTTCCACTCGTCCGTGTCGGGCTTGGGCGGCTGCCCGTATGCCAAGGGCGCGACCGGCAATGTGGCGACGGAGGATGTGATTTACATGCTGAACGGCCTGGGGATTGAAACCGGCGTGGACCTCGACAAGGTTGTCGATGCGGGAATCTTCATTTCGAATTTCCTGAACCGCAAGAGCGCCAGCCGCGCCGGCAACGCTATCGCCGCCAAGCGCGTCGGCTAAAACCCAAGGCGCAAGCCAAGTGGCAGCCACGATGTGGCTGCCACTAGCTTTTTGCTTTCGGGTTTTAAAAAGAAAAAACCCCAGGAGCCGAAACTCCTGGGGTTTTTCTTGAATCTTGGTCGGAGTACAAGGATTCGAACCTTGGACCCTCTGCTCCCAAAGCAGATGCGCTACCGGGCTGCGCTACACTCCGAAGAAGCAAGATAATACCTACCCCCAGCTCATCCGTCAAGTGTCTAAATTCGGGAAGATGTAAAAAGCGCTTGGTGCAATTCTAACAATGTGAGAGGATCGGCACCATGCCGACCCTCGCTATTACCGCCCCGAGGCGGCGATTTGCCGTCGGGATAGCCGTTTCTATCGTACTGCACGCTCTGGTGTTGACCGTGCTGCGTCCGCCTACGCCTGTCGTGGCGCCGGATATACGGCGCTGGTCGACCGAAGTGACGATCCGGCTTTTGCCGCCGCCTCCCGAGCCAGTGGCCAAGCCTGCGCCGGAACCGGAGCCTGTCCCCCAGCCGGAACGCAAGCGTGAGCGGGCGGCCGAGGCGCCGAAGAAGGCGCCGCCGCCACCGCGCAAGCCGCCGGAGGCGATCTACGTGCAGCCGGCGCCGAATGCTGCGCCGGACCTGGTGCGCGAGCCGCGTCCGGCCGAACCGGTGCCGGAAACGCCGCGCTTCGATCCGGAAGCCGCCAAGGCTGCGGCGCGCAATATCGCTGCTTCGCTGGACGAGCCGAAGTCCGACGCGCCCAATGCGCAGGTCAACCGTGTCAAACGCTACCGCGAAACGAAGGAGCAGAAACTGGCGCGGGATATCAAGGATTCCGGCCGGCCGGACTGCAAGGATGGCCTGCCCGGTGGCCTGCTGGCGCCGCTGTACCTGATGATGGAGAAGAAGGACAGCGGCTGCAAATGGTGATTACTCGTCCTTGAGCTGGAGTGCGCGCTCGTACAGCGCGTTCTTCTTCTGTCCCGTGATCTGGGCCGCCAGCGAGGCCGCCTGCTTGACCGAGCACTCGGCCAGCAGGATGCGCAACACACGCTCAGCTTCCGCATCGCCCGCCTCAGCGGCTTCAGGCGCACCGTCCAGCAGCACCACGAACTCGCCTTTCTCGCGATGCGAATCCCCCTTCAGCCACGCCTCGGCTTCGGACAGCGGGCAACGGTGGATTTCTTCAAACAGCTTGGTCAGCTCGCGTGCAAACACGACCTGGCGCGAAGGCTCAAACACCGACGCCAGCGCCTGCGCGCACTCGACGATGCGGTGCGGCGCTTCATAGAACACCATGGTCGCGGTCACGCCCTGCAAGCCCTGCAGATAGCTCTCGCGCTGCTTGGCCTTGGATGGCAGGAAGCCGACGAAATGGAACTGGTCGTTCACCAGCCCACTGGCCGACAGCGCCGCCACAGCCGCCGAGGCGCCCGGCAGCGGCACCACGCGCAGACCTGCCGCGCGCACCGCGTCCACAATGCGCGCACCGGGATCGGACACGGCCGGCGTGCCCGCGTCCGACACCAGCGCAATGCGCTCACCCGCCTGCAGCCGCGCCACCAGCGCCTCGGCCGCCTCGCGTTCGTTGTGCATATGCGCCGCCACCAGTGGCTTGGAAATGCCGAACCGGTTCATCAGCTGGGCCGTGTTGCGGGTGTCTTCGCAAGCGATAGCGTCCACGATGGTCAGCACGTGCAGCGCCCGGAGACTAATGTCAGTAACATTGCCGATAGGCGTAGCCACTACATACAATGTTGCCGTAGGATAGGTCTGGTGCGCGGTCTCGCCGAGGACGGGCAGGGCGGACAGCGGGCTGGAATCGTGAACTGTCATTGGGGGTAGGATGCTGGCAAAAAAGATAAGAATGGCATTACTCATCGCGGCCGCCATCGTGGTTTCTGGCTGCAGCACGCCTTGTAATTCGCCAGGGGCATTGTGCGCGCCTGTTGAGACGCTGACAAGTGCGCCACCACCTCCGAAGCCTGCGCGCCTGGCCGAGCGCATGCCGGAAAAGCCCGCCGAACCGGCTGCCGAAGTACAAACTTACGCCGTCCCCATGCCTGGTGCAATGGGCGCCGCGCCCGAAGCCGCGCCTTCAGACCGGGGCGACGTCCGCATCGGCCTGATGCTGCCGCTGCGCTCCGAAGCGCTGGGCCGCGCGGCGGATGCCGTGCGCGCCGGCTTCATGGCTGCTTATGAACGCGACAAGACCGGCTTCGCCGTGACCGTCGTCGAAACGGGCGAGCCGGCGCAGGACGTGCTGTCCGCCTACGCGACGGCCCAGCAACAGCAGGACATCATCGTCGGCCCGCTGGCCCGCTCGGCCGTCACCGCCGTGGCCACCAGCCCGCTGGTTTCCAGGCCGACCATCGCCCTGAACCATCCCGAAGGCCGCGCCGAGATGCAGCTGCCGCCGCAGATGCTGACGATTGGGCTCTCGATTGAAGACGAGGCAAAGCAGATCGCCGACTGGGCCGCGCAAGATCATCCAAGCGGCCGCGCGCTGGTGCTGTCGGCCGGTTCGGCATGGCAGAAGCGCAGCGCCAACGCCTTTGCCGCGCAGTGGCAGCGCATTGGCGCGCCGGTACGCATCCTGGAACTCAGCGCCAGCAGCGGCTATCTCAGCGATCCTGAACTGGTGGCGCTGCGCGCCCAGCTGCAAAGCGATCCGGTTGATGTGCTGTTTGCCGCGATGGATGTCGACCAGGTCCGCCAGCTGCGCGCCTCGCTGTCGGCCCCGCCGTTGAGCGACATCCCCCTGTATGGCTCGTCCGCCCTGAATCCCGGCCGTGGGCGCTGGCAGCCCGGCCCCGAACTGGATGGCGTGCGGCTGCTGGACCTGCCATGGCTGGTGCAGCGCGATCATCCTGCGGTGATGATTTACCCACAGCCGGAGCAGGCCATGAACGCGGACATGGAGCGCCTGTACGCGCTTGGCGTGGACGCCTTCCGCGTCGCCCGCGAAATCGCCCTGCATCCGGGCACCCGCTTCCGCCTCGATGGCGTGACGGGGCAGCTGACGGTCGACTTCGGCCAGGGCCCATCTTATTTCGAACGCACCGAGCAGCCCGCGGTGTACAAGAATGGCGTTCCCACTCCCCTGATCCAGTGAGCACGCCGCAGCAGATCAAGGGCCTGCTCAGCGAAGATGAAGCGCTGGCCTATCTGCAGGCACAAGGACTCACTCTGGTCGAACGCAATTTCCTCTGCAAGGCCGGTGAGCTGGATCTGATCATGCGCGACGGCCCCGGCCTGGTGTTCGTGGAAGTGCGCCGGCGCGGCACCACGCGCTTCGGCGGCGCGCTCTGGAGCGTGACGCCCGCCAAACAAAAACGGCTGCTGCGGGCCGCCCAGTTCTACCTGCTGCGGTATCATCAACTGCCGCCTTGCCGCTTCGACCTGATCGCCATCGACAACGGCCAGTTACGCTGGCTGCGTAACGTGCTTGAAATAATGTAAGCATTTTTAACAGCGCTTGTCCGGGCCCGTGGGCAGCTGCACTATAATTACGCACACTATGACTAATCAACGCATCCTCCAGCACTTCCACGAAAGTGCCGAAACCAAGATCCAGTCCGCCACCGTCCTCGCGCAGCCGATCGCGCAGGCGATTGAGCTAATGTTCTCCGCTCTCTCCAACGGCAACAAGATTCTCGCCTGCGGCAATGGCGGTTCCGCGGCGGATTCCCAGCACTTTGCTGCGGAACTGGTGGGCCGCTTCGAACGCGAACGCTTCCCGCTGCCGGCGATTGCCCTGACGACCGACTCGTCGATCCTGACCGCTGTTGCCAATGACTACAGCTACCGCGAGATCTTCTCGAAGCAGGTGCAGGCATTCGGCCAGGCTGGCGACGTGCTGCTGGCGATTTCCACGTCCGGCAATTCGGCCAACGTGATGGCCGCCATCGAGGCAGCGCTGGAGCGCGAAATGCGCGTGGTGGCGCTGACCGGCAAAGGCGGCGGCGCTATCGGCAAGATGCTGACCGACGCCGACGTGCATATCTGCGTACCGGCTGAACGTACCGCCCGCATCCAGGAAGTCCACCTGGTGACCATCCATTGCATTTGCGACGGTATCGACGTCGCCCTGTTCGGAGGAGATGTGAATGAGTAAAGCCCGCCCCCTGATGGTAGCCGCCCTGGCTGCCACGCTGGCGAGTAGCCTGACTGCTTGTTTCCCGCTGGTTGTGGCCGGTACTGCATCCGGCACCCTGGCTGCAGCCGACCGCCGCACCTTCGGCGCGCAGACCGAGGACAAGGCCATCGTTGTGAAAGCCGAGGTGAAAATCCCTAATGTGACCGGCGACGCCGGCCACGTGAACGTGAATGCGTTCAACCGCAAAGTGCTGCTGACCGGCGAAGTCCGCGACGAAGCCATGAAGGCCGCGGTTGAAAGCGAAGTGAAGGGCATTGAAGGCGTGCTGTCGGTGGTGAACGAACTGGAGATCGCCGGCCCCGCCAGCTACACCTCCCGTTCCAACGACGTGCTGATCACCACCAAGGTGAAGGCCAGCCTGGTGGACGCCAAGGATATTTCGGCCAACTCCTTCAAGGTCATTACCGAGCACGGTAACGTCTACCTGATGGGCCGCGTGACCCAGCGCGAAGGCACGCAGGCTGCCGAAATCGCACGCGGCGTGAGCGGCGTGTACAAAGTGGTGAAGGTGTACGAGTACATCACCGAAGACGAGTGGAAGCAATACCAGCCTGCTCAGGCCAGCGGCCAGCGGACCCAGGGCTAAGCGGTTTATAATCGTCGGCATGAGTACCAATACTTCTTCCAAAGCATGGATCAAGCCGGCGATTGCAGCTGCTGTCATCGCCGGGATTGGTTTTGCTGCTTACGCATCCCTGAACAACCACACCCCGGCGCCGGACGTGACTTTTGTCGGCATCAAGGGTGAACGCATCACGCCGGCCAGCCTGCGTGGCAAGGTTGTCATGGTTAATTTCTGGGCAACGTCCTGCACCACCTGCGTGGGCGAGATGCCGGAAATGGTCGACACGTACAACAAGTACAAGTCCAAGGGCCTGGAGTTCGTGGCCGTGGCCATGAAGTACGACGCGCCCAACTACGTGGTGAACTTCACCGAAACCCGCCAGCTGCCCTTCAAGGTCGCGCTGGACGTTACCGGCGAAGCCGCCAAGGCCTACGGCGACGTCAACATGACGCCCACCACCTTCGTCATCGACCAGCAAGGCCGTATCATCAAGCGCTACGTCGGCAAGCCCGAATTCGCCGAACTCCACAAGCTGCTGGAAAAGACCCTGCAAGGCTGAGGCGATACGCAGCTCAGCCTTATATGGCAAAATTGTCGAAAAATTAACTTCGACTTGCCAAAAAAGGGGTTAGCGTGGCCAACGTCAATATCAGCTTCACTCAGTCCGCTCTTAATATCGCCGAGAAGGAAAATATAGGCTTCCAGGGCTACACCACCTCGGAAGTCTTTGATTCCATCAGCTAGCTGGCTCAGAGCTTCACGGCGGCGCACATTGCCACTTCCAGCGTCAACGTGTCGCTTAACTCGGCCCACCTGGCCTATTTAGACGGCGCATATGTGGATTACTCGGGCGTGGTGTTTGCCGATCCTAATGCGATGAGCGGCACGGCCTACGCGGCCACGGTGACCGATTACTGGCCTGCCAATTTCAGGACGACCCTCAACGGCCACCTCACCTACAACTACAGTCTCTCCAGCAATGGTACGGCAAGCCTGCAGCCTACCGGCGGCACTATCACCAGCGCCAGCATCGACTCCCTGCTGTTACCGTCCAATCGTCTCTATCCAGTCGATATCGGCAACCAGGGGCTGCAGTTCTTCGGCAATATCTCGGAAAATATTTACGGCGATTTCTCCGGCACCGTCACGAGCATGACCGCCCATGCCGACAAATTCCTCAAGAACGGCAGCGTCACGGGCACATTCGACATCTCCGGGAATGCCGAATCCATTGGAAAAGGCCTGAGCGCAACTGCGGTGTCCGGTGTGATGAACGGTTATTCGCAGCAGTACACCGATGGCAGCGCCGTTGCGGTCAGCGGCGCCTCCATCGAGGTTAACTCGGCGACCTCCTTCGATAAGCAATTGCTGGCCAACGGCGGCAACTGGAGCGGCGACGACACGTTCAACATCACGCTGCCCGCGCAGCTGCCAACGCCCTGGGTGATCGCGTCGGGTGCCGGCAATGACAACGTGTTGGTGCGCGGCGGCAGCGGTGGGCTGTCGGTGGATGCCGGCAGCGGCAATGACCGCATCTCGCTCATCGATGACGGCCACCAGATTACTGGTGGCGACGGCATCGATACCGTGATTCTCGGTGGCGCCCGTTCCGCCTATACGGTGACGCAGTCAGCCGGTACCTACACCGTGCATGCCAATGCGAGCGGCCTCAATGACATTCTCACCAACGTCGAGCGCGTGCAGTTCAGCGATGCGACCGTTGCCTTGGACATCGGCGGCGTCGGTGGACAAGCCTACCGTCTGTACCAGGCGGCCTTCAACCGTGCACCGGATTCTGGCGGTCTCGGATTCTGGATTGCCTACATGGACAAAGGCATGTCGCTGAACGACGCCGCCCAGCAGTTCATGGCCAGCCCGGAATTCAAAACACTGTACGGCACCAACCCAAGCAATGCAGACTTCGTGGATAAGCTGTACCACAACGTTCTGCATCGCGCGGGCGAGGCCGACGGTGTGAAATTCTGGATGGACTACCTGACGACCGGCGGCGGCACACAAGCCAAGGTGCTGGCCTTCTTCGGCGAGAGCCCGGAAAATCAGGCGGCGCTGATCGGCACCATCGGCAACGGCTTTACTTACACGCCATACACGATCTGATATCGCAGCTCGGCGAAGCCTGCGCCGTATTGCGTTACGGAGGTCAGCTGCATCGGGCGCTCCATGCGGCGCGGCAGGAGCGGCTTGCCTTCGCCGAGCGTGATGGAGCCCACCTGGATGATGAGTTCATTCAGCAGGCCGGCGTCATAGAACTGGCCGGCGAGGTCACCGCCGCCGGCGATCCAGATGTTCTTGCCGTCCGCGGCGCGCGCCATGTCGGCGTGGATGGGGCGCACGTCGCCGCGCACGAAGCGGATGTCTGCGCCGGTCACCGGCGCGAGTTCGCGGCTGGTGAAGACCCACACGGGCTGGGAGTAGGGCCAGGGCGAACCGGTTTCTTTCGCGACTTCGTCACCATTCCGCAGTATCCATTCGTAGGTGGTCGAGCCCATCGCGATGGCGCCTACCTCGGCGATGAATTCGGGATAACTGGATTCGCTGACATGCCCGAGCGAGAACAACCACTCCAGGGAATCGTCTTGGGTAGCGATGTAGCCGTCCAGGCTTGCTGCGGAATAGTATTGGGTTTTCATCAAAAGCCAACTTGCGCGGAAATGTAGAAGCCGTCCTGCTTCTTGGGGTTGAAAATGGTGATGTCGCCGAGATTGGCGTACGCCGCCGTCAACGAGAAATTCCGGTTGGGGAACCAGGCGACAAAGACGTCATAGTAATTCTTCTCATTGTCCACACCGAGATTGTGCGGCTTGCGGCGCCATTCAGCGCCGGCGGCCAGCTTGCGCGTCAGCAGATAGGCCGCCGAGATTTCAGGCTCGATGCGGCGGCCGGAATGCAGCTCGCCGCCGAAGCCGAGAATGCCCATCTGATTAGCGCGCGTCGAGCGTAGCGTGGCGTTCAGCAGGAGGCTTTGTTTAAGCAGGATCTTGGTGGCCGACACGTAATAGTCATAGCCTTTGTCGTCGCTCGCACCGAGCTGCTTCACGCTGCTCACACCCAGCGCGCCCAGACCATCAATGCCCTTGTTCTTCTTGTACATCGCGCCCACAGCAATCTGCGGCAACCAGGATTCCTGTTCGTAGAGCGCGTCGCCAGCCACGCGGACCTTGACACCGAAGATGTCCTGCTTGATGCTCAACTGATCGAGCGGCGCGAGGTCGCCTTCGAACTGCTGCTGCGCCAATGAAAGTTCAACACGATCGAAAATGCCGACCGCCACGCCATACGTCTTCAGCGAATAGTCCTGCGTCTTGATGTAGGTGTAGTGCGCGTTGGCGCCCCAGCTGTCGCGCGTGCCGTAGCTGGTAATCAGCGCCCACGGCACAATGCCGCCACCGCCCGCGCCTTCCACTTGCGACACGCCGCCAGTAGCCAGCAGCTTGCCCATCTCGAACATGTGCTCTTCCGATCGGCGGCTGGTGACGATCTCCTCGCGCTCCGGCGCCATTTTGGCCATCAGTTTGTTGGACACGCTGGCCGGTACATGCGCCTGTTCCATCGCGATTTGCAGATCCTCTGCCAAGGCGTTGAACTGGAAGTCGTTAACCTTCAAGTCCTCATGAATCGAATGTAAGTCTCGGTTCTCTTTTTTGCGGACGCAAGGTCCACCGGCAAATTCGCAGAAGTGCTGGCCGAGACGCTTCTTCAATTCGGGAATGTCGGAGTCGGAAAAACTATCCTTGATGCGCGGATCGGCCAGCACCAGGGCCATGAAATTCTCGACGATATTGTGGATGCCTTCCTTGCCGCCCAAGCCACGGTAGACCGAGTCGTCCTGGTAGGGCGCCGTCTGCGCCATGGATAAAGATGAGACGCACAGCAGTGCAGCGCCAAGAATGCGTGCTTTCATGTGTCCTTGTTCCTCGCCGGTCGAAGAACACATGGTAGCTGAGCACGGCGCGAATGGCCGCACATTTATGCCCAACTGATGGGCGTTTTGCCTTGCTGCGACAAATAAGCGTTGGCGCGCGAGAAGGGACGGCTGCCGAAGAAGCCTTTGTCGGCCGAGAATGGCGACGGATGCGGCGAGGTGATGATCAGATGCTTGCGCGGATCCATCAGTGCACGCTTGGCGATCGCATAGCTGCCCCACAGGATGAAGACCAGGCCGTCGCGCTGTTCGGACAGGCGGCGAATCGCGCTATCGGTAAATGTCTCCCAGCCCTTGCCTGCATGCGAACCTGCCGCGCGTGCGCGCACAGTCAGCACGCTATTGAGAAGGAACACGCCCTGTTCGGCCCAGTCCGACAAGTCGGTACGCTGGCGGCCCACGCCGAGGTCCGTCTCCAGCTCACGGAAAATATTCTGCAGGCTCGGTTGCGGGCGATTGCCATCGGGGACGGAAAAGCAGAAGCCCATGGCTGCGCCCGGTGTGTGATACGGGTCCTGGCCGAGAATGACCACCTTCACATCATTGAAGGGTGTCAGGTCGAAAGCGCGGAAGATGTTCTTGCCCGCCGGGCAGCATTGCGTCGATTGGTACTCGGTGCGCACGAAGCTCGTCAGGCCGTCCCAGTAGGGCTTCTCAAACTCCGGCTGGAGCTGATCCTTCCACGACGCTTCGATGCGGACGGTCATGCCTTCGGATACAGGATCATCTGGGTGCAGCGGAACAGGGCAATGGTCTTGCCGTTCGACTTGTCGCTGACGGTGGCGTCCCACACCTGGGTGGTGCGGCCCATGTGCACGGCCTTGGCGCTCACGGTGATTGCACCTTCGCGCGCGGTGCCGAGGTGATTCGACTTCAGTTCGATGGTGGTGAAGTTGTTGGCGCCTTCCGGCAGGTTGGCGAAGCAGGCCAGGCCGCAGGCGGTGTCGGCCAGCGTGACTACGGAACCGGCGTGCAGGAAACCGTTGGGAGCGAGGTGGAACCTGGAGATTTCCATGTCCGCTGTGCAGAGTCCTTCGCCGACTTCAGTGATGCGGATGTTGAGGTGATCGGGCAGAGTGCCCTTGGCGAATTTGTTGGCGTACTCTGCGGTGAAATCCGGATTCATGCGCTGCTCCTTCTAAAGGTTGAATGATATCAACCTTTTCATTTTGTGGAGGAAGCCGCGGCCGAAACAAGGTAGACTAGCGCAATGCCGCATGCCTTTCGTCTCACAAGGATGGAAGGCCCGGACAGGCAAAGCTCACAAGGTGAATTCACGCAACTTTTGGCCCTGCGCGGGCCTTGACGGAGAACAACCTATGAACGAGAAAGAGCAGCTGTCCAGCATCGTGCAGCGCATGGAAGACCTACTCGAAAACAACCGCCAGACCGACTGGGCGCGCCTGCTTGGCCGCGCCCGCGCACTCAGCGTGATGGATTGCTCGGCGGCAAAAGGCGAGATTCTGCACTACTTCGGCGGCGCCGGCTCGATGAGCGACCTGAAGATCAATCCTGAATTTACTGCGCTGCGTACCGAACTGTACGACCTGTGCTACGGCGAGCAGCGCCAGTAATCAATCAATACGCCACGCGCAGCTGCACATAGGCTGTGCGTGGCGCACCTACCATGCGTCCCGCATTGCCGTCCACGTTACGGGTGAAATAGCGCTTGTCCGCCAGATTATTGACGCCAAGCATTACTTCGTAGCCCGACATGCGCGGCATCTTCCAGTTCACTTGTGCGTTCCACAGACGGAAGCCAGGGATCACGCCTGCCGCCGCGTTGGCGGCTTCGGTCACGGTATTGGTCAGATCCGAATACTGCTTGCTCTGGTGGGTGCTGGACAGGTTCAGCGTCCAGTCGCCGATGGCATAGCGCGCGCCGATGGTGTCCGTATTACGCGAGTAGAACGGCACGTCCAGACCGGCCGTGGTGCCGGACTCCTGGATCGCCTTGGTCCAGGTGTAGTTCGCGAACACGTTCAGGCCCGCCAGCACGCTCGCTTCATCAAAGCTGTAGTCGATCGCCGATTCCACGCCATCGTGCTTGGTGGCGCCGATATTCTGGAATACGGCCGGATTGGAGCCCGTCACCTGCAGAATCTGGTTGTCGAACTTCAGGCGGAAGGCGGTCAGCTCAGCGCTGATCTGGCCATTCTTCCAGCGGCCGCCGATTTCGTAGGTGCGGGCCAGCTCAGGCTTGAGCGGATTGGCCGCCGTCTGAGAGTTCAGCTGGATGTTCTGCACCGGACCAAACGAGGTGGTGTAGTTGGTGAACACGGTCAGCGCCGGGTTGACCAGGTAAGCGATGTTCAGCGATGGCAGCGCCTTGTTGTTGTCCGTGCTGAAGGTGGACTTGGCGCTCACGTCCAGGCGGTCGGAGCTGATGCGCTCGAAACGCACGCCCGGCGTGATGCGCCACTTGCCGTAGGCGATGCGATCGTCCACGTAGAAGGAATGGGCGTCGGTGCTGTTATCGAAGGAGGTCGTTGCACCATCCTTATCGGCCGCTACGGTGTGAATGAAGGTATTGTCGTCGCCGCGCTCGCGCAGGAATCGGTAGCCGGCGGTCACATCGTGCGTCAGGTTGCCGGTGGCGAAGCGCTGGGTATAGCGCGGTTCGATGCCGAGCACCTGGTAGTTACGCGGCTGCACAGTGATCTGGGTTTTCGCCGCATTGATCAGGGAGCTCTGGCGGAAACTCTCGTTGTAGTACGCCTTGACCTCGAATTCCTGGGTGGCCGAGATGGTGTTCAGATAGCCAACGTCGGCGCCCTTGCGGTCGCCGTTCCAGAAGTCGGTAGGACGGGTGTTCTGGAATGGATCGGCGTTGTATTGCGCCACCGTCAGACCGCCCGGCGTAAAGGACTTCACATCGTAGTAGCTCAGCTTGCCGTACACCTGGCTGTGCTGGTCGATCTTGTAGCGCCACTTGAAGGCGAAGTCGTTCACCTTCTCATCGGTGCCAACACGCCATTCGCCGCCGCTCATGCCGGAATACATCAGGGCGACGCCAAGGCCGTTGTCCAGCTGGTCCGCCAGGAAGGCGCTGTACTGGGTGTTGTGGCCGCCCTGGCTGAAGTCGCCATAGCGCACCGTCGCTTCACCGACGACGCCCGGCGCGTCCGGAATGGAACGGCTGCGGAAGTTGATGATGCCGCCCACGTTCTGCGGGCCGTAGCGCACTGCGCCGCCGCCGCGCACCACATCCACGGATTCGATATTGTTCAGGCTGACCGGCGCGAAGGACAGCTGCGGCTGGCCGTAAGGCGCCACTGCCAGCGGAATGCCGTCCAGCAGCACAGTCGAGCGCGGCGAGTAGCGTCCCGTCAGACCGCGCACGCCGATGTTCAGCGAAATCGCGCTGCCGGCGGTGCCCGAGTTTTCCGTCGCCTGCACGCCGGGAATACGGCGCAGCACGTCGCCAATGGTCGAGGCGCCGGAGTTATCGATGTCTTCCTTCTGCAGCACCGTGCGCGCGCCAGGGAAGCTCTTCACGCTGTTCTGCAAGCCCGAACCGAGCCAGCTGCCGGTGATCGTAATCGACTCCATCGGCGCCTCCTCAGCCTGCTGCGCGTACACGGCCGGCGCGGCCAGTAGCACCACTGCTGCGGCGATCAGGGATGGTTTGAACGGGAGGACGGAAGCTGCGGAACGTGAACGGGACATGATTAGGCGCAAACTTGACAACAAATGAGAATGATAATACTTCTCATTTGCAAGTTCTGTCAATCCCGGCCTTTGGTAAACTGGCCCGATGGGAGGGCACGCATGCACCTGAGTCTGTGGCACATCTATCTATTGTCGTTCCTCGTCGGAATAGCCGCGGGATACTTTATCAAGCACCGTTGGATAAGTTATCCCCTGGGTTGCCTTGGAGGATGGCTGCTCATTGTTTCTCCCGGATTGCTTGCCATGCTGAGCGCCAATACGGCCGACGCGGCAGGGGCGGCCGAGTGGGTCTTCTGGCTAGTACCCGCTTTACCGATCGCGGCCTGCTGGGGCATTGGCGGCATTTTTATCGGTCGCGTTGTGAAGAATGGGCGAATAAACCAGCCTTAGTGCCGAGGGCAGCTTGCGGGCTACGATATGCTGCTGTCGCAGTTTTTTCTGCAATTTTTTTTCGCCTCCAAATGTCCGGACGAGGCGATCGGCATGATCGCGAGCGAGCGCATCAGCACTGTCGTACCGCGGACCTGACAACGGCTCGCGTAAAAACCGCGGCGCAGACTCATCTGCGCACGCCGTCATAACCCTGGATATGTCCGGCAGGATTGCCATGCTTCGCTGGCTGGAAGATGAGAAGTCCACAACTCCTGGCTTCACCGAGGTGCATGCGGGTATGTACACCAGCGGCGACTAGTGCAATGCCTATGAACTTCGCGCATCGGCCTTTGCTGATGCCGCCTGCGCTTTGCCCGCAGCTCGTTGGCGAACTTATCGACGTCAATCATGCGTTCCTTCCGCAACAAAGTTGGGAAGGTCAGTATCGGTCTAAGCTGCGGGGGGGGATTTTGAGGTAGGACAACGCCAGGGCCGCAAGAAAAGCGGCCCTGGGTGAGGCAGGTCAAATTACGCTTGTTCGAGCAAGCCGTGGGCTTGCTCGTCGGCGTGGTAGGAGGAGCGGACCATGGCGCCGACGGCGGCGTGGGCGAAGCCCATTTTATACGCTTCTTCTTCGAACATCTTGAACACGTCCGGGTGCACGTAGCGGCGCACCGGCAGGTGGCTGTTGGACGGTGCGAGGTACTGGCCGATGGTCAGCATGTCGATGTCGTGCTCGCGCATGTCGCGCATCACTTGCAGGATCTCTTCGTCGGTCTCGCCCAGGCCAACCATCAGGCCGGACTTGGTCTTCACGTGCGGGTACATGGCCTTGAAGTCCTTGAGCAGCTTCAGCGAGTGCAGGTAGTCCGCACCCGGACGCGCTTCCTTGTACAGGCGCGGCACGGTTTCCAGGTTGTGGTTCATCACGTCCGGCAGGCCGTCGGCGAAGATGTTCAGGGCTTTTTCCAGGCGGCCGCGGAAGTCCGGCACCAGCACTTCGATCTGGGTCTTCGGCGACAGTTCCTTGGTCTTGGTGATGCACTCGACGAAGTGGCCGGCGCCGCCGTCGCGCAGGTCGTCGCGGTCAACGGAAGTAATCACGACGTAGCTCAGTCGCAGCTTGGCGATGGTGTTGGCCAGATTCTGCGGCTCATTCACGTCCAGCGGATCAGGACGGCCGTGGCCCACGTCGCAGAACGGGCAGCGGCGGGTGCACTTGTCGCCCATGATCATGAAGGTCGCGGTGCCCTTGCCGAAGCATTCGCCGATATTCGGGCAGCTTGCCTCTTCGCACACGGTGACCAGCTTGTTTTCGCGCAGGATGTCCTTGATCTCGAAGAAGCGCGAGGATTGGGAAGCAGCTTTAACGCGAATCCAGTCAGGCTTCTTCAGGCGCTCCACCGGCTCGATCGGGATGATCTTGATGGGAATGCGCGAAGTTTTGTCGGCGCCTTTTTGCTTGTCACTTGGGTTGTAGGTCATAGCTGCTTCTCAGGTAGTTTCAGTTTCGGCGACATCCAACAGCCGCACCAGCTCTTGGGCCAGCGCGTCCTGCACGTCGGCCAGGGGCGCTTCCACGCCCATCGTGCGCATGTCGACCGTTTCCAGGCCGGCATAACCGCAGGGATTGATCCAGGTGAAGGGGGACAGGTCCATCCCCACATTCAGCGAAACGCCGTGGTAGGTGCAGCCATTGCCGCGTACCTTCAGGCCCAGGGCGGCGATTTTCGCGCCTTTTTTGGGTCCCTCGGCGATGTAGATGCCTGGCGCGCCTTCGATGCGCTCGCCGGCAAGATTATACGCTGCCAGCACATTGATAATCGCCTGCTCGATTTTGTGCACAAACTGGCGGGCAAACAGCTTGCCGCCCGGCTTGTTGCGGCGCAGGTCCATCATCAGGTAAATCACCACCTGGCCAGGGCCGTGATAGGTCACTTCGCCGCCGCGGTCGGTCTGCACCGTGGGAATCTGGGCAGCGCCAGCCAGCAGGTGGCCCTTGTCGGCGCCCAGGCCAAGCGTGAACACGGGCGGGTGCTCGACGATCCAGAGTTCGTCGGGCGTATCGGCCTGGCGCGCGTCCGTGAAGGCGCGCATGGCGGCGAAGGTGGGCTCGTATTCGGCGTGGCCGAGGTGGCGGATCACCGCCGGCTGAATCGACATCGGGACATTTCGTTGTTGAAAACGCCCCGCCATTATACTTGGCGCGCCCTGCCTCTGCTTAATGACTGAGCAGTTTCCTTGAACCCAAGGCAGAAACTGGTGGCAGGCACGGCGTGCCTGCCACCTGGGTTTGATTTGGGGTTGTTATCAAGCCGGCTGCAGGTTGATGTACTTTAGCCAATCTTGCAGGGAATCCCGCTGCCACTGGGTGGCAACGTAATCCTTCAGCTTTTGCGGCACCGGGTCGCCATTCATGACCAGGCGGCTGAGCATGATGGCCAGGTCCATATCGGCGATACACCAGCGCCCGAACAGGTACTGGCCGTCGATCACCTGCTCGGCCAGGCGGATCAGCTTGTCCGCTGCCGCCTGCGCCTCGCTGGAAAGCGGTTTCTCCGCACGGCGGTAAAACACCGTGTAAGTGCTGCGTTCTTCGCGCAATGCCTGCAAATCGCTGCGAATCCAGGCCTGGATCTGGCGGGCGATGGCGCGCTTCTGAGGTAAAACCGGGTACAGGGCCTTGTATTCAGGCGCCGGGAACATCTCGTCCAGGTATTCGTCGATGGCGCTGGACTCGGTCAGCATGAACTCGTTGTGCACCAGGCAGGGGACGCGGCCGGTCAGCGCCTTGCCGGTATATGCCAGCTCCTTGTTCTGTCCGGTGGTCAGGTCCACCGTCTCCAGTTCGAAATCCAGACCTTTTTCGCGCAAGGCGACGAAGGCGGAGATCGCGTAAGGACTGGTGAATTCGCTATCGACATACAGTTTGAGGCTCACGGCTGGCTCCGGCTAGTGTAGATTTATTCACATGGTAGGCCTTGAGCAGTGCATGCCAAAACGATATATTTTCGTTGTCCTTGTTAATTTTTCTCACACATGAGCGAGCTGCCGCGCCTGCCGAATTTCTCCGCCCTGCGCGCCTTCGAGGCGGCAGCACGGCATGAGAATTTTTCGCGCGCGGCGGAGGAGCTGTGCCTGACCCACGGCGCGATCAGCCACCAGGTGCGTGCGCTGGAGGAGGAACTCGGCGTCGTACTCTTCATCCGCAATGGCCGCCAAGTGCGCGTGACACCGGACGGCAAGCGCTTCGCCGAGGCGATCGCCCGCGCGGTGGATGACATCGCCCGCGCCGCCGAAACGCTGCGGCCGGCGGAAAACAGTATCCAGCGCCTGACCGTCACGTCCATTCCGTCGTTTGCGGCGCGCTGGCTGGCGCCGCGGCTGGGCGCTTTTATCGAGCAGCATCCGGATATCGAAGTCAGTTTGCAGGCCAGCAGCCAGTTGCAGGATCTGGTGCGGGAAGGCATCGACGTCGGCATCCGCTTCGGTCAGGGACGCTATCCGGGCCTGGTTTCCGAGCGCTTGATGGGCGAGATCTACTATCCCGTAGTGAGCCCACACTATCGTCATGGATCGCTACCTGTCGAGCCACGCGATCTGGCGAACGCCGTTCTGCTGCGCTCGGATGAACCCTGGATGCCCTGGTTCAAGGCGGCCAAACTACCGCTGGCGGAGCCATCCGGCGGCGTGCTGTACGAGGATTTGTCGATGCTGATCCGCTCAGCCGTGGACGGCGATGGGGTGGCGCTGGTGCGCCATGTGGTGGCGATGCAGGAGATCGCGTCCGGACAGCTGATCCGGCTGTTTGATATTACGGCACCCTGTCCGGAGAACTATTACCTCGTCAGTCCGCAGGGCGCCTACGGCAAGCCTCAGGTGCGGGCCTTCCGCGACTGGCTGAAAGCCGAAATCGCGAAAGCCCAGCCCTGATTACATGACGATTTTCACCATCGGGTGGCCGGACAGCTCGGTGTAGAGTGCGTCGAGCTGCTCGCGGCTGATAGCGCGCACGGTCACGGTCAGACCGGTGAAATTGCCCTTGGCGGACGGGCGGGCTTCGATCTTGCCTTCGTGGCAGGTCGGGTCATGCTTGAGCACCACTTCCAGGATGGTGGGGGCAAAGGCGTCGTGAGTCGGGCCCATCACCTTGATCGGGAAGTCGCTCGGGTACTCGATGAGGGACTCTTCAGGTGGGATCGCTTTCATATTCTTTCCAAAAATAAAGGCTGGCGCGCACAGCACGCGCCAGCCTCTATTTTAGCGTAGGGCGGATCATTGATCCGCCGCTGCGCATTTCTTACGCGGCGTTAGCCGACAGCCGCTTCAGCCGCTCCAGAGCGGACTCGCTGCCGGCGCCCGGCTGGGTCACCGACTTGCGGATGGCATCAATCTCGGCCGCCTGGTCGTAAGGGCGCTGGCCGATGTCGGACACGATTTTCATGCCCTCGGCCTCGTTCGAGATCTGCTGCGCACGCTTGGTCAGCGCGTTCAAGGCGCTGGTGTTGCCGCGCATGCCGGCCAGACTGGACAACTGCTCCTGGCGCTCGGCGCGTACGGATTGCAGATCGCGCTGCGCTCTGGCGGAAGCCAGGGCTTGCATCGCCTTTTTGGCAGCTGCGTCGAAGTCGGCCAACTGCTGAGACAGCGCATCGACGATCTTTTGCAGCTCGTCCATGTAGGCCTGGGCATCGGCTTCCTCCTGGATTTCCTGCGGCAGGCGGTTCTTGTTGGCTTCCAGCTCGTCGCAGAACAGGTTGATGGTCGCTTCCGAGATCTGGCCGGCCGCCAGACGCTCGCCCAAGGTTCCGGCAGCTTTTTCGTCGGTGGCGATCAGTTCGCGCAGGCGGATCACATCCTTGCGCTCCTTGTCGAAGGAAGCGCGGGCGGAGGCCAGTTTCTGCGCGGCGCTACGCAAGGTGTCGGCAAGACGGTCGCGATCGGCCTCGGTCGCGGTTTCCGGATCAAAGCTGGCAATGGCCTCGGACACGCGGTCGCCCAGCGCGCCGAAATGCTTGGAGATCAGTCGTGCGGTCAGTGCCCAGCCATTCGAGTTGCTCATTTGCTTTCCTTTCAGTGGTGGATGATGTGCGGCGGTCATTGAATGACCAGCCGTTCCTGCTCAACAGGTATTCCAACGACGAAATCGACGTGAATACCTCGTTTTCTTGCATCGCCGTTCACGCTCTGGACAATTTCCGTCGTGACCAGCAAATACTCCTTGCCGCCGTCGCGCAGCTCACGCACATAGGGCATGTAGTAAAGATGCTGCTTCAGGCCGTTCATGCCCTGCGCGTCGTCCAGGCGGGTTTCAGTGCCGGTGTAGGGCGGCACGAAAACTTCATTGGCATCGCCGGCGTCGCGCTGGTAATCGATGGCTTCTTCGCTGCCAAACACCAGTTCCAGCGCAGACTCTTCCAGCCCGACTTCCCGCAGCTGCTCGCGCCAGACCGAGTAATTGCGATCGCCGAGTCCGCTGCCGTTGGCGCCCGTGTAGGCGTCCTGGTCGGCGATAGACTCCGGCACGACGCGCACCAGACCGCTGCAATACAGAATTTCCTTCACTTCGCCCTGGGAATCCGCGTAAAGCTGCAGGAACTTTTCCTCACCTTCGTTGTCGCCGGTCGCCAGGTAGTAGCGGTAGAGACGGCCGGACATGGTCAGCTTCATCTGCGAAATGGCCACGATGCGGGTGTCCGCTTCGTCCGGCAGCGCGATCAGCGAACCGGACGTATTGGCACGCAGCAGCGGCGACAGTTGCAGGCTGACCAGACTGCCGATACGGGCTTGCATCGGCAGGCCAAGGTCTTGCTGTTCGGTCTCCGTATCGCGGCGAACATTGCTGCGCAGATAGCCGATTGCATCTTTCCAGCCCATGACTCAGTTCCTTTCAAACGAATAGTTAGCGTTCTTTTTCGCCGACTTGTTGCGGCGCCAGCCAATCCACAGCAACCAGGCGAAGCCGAAGATCAGCAGCGCCCAGGTCAGCGTACGAATCGTGCTGCGCTCCTGCTTGGCTGCCGGAGCCGTGCTCGGCAGCGACTGGGCGACGCCACCGGCGGCGTCATTGCTTACGGCACCGGTGGCGGCGTCATCCGTCGAGATCGTGGTCGTGCTTGGCGCGGACGACGGCGCAGGAGCAGGCACGGTCTGAGCGCGCGACAGCGCATGGCTGCCCAGCAGGTAGCCGCCCAGCCCCCACAGCCACGGGCTGCTGCCGCTACGCTCGCGGATCACGACCGGCGCGGGCGACATTGGTGCGCCAGCCTGGCCGTAGCCGCTGTAACTGCTGCCGCCGGGCTGCACCGGATTCAGCGGTGGCAGCGCGGTAGTGCCATGGTTGGCCGCGCTGGAGCCAGCCGCGCCGGAGCCGTTACTGCCGGACGAAGCAGTCGAGCTGTTACGCGAGTCCCAGTTGCGCAGTGCGCGGTCCTGCGAGGCGCGCTGGTCCAGGTCACGCGAGGCGGCCGAGCTGCCGCGTACGCTATCCTGCTTGCTGGCGGGCGCTGCATCCGGCTTGCGCGAACCGAAGCTGCCGAATGAGGGCTGCTTGGGCGCTGCGGAACTTCTTGCCGCCGCGCTCTTTTGCGACGAAAATCCGCCTCGGAACGACGAGCCGCCGGGACGCGCATCGGCCACGGACATCGTGGCCAAAGGCAGGAGCAGCGCGAGTACCAGGGCATTGCGAAGACGCTTAATCATGGTCTTTCACCGTTGTCGGTTAATAAGAAAAGCTTGCGATGAAGGTCAGCTTATCGTTCGCACAACATAAAATCATCGGTAATAAAAGGTCCGCTTCACCATGACTCGCAAGTACTTAGACATGAATCAACACGATGCGCTGTACAAGGTCGCCCGCGGTTATCCGGGCGGGCTGGACGCGCTGGCGCAATGCATGGGCATCTCCGTGAACGTGCTGCGCAACAAGCTGGCACCGAGCATCGCCTCGCACTACCCGTCCTTTGAGGAGGTGTCGGCCATCCTGGAGCACTGCCGTTCCGCCGGCGTGCCGGATGCGATGCTGCCGCTGCATGCGCTGCTGAACCGCCACGGCATGGCGGCTTTCGTGGTGCCGGTGCCGGATGAAGTGGGCAGCGATGACCTCTCGCAGACCGTCTGCCGCGTCATGGCGCAGGTGGGTGCGGTGGCGGAGGCGGTTTCCGACGCACTGCTGGACGGCAAGGTGACCGAGGCTGAAGCCGACCTGATCGAGAAGGAATTTCACGGCGCGCTGTCCGCGCTGGGCGAGTGGCGCGAGCGCATCCGCCAGCGGGCGCGCGAGCAGAAATAAAAAAAGGCCAGCTCCTGTTAAGGGAGCCGGCCAAAGACTAATTTGCAGGAATTAGTCGGGACAAAGCGGTGATGAATCAAACGGTACAGAAATGTACCCTTCATTCGCTACGGCTTTGTGACAAAGCGCAAGAATCGGCGGCTGGTCCGCCGATTTTTGAGGTTAAACGGTTACCGCGAATTTTCGCGTCCGCGCTTGTCGTCCCGATCGCCACCGCGTTCGTGGCGCTCCTCGCGCCGCGGCTGCGGCTGTTCATGTGCTTGCTGCGGCTGCGGTGCAGGCATTGCCTGGCGCGGTGCTTGTTGCGGCTCCGGACGCGGCTGGCTGATCTGCACCGGCGGACGGTTGTCGCGCGCTTCGCGAATCTCACGCGCCTGCGCTTCACGGCGCTCGCGGTCGCGATTCTGCATTTCCTCGCGATTGCGCATTTCCTGCTGCTGGCGGGCGTTGCGTTCCTCGGCCTGCTGGCGGGCATTACGTTCTTCCGCTTGCTGGCGCGCGTTGCGCTCGTCGGCCTGCTGGCGTGCCATGCGATCCCGATCCGCGGCCTGGCGCGCATTGCGATCGCGCTCCTCGGTCTGCTGACGTGCCATGCGGTCCCGGTCCGCGGCCTGGCGCGCGTTGCGGTCACGCTCCTCGGCCTGCTGACGCGTATTGCGATCGCGTTCTTCAGTCTGCTGGCGTGCCATCCGGTCACGCTCTTCCGCTTGCTGGCGGGCGGCAGGCGGCGGCGTCGTGCTCAGGATGCCTTGCTGCGGCTGCGGCGCCGGCACCTGCCTCATACCTGCCTGCGGATTGGTGCTGATCACATTACGCGGCTGCTCGAAGCGCTGCTCGGCGCCCCGCTCCTGGCGCTGTTCGCGCTGTTGCTCATTACGCTGCTGCTGATTATCGGCGCGGATGCGGTCGCGCCACTGGTCACCGCGGTTCTCCACACCCCGGTTGTCCCGCTGCTGGTTCTCACGCTCACGTTCGCGCCAGTCCGGACGCCCTGCGACATTCCCCGGACGCACCGGCGCAGTAATTTGCGGCCTTGGTGCAGGAGCCTGCGGCACATTGCGAATCTGTGCCGGCGTCACCTGGCCGCGCGGCACATTGGCCACGGAGATTGAACGGCGATGTTCGAACTGGTCGCGCGGCAGCACGGTCACACCATCGCGGCGTCCATCGTGGTTGCGGTCGACCCAGCGCTCCTGCCAGCGGTCATCGCTGCGGTGGCGCCAGGCCACACGGTTTTCATACACGGTGGTCACGCGGTAAGACGGTACGAAGTGGTCGCGCGGCGTCAGCGGATACCAGCCCACGCCCGGACCCGAGCGGCTACCGAAAGTCACGCTCCAATTGGCACCGCCAACCCAGCCCACCAGCGCCGGCGCCCACACAGGACGGCCCTGCCAGCGGCCCGGTGCCCAGCACCAGCGGTTATTCACCACGACCCAGCGGCCGTAGTGGAAAGGTGCATAACCCCAGGGCGAGTTATCGACCCAGGTCCAGCCCCAGGGATCAACCCACACCCAGCGGCCATCGCGATATGGCGCCCAGCCCACCGGCACCAGGCGTGGGGTCCACAGAGCGCCATATTCGTTGTTATCGGCCCAGCTGCCGTACTGGTCCAACTCTTCGTAGCCGGTGACGTCGGTGGGAATGTAGCGGGTGGCAGGCAAGCCTTCCTCGCGGCGGTCGCGTGTCTGCACCCAGTCGTCGAAGCGGTCGCGCACCGCCAGGCTGGTGTAAAACTCGTCGCCGCGCACTTCGATGCGCTTGCCGCTGCCGCCGGTGACCATTTCGTTACCCGACTGCACTTGCGCTGCGCCCGCCAGCACGGAGACTACGGTGGTATCCGGCGCGCGTTCGGTATCGACACGCACCGTGCCGGGCTGGGTCATGACGACGCGCGCTTGCGGCGTGGTCAGGTCGAAGCCGCCCAGATCCTGGCCATCGCGAATGCGCACACTGGCCGTGCCGTAGTTCAGGCGCAGACGCATGCTCTCTTCGTCCAGCGCGATGATTTCAACGTCGGAATCGCCGTCCACGCGCACGGCCGAGGAGCCGATGCGGAACTCCGCGCGCGCGCCTGGGGCGGTGGTGACATGGTTGCCCGTGGTGACCGGCCAGTTCAACAGGTTGCCGGTTTGCTCGTCGCCGTTGGCGTCCAGGGTGACCTGGCCTTCGACCACGGACATGCGTCCCACGCGCGTAGGCGGATCGGCCAAAGCCAGCGACGACACTGCCACCAGCGCCGCCAGTAGCAGGAAATGCACAATCTTGCGCTTCATGTCTCCACTCCGATAGTGTTTTTGTTTTCATTTAACGCTTGAAAACGTAACTCGACGACGTCCGTTACAAATGTTTGCAAAGGACCCGGAGCGAAGAAAACCCAAGGCGTGAGGCGGGTGGCTGCCACGGCGTGGCAGCCACCTGGGTTACGCCTTTGGTTTAAGCGTGCGCCCCGCCGCGTTTGACGAAGAACAGGGCGGAGCCGATCAGCATCAGCAAACCGCCAAACACGCGATTCTGCTTTTTCAGCGCGCTGGCGTCGCGGAAGAAACGCTGCATCGACGATGCCAGGAAAGCATAGCTATGCATCACCGTCAGGTCGATAACGCACATGGTCACGGCCAGGATGCCCAGTTGCGGCAGCAGGGGCGCGCTCTGGGAAATGAACTGCGGCAGCACGGCCACCATGAAAATGATGCCTTTAGGGTTGGTAGCATTCGTCAGAAAACCAGTCAGCACACGCTTGCGGAAGGACGGCAGCACCGATTGCACGGTCACCCCCGCACGGTCGCCGATCTGCACCTTGGCGCGCCACTGGCACAGGCCAAGCCAGATCAGGTAGATCGCGCCAATCGTCTTCACCACATTGAATGCCACTTCCGATGCCAGCAGCAGCGAGCCGACGCCCGCGCCGGCAATCGCCAGCACCAGCAGCAGGCCTATTTGCAGGCCGAGAATGGTGGCGCTGGTCTTTTTCACGCCATAGGACAATCCATGCGACATCGACAGCACCGCGCCGGAACCCGGCGACACAGCAATGATGGCGGCGGCGATGACAAAGGTGATCCAGGTGGCGAAGCTCATGGCAATTCCCGACAGGCAAAAATTCCATTGTAGCTTGCCTCACCGCTCGTGTTAGATTGTCGGGATTTCATTCTTAGGAGTTTGCTAATGGCCGGTAGCAGCCTGCTCGCCTTGATCGACGATATCGCCACCATCCTGGACGACGTGGCCGCCATGAGCAAACTCGCGGCCAAAAAGACCGCAGGTGTACTGGGCGACGATCTGGCGCTGAACGCCGAGCAGGTAGCCGGCGTGCGCGCCGATCGCGAGTTGCCCGTGGTGATGGCGGTGGGCGTGGGTTCGCTGAAGAACAAGGCCATTCTGGTTCCCGCGGCGCTGGCCATCAGCGCCTTTGCTCCCTGGGCGATTACGCCGCTGCTGATGCTGGGCGGCGCCTACCTGTGCTTTGAAGGCTTCGAAAAGCTGGCACACAAATTCCTGCATAGCGAAGCGGAAGACGAACAGCATCACGCCGAGCTGACGGCCGCCGTGGCCGATGAAACAGTCGACCTGGTGGCGCTTGAGAAGGACAAAATCAAGGGCGCCATCCGCACCGATTTCATTCTGTCGGCGGAGATTATTGTGATTGCCCTCGGCACGGTGGCCAGCGCGCCATTCGGCCAGCAGGTGGCCGTGCTGGCTGGCGTGGCCGTGATCATGACCATCGGCGTGTATGGCATCGTGGCGGGTATCGTGAAGATGGACGACGCAGGCCTGTACCTGTGCCGCCTGAAGGGCGCCAGCGCCGCGGTGCACAAGTTGGGCGGGTTCCTGCTGGCGGCGGCGCCGAAGCTGATGAAATTCCTGTCGGTGGCCGGCACGCTGGCCATGTTCACGGTCGGCGGCAGCATTCTTTCCCACGGCATTCCCGCGCTGCACCACGCCGCCGAGCACGCAGCGGAAGCCGCAGGTGGCGTCGGCGGCATCGGCCCCGTGCTCGCCTTCCTGGCGTCCGTCGCGCTGGAAGCCATCATCGGCGTCGTCGCCGGCGCCCTCGTCCTCGCCGCCGTCACCCTCAGCAGCCGCCTCTTGCGCAGCCTCAAACGCCAGGGCTAATCCGCGCACCTGATCGACATTGCCGCCTGTCTCGCCGGGCTGTGGAATGCCGGGATGGCGCCGAGGGAAAAGGGGTTTTACGGCATGTCCTATGTGCTAAGCCTGTTCGCTGCGGTAGCCGTGCAGAAGAATGTTCGGGATATCGCGGCTCTGGGCCAAACTTGACCCAGATCAATTATTTTTTGGCCCCAAATCCCTAGACTGCACTCCTGTGAACTCAGGAGTGCGCCATGCGAGTTAATTTACCGGTAACGAATCAGGAAGTTGAGCTGGACGAGGATCAAGCCATCGTCTCGAAAACTGACTTGGACGGGAACATCACCTACATCAATCCCTATTTCGAGCAAGTCAGCGGCTTCACGTCCGAAGAGCTGATTGGCTCGCCACAGAATATCGTCCGCCACCCGGACATGCCGAAAGAAGCGTTTACAGACCTGTGGGCTTCCATTAAGGCCGGACTGCCGTGGACCGGCATCGTCAAGAACCGCTGCAAGAACGGCGGCTACTACTGGGTGCGCGCCAATATCACGCCGATCCGCGAGAACGGCCGCACCATCGGTTACATGTCCGTCCGCACCAAGGCCGAGCGCTCGCAGGTCGCCGCCGCTGAAGCAGCCTACCGCGAAATCCGCGAACACGGCACGCAGAGCATCACGATCAGGCATGGCCACGTCATCCATCGTGGTGTCGGCGGTTGGTTGGCGCGTCTGAGCCACGTCTCGCTGGCCATGCGCATCTGGGCCTGCACCAGCGTGACGAACGTGCTGCTGGCCGCCGTGTGCATCGCGAGTCTGTTCGGCGATGGCGGCGAGGCAGTCCGCTTCGGCATCTTTGGCGCTACGGCGATCGGCCTGCTGGTCAATGTCTTCCTGTGGCATACGCTGCGCGCCGGCATGCTGCAGCCATTGAGCCGCGCCCTGGATGGCGCCCGCCAGATCGCGGCGGGCGACCTGTCCGGCACCTTCGAGAGCGACAGCTCGGACGAAGTGGGCCAGCTGCTGCGCGCCCTGCAGCAAATGAACAGCAATCTGATCGCCACCATCCGCGACGTGCGTGTGAACGTGGAAACCATGGCGGTGGCCACGCGCCAGATCGCCGTCGGCAACCAGGACCTGTCCGGCCGCACCGAATCGCAGGCAGCCAGCCTGGAAGAGACTGCATCAAGCATCGAGCAGTTCTCGTCCACCGTCAAAGCCAATGCGGACAATTCGCAGCAGGCCAATATGCTGGCGCTGGCCGCCTCCGATGTGGCAGTACAGGGCGGCACCATCGTGGCCGACGTCATCGCCACCATGGACGAAATCAACAGCTCATCCCGGCGCATCGTGGACATCATCGCCCTGATCGAAGGCATCGCCTTCCAGACCAACATCCTGGCCCTGAATGCCGCCGTCGAAGCAGCACGGGCCGGCGAACAGGGACGCGGCTTCGCTGTCGTGGCAGGCGAAGTGCGGCATCTGGCGCAGCGCTCCTCCGCCGCGGCCAAGGACATCAAGCAGCTGATCGAAGTCTCGGTCGGCAAAGTGAGCGACGGCATGGAGCGCGCGCAGCGGGCCGGCACGACGATGGAGCAGGTGGTGTCATCGGTGAAGCGTGTCACCGAAATCATGCAGGAAATCTCGACCGCGTCCCGCGAGCAAAGCATCGGCGTGGACCAGGTCAACCAAGCCATCGCCCACATGGACCAGGTCACACAGCAAAACGCTGCGCTGGTCGAAGAAGCCGCCGCAGCAGCGAGCAGCCTGGCGGAAGAGGCTTTCGGTCTGACGCAAGCCGTCAGCCTGTTCAAGTTCGGCAAAGCAAGCCGCTCGCGCGCCGGCAAACGCCCGGCCGTGCTGCAGCTGGCCTCCGCCTGATATCCACCGGCACAGAATCATGAACGTCCAATTCGATGCAGACCTGATCAGCAAGCTAAGCATTTCCGGCCCGCGCTACACCTCTTATCCAACGGCTGACCGCTTCAACGCGGACTTCGGCTACGGGAATTTCCTCGAAGCGCTGGCGGAGCGCCGCCTGCGTGGCGGACGCGGTCCGCTGTCGCTGTATGTGCACGTGCCGTTCTGCGACACCGTGTGCTACTACTGCGCCTGCAACAAGATCGTGACCAAAGACCGCCGCAAAGCCGCGATCTACCTGGACTACCTGAAGCAGGAAGCGGAAATGCAGGCCAAACTGTTCGACGGCATGAAGCGCGTCGAACAGTTGCACTTCGGCGGCGGCACGCCAACCTATTTCAGCGACGAGCAGATGTCCGAGCTGATGGCGCACCTGCGCGAGTGCTTCGATTTTGCGCCGGATGAAGAAGGCGAATACTCGATCGAAATCGACCCGCGTACCGTGGACCGCGAGCGCGTGTTCTCGCTGCGCGCGCAAGGCTTCAACCGCGTCAGCCTCGGCGTGCAGGACTTCGATCCGGAGGTGCAGAAGGCCGTCAACCGTATCCAGCCCGCGGAAGAGACGCTGGCGGTGATGCAGGCCGCGCGCGACGCAGGTTTCCGCTCCATCAGCATTGATCTGATCTACGGCCTGCCGAAGCAAGGCATGGAATCGATGGAACGCACACTGGCGCAGGTGGTCGCCGCTGATCCGGACCGCATCGCGTTGTACAACTATGCGCACATGCCGCATCTGTTCAAGCCTCAGCGCCGTATCGCGGACAATGAGCTGCCATCGCCGGAAGCGAAGCTGGAAATGCTGGCGCTGGCCATCCAGCGCCTGACTGACGCCGGTTACATCTACATCGGCATGGACCATTTCGCCAAACCGAACGATGACCTGTCCGTGGCACAGCGCCAGGGCCGACTGCACCGGAATTTCCAGGGTTATTCGACCCATGCGGAAACGGACCTGGTGGCGCTGGGCGTGTCGGCCATCAGCTCGGTCAACGGCACCTACAGCCAGAACGAGAAAACGCTGGACGAATACTACGCGCGCCTGGATTCCGGCCGCCTGCCGATCTCGCGCGGCTATGCGCTGGATACGGACGATCTGCTGCGCCGCCTGGTGATTCAGATGCTGATGTGTAATTTCGAACTGTCGATGTCGGCACTGGAAGTGGCGTATCCGATCCGCTTCAAGCAGTATTTCGCCCAGGAGCTGGAGCGCCTGAACGAGTTCGCCGAAGATGGTTTGCTGACCATCGAAGATGACTGGATTTCCGTTACGCCGAAGGGCCGTCTGCTGATCCGCAATATCTGCATGGTGTTCGACCGCCACCTGAACCGTGCCACGCAGCAGCCGTTGCGCTTTTCGAGAACGATATGAACCTGTTGCCGGTCTTCGTCGTCGGGCTCGCGGGCAGCGTGCACTGCGCGGGCATGTGCGGCGGGATCGTCAGCGCTTTCAGTATGGCGCCGGGCCGCGTCATTCCCATCACGCCCGCCGGCGCCGCGCGCGGCC
The DNA here is from genome assembly GCF_052114165.1 of Pseudoduganella sp. RAF19. NCBI lineage: Bacteria > Pseudomonadati > Pseudomonadota > Betaproteobacteria > Burkholderiales > Oxalobacteraceae > Pseudoduganella > Pseudoduganella sp. RAF19. The sequence continues at coordinate 215,329 of NZ_JBFREF010000009.1, read as the reverse complement.
TGCCACGCGTACTGGCCTACAACACGGGGCGCATCGCCAGCTATGCGCTGGCTGGCGCACTGGCAGGTGGACTTGCAAATGGCGCGGCGGCGCTCGCCCACCTGGCTGCCTGGCAGACCGCCGCCTACTGGATGATGAATCTGATGTTAGCCTTGCTGGGCCTTTACCTGATGGATGCCTGGCATGGCCTCGCGCGTGTCGAAGCTGCCGGTGGTGTGTTGTGGCGGCACATTCAGCCCGCCCTGCGTCCGCTGGTGCCAATGGACACGCTGCCAAAGGCGCTTGCGCTGGGTGCAGCCTGGGGCTGGGTCCCGTGCGGCATGGTGTACAGTGTGCTGCTGACGGCAATACTGGGAGGTTCAGCGTTGAATGGCGCCGCCGTGATGGCGGCGTTTGGCCTCGGCACGCTGCCCATGTTGCTGGCCATGGGATTGCTGGGCGCGCGCCTGCGCGATTGGCTGCGCCGCCGCCAGGTGCGCGTGCTGGGCGGTCTGCTGGTGCTGGGCTTTGCCTTGCTCGGCCTCGCGCGCGCCGCGACCGGCGTGCAGCATGGCTGGATTGATGCCTTATGCCTGAGCTGAGTGATTGTTTCCACTGCGGCCTGCCTGTTCCTGCCGCATCCAGCTGGCGTGTGACGATCGACGGCACGGCGCAATCCATGTGCTGCCCTGGCTGCGCGGCGGTGGCGCAGACGATTGTCGATATCGGCCAGACAAGCTATTACCGTGAACGCACCGGCTATGCTTCCGCCGCCGGCGAAGCCGATGTGCCGCCGGAACTGAAGCTGTTCAATGATGATCCGCGCATCGTGTCCGATGGTGATGCCTGCGAGGCGACGCTACTGGTCGATGGCATTCGCTGCGCGGCTTGCGTATGGCTGATCGAGCATCGCTTGCGCCAGCTGAACGGCGTGGAGCAGGCCAGCCTGAATGTCGCGACCGAGCGGCTGTTCGTGCGCTGGCATAAGGATAAGGCTAGCGCTGCCGAGATCCTGCAGGCAGTGCGCAGCATCGGCTACAGCGCCTACCCCTACGATGCCGCGCGCCACAGCGCACAGTTACAGAAGGCCAGCAAAACATTAGGCCGGCAGCTGTTCGTGGCCGGGCTGTCGATGATGCAGGTGATGATGTACGTGGCGCCAGAATATATGGCGCAGGACGGCACGCTGGATGCCGATATGGCGGGCCTGATGCGCTGGGCCAGCCTGCTTCTGACTTTGCCTGCGATCGTCTATTCGGCGCAACCTTTCCTGCGTGGTGCGCTGGCCAGCTTGCGCGCGCGGGTGCTGGGCATGGACGTGCCGGTGGCGCTGGGCATTCTGGCCGCGTTCATCGGCAGTGCGGTGTCGACATTGCGCGGTACGGGCGAGGTGTATTACGACTCGGTCACGATGTTCATTTTCCTGCTGCTGTGCAGCCGCTATCTGGAGCTTTTCGCGCGGCGCAAAGCAGCGGTGGCGCTGGAGCGCATGCAGCACGGCCTGCCCGAATCAGCGTCGCGTCTCGCCGAGTGGCCCGCATCGCGTGAATGCAGCGTGGTGCCTGCCGGCGCACTGGACGCCGGCGATTTCGTGCTCGCCAGGGCAGGCGAGGCGATTCCGGCTGACTGTGTGCTGGTCGAAGGCGCGACCTCAGTCGACTTGGCGTTGCTGACTGGCGAGAGTGCGCCACAGCCTAAGCGCGAGGGCGAGGAAATTCCCGGTGGTGCAGTCAATGCGGGCAATCCTGTCGTGCTACGTGTGCTGCGTCCCGCGCGGGAGAGCACCTTGTCCGGGCTGCTCAAACTGATCGAGCAGGCGGGTAGCGCAAAGCCTGCCATTGCGCAGTGGGCGGATCGCGCGGCTTCCTGGTTCGTGTCAGCGCTGCTGCTGTTTGCGCTGGCGAGTTTTGCGTTCTGGTGGTGGCATGACGCAGCACGCGCGTGGCCGGTGGCGATTGCGGTGCTGGTAGTGTCCTGTCCCTGCGCGCTGTCACTGGCGACGCCTTCCGCGCTGGCTGCGGCCACCGACCGATTGCTGGGCGTGGGGGTGCTGATCGTGCGTCCGCACGTGCTGGAGACACTGCATCGCGCGACCCATGTCGTGTTTGACAAAACCGGGACGCTGACTGAAGGGCGTCCAGCTGTGCAACGCATTGAGCCTGCGCCGGGCGTCAGCGTGGACGACTGCCTGCGCATCGCAATGGCGCTGGAATCCGGCAGCGCCCATCCCATCGCCCGCGCGATCCTCGCTGCCGGCAACGCACGCCGCAACGGCGTGCCACCAGCGACACAGCCAGCCGCAAATAGGGCGGCGACCGGCCAAAGTGCCGCGCATCGCGCCGCGCCGGAGGCTGCACGGGGTACGGTGTCGGCGTCGGCGTCGGCTTCGGCTTCGGCTTCGGCTTCGGCTTCCACGGCCATGATAGTCAGCGGGCTGCGCGAGCTGCCGGGCGAGGGGCTGGAGGCGATCGTCGATGGACGGCGCTACCGCATCGGCAGCGGCAATTTCGTAGCCGCTATTGCCGGCTTGTCCGACGCTGACGGGCTCGCGGGCGCGGCGATGCGGAGCGTGGCGGCGCGCGGCAGCGCCGTGTCCGTCGAAGACGCAAGTGTTGCGGCAAGCATGGCGGGTGATGGACCGGGGAGCGGCACGAGCGTCTGGCTGGCTGCTGAAGGGCGCTGGCTTGCGCGGTTCATTATTGCTGATGCGCTGCGGCCGCAAGCGAAGGACGTGGTCGATGCCTTCCGCGCGCGCGGCAAAAAGGTCATTCTGCTAAGTGGCGACGAGCCCGCGCTGGCAGATGCGGTCGCGCGGCAGCTTTGGCTGCTGCAAGGCCACGGCGGCTACCTGCCGGGGCAGAAGCTCGAATTTGTGCAGGCGCTGCAAGCTAAAGGTGCGGTCGTCGCCATGGTCGGCGATGGCATCAACGACGCGGCAGTGTTGAGCGCGGCTGATGTTTCCTTCGCCATGGGCAGCGGCGCCGCGCTGGCGCAAGCCCATGCCGACTGCGTGCTGCTTAACTCGAACATCGGCCTCCTCGCGCAAACGGCGGACATGGCAACAAAGACAATGCGCGTGATCCGGCAAAACCTCGCCTGGGCTACGCTCTACAACATCATTGCAATCCCGGCAGCGGCCCTGGGAATGCTGAATCCCTGGCTATCCGGCGTGGGCATGGCCGTCAGCTCCGCCATCGTCATCATCAATGCGCTACGCCTGCGCAGGAGCACATCATGGAAGCCCTCTACCTTTTGATTCCCCTCAGCGTGCTGCTGGTCTTCGGCGCGCTGTGGCTATTTTTCGTCGCGTCCGATGACGGCCAGTTCGACGATCTGTCCGGCCCTGCATTGCGCATTCTGCAAGACGACGATGCCTGATCCAAGCCCACTTGGGCAATCTTGATCCAGGTCAAGGAAATTGGCCGCCTCTCTCGCTACCCTTTGACATATCTCATCAAAGTGCTTCCGGGGGAACCTCAAAGTGGATCAATACAACTACAAGATCGTGAAGCAGTTCGCGATCGCAACGGTAGTGTGGGGCATCGTCGGCATGCTGGTTGGCGTGATCATCGCCGCCCAGCTGGCCTGGCCCGAACTCAATCTGGACATACCGTGGCTGACTTATGGCCGCCTGCGTCCGTTGCATACCAATGCCGTGATTTTCGCTTTCGGCATCAGCGGCCTGTTTGCGACGTCCTACTACGTCGTGCAGCGTACCTGCCAGGTGCGCCTGTTCTCGGACAAGCTGGCCGCCTTCACCTTCTGGGGCTGGCAAGCGGTGATCCTGAGCGCGGTCGTGACGCTGCCGATGGGCCTCACCCGCGGCAAGGAATACGCTGAACTGGAATGGCCGATCACCATCCTGATCGCCCTGGTGTGGGTGGCCTACGCCACGGTCTTCTTCGGCACCATCATCAAGCGCAAGGTCAAGCACATCTACGTTGCGAACTGGTTCTTCGGCGGCTACATCCTCGCCGTGACCATCCTGCACGTGGTGAACGGCATGAGCATGCCGGCAACGCTGACCAAGTCCTACTCGATATACAGCGGCGTGCAGGACGCGATGATCCAGTGGTGGTATGGCCACAATGCGGTGGGCTTCATCCTGACCGCAGGCTATCTGGGCATGGTGTACTACTTCATTCCGAAACAGGCCGAACGCCCTGTGTATTCGTACCGCCTGTCGATCGTGCACTTCTGGGCGCTGATCTTCACTTACATGTGGGCCGGCCCGCACCACCTGCACTACACCGCGCTGCCTGACTGGACCCAGTCGCTCGGCATGGTGTTCTCCCTGATCCTGCTGGCGCCGAGCTGGGGCGGCATGATCAACGGCATCATGACCCTGTCCGGCGCATGGCACAAGCTGCGCTCCGACCCGATCCTGAAGTTCATGATCGTTTCGCTGTCCTTCTACGGTATCGCCACCTTCGAAGGGCCAATGATGTCGATCAAAACCATCAACGCGCTGTCGCACTACACCGACTGGGGCATCGCCCACGTGCACGGCGGCGCGCTGGGCTGGGTGGGCTTCATCACCATGGGCTCGATCTACTACCTGATTCCGCGCCTTGCCGGACAGACCAGGATGTACAGCGTGAAGCTGATCGACGTGCACTTCTGGGTCGCCACCATCGGCATCGTGCTGTACATCGCCGCAATGTGGATTGCCGGTGTGATGCAAGGCCTGATGTGGCGCGCAGTGAATCCGGACGGCACCCTGACCTATGCCTTCGTGGAAGGCGTGAAGGCCACTTATCCCTACTACGTGGTGCGTTTCCTGGGCGGCGTGCTGTACCTCTCCGGCATGTGCATCATGGCTTACAACAGCTGGATGACCCTGCGCGGAAACAAGACCGCTACGGCCCGTATCCCTGACATGAGCCTGGCGGCATAAAGGAGCAAGAGCATGAAGTTTTCGCATGAATGGATTGAGAAGAACCCCTGGTTGCTGATCGTGCTGGTCACGCTGGTGGTATCGGTTGGCGGCGCGGTGGAGATCATTCCGCTGTTCTTCCAGAAATCGACCACCGAGCCGGTGGCTGGCCTGAAGCCCTACTCCGCGCTGCGCCTGACGGGCCGCGACATCTATGTGCGTGAAGGCTGCTACAACTGCCACTCGCAGATGATCCGCCCCTTCCGCGCCGAGACCGAACGTTACGGCCACTATTCGGTAGCGGGCGAGTTCGTGTACGACCGCCCGTTCCAGTGGGGTTCCAAGCGCACCGGCCCGGACCTGGCGCGCGTGGGTGGTCGCTACAGCGACGAATGGCACAAGACGCACCTGAACAATCCGCGTGATGTGGTGCCGGAATCGAATATGCCGGCCTATCCGTGGCTGTCGCAGACCAAGCTGGCTCCCGAAGACGTGGTGCCGAAAATGAAGGCTCTGAAGCGCCTGGGCGATCCCTACACGGATGCGGACATCGCCGCCGCTCCCGCGCAGCTGGCCAACAAAACAGAAGAAGACGCCCTGATCGCCTACCTGCAAGGCCTGGGCACACTGATCAAATCGAGGAACTGAGATGGAAGCAATTTTCAGCACCGCCAGCAGCGTCATGACGGTCGTATCCTTCGCGACCTTCGTTGGCATCTTGTGGTGGGCATGCGCGCGCCGCAACCAGGCCGACTTCGCCCAGGCCGCCAATCTGCCTTTCGCGGACGAGGAGAAGGACCATGGCTGATTTCACCAGCGATTTCTGGAATATCTATGTGGCCGTGCTCACTATCCTGGGCATCGTGGGCTGCGCCGTGCTGCTGTGGAGCCAGTCCACGCACAAGGTCAGCGCGCTCAAATCGGTGGACGGCCATGTCGGCACCACCGGCCATATCTGGGACGAAGACCTGACCGAACTGAATACGCCGATGCCGCGCTGGTGGATGTGGCTGTTCTGTCTGACCATCGTGTTCGCCATCGGCTACCTGGTGCTGTATCCGGGCCTGGGCAGCTACGCCGGTACGCTGGGCTGGAAATCCACTGCGCAGTACAAGGACGAACTGGCAAAGGCCGACGCGCAATACGGCCCGCTGTTCGCCAATTTCCAGAAGCAGGACCTGCGTGCTGTCGCAGCCGATCCGCAAGCGCACGCCATGGGCGAGCGTTTGTTCCTGACTTACTGCGCGCAGTGCCACGGCTCCGATGCGCGCGGCAGCAAGGGTTTCCCCAACCTGACCGACAAGGACTGGCTGCACGGCGGCGCACCTGAAACCATCAAGGAAACCATCATGAAGGGCCGCCACGGCGTGATGCCATCGATGGCGGCTGCTGTCGGATCGGACAAGGATGTGGAAAACGTCGCGCATTATGTGCTGAGCCTTTCCGGCAGCACTTCCGATCCGATCAAGACCGCCTTCGGCAAAGACAAGTTCGGCGCCTGCATGGCTTGCCACGGCGCCGGTGGCGCCGGCAATCAGGCACTCGGCGCACCGCGGCTGAACGACAAGATCTGGCTGTATGGAGGCAGTGTCGAAACCATTATGGAAACCATCAACAAAGGCCGTGACAACACAATGCCCGCCTTCGGCGACTTCCTCGGCGAAGGCAAGGTGCATGTGCTGGCCGCTTATGTATGGAGCTTGTCGAATCCCCCGGCAGTCGCAGCGAAATGAATGCCCCCGAACCAAAAGTCATCAAGATGTACGCCGCGCGGGAGGACATCTACCCGCGCGAAATCAAGGGCCGCTATACCTCGCTGCGCTGGCTCTGCCTGTGGCTGACGCAGCTGGTGTTCTACGGCTTTGCGTGGTTGACGTGGAACGGCCGGCAGGCCTTGCTCTTCGATCTGGCCACGCGCAAGTTCTATATCTTCGGCCTGGTTCTGTGGCCACAGGACTTCATCTACCTGGCCGCCTTGCTGATCGCCTGCGCCTGGGGTTTGTTCCTCGTTACGGCAGTGGCGGGACGCGTCTGGTGTGGCTACTCCTGCCCGCAGACGGTGTACACCGAGATGTTCCTGTGGATCGAGCGCAAATTCGAAGGCCAGCGCAGCGCGCAGATGCGCTTGAAGAAATCGCCCTGGAACGTTGACAAGATCTGGCGCAAGGGCGGCAAACACGCCGCCTGGCTGGCCCTGGCGCTGTGGACCGGCTTCACCTTCGTCGGCTATTTCACCCCCATCCGCTCGCTGGCGCATGAAGCGCTGACGCTGAATTTTGGTCCATGGGAATGGTTCTGGGTCGGCTTCTACAGCCTGGCCACCTACGGCAACGCCGGCTGGCTGCGCGAGCAGGTGTGCAAATACATGTGCCCCTACGCCCGCTTCCAGAGCGCCATGTTCGACCGCGATACGCTGATCATTACCTACGACGAAAAGCGCGGCGAGCCGCGTGGCCGCGACACCCCAGGCAGCTGCATCGATTGCTCGCTGTGCGTCCAGGTATGCCCGACCGGCATCGATATCCGCAAGGGCCTTCAGTACGAATGCATCGGCTGCGCTGCCTGCATCGACGCCTGCGACATCGTGATGGACAAGATCGAGCAGCCGCGTGGCCTGATACGCTACGACACCGACCGCGCCATGCACGGCGGCGGCCATGCCCGCCTGCTGCGCCCTCGCGTAATCATCTACACCACGGCGCTGACCTTGTTCGTGACGGCCGTCTTCACCACGCTGTGGCTGCGCACCCCGTTGAAAGTGGACGTGATCCGCGACCGCGGTTCCATGGGCCGCGAGGTGGAAGACGGGATGATCGAGAACGTCTACCGCTTGCAAGTGATGAATACTTCCGAGCAGGCCCACAACTACCGCATTCGGGCGACCGGCATCGATTCGCTGGCCGTGGTGACGGAAGATGTGGTGCAGGTCAAGGCCACCGAAACGCTGGCGGTCCCGGTGCGCCTGCGCATGAAGCATGGCGCGGCGGATCACGGATCGCACAAGATCAGCTTCGAACTGACGGCAACGGACGATCCAGCGCTTTCGGTCAAGGAAAACGCGGTCTTCATTGTGCCGCGCTAAGGAGGACATCATGCATTGGTATCAACAGCGCTGGCCGTGGTTCCTGATGGCCGGGCCCGCGGTCGCAATTGGCGCGTGCAGCTATATGAGCTATCTGGCCTTCGCGCATCAGGATGCGCTGGTGGTCGGCGACTACTACAAGCAGGGCAAGGCCATCAACCAGGACTTGCGGCGTGACCGCGCCGCGGCCTCGCTGGGCCTGAGCGCCACGCTGCGTTACGACGCGGCGGAAGGCCTGCTGCGCGGGCAAGTGAATTCGGCCTCACTGCTGCCGCAGCAAGTGCTCACGGTACGCCTGGCGCATGCCACGCAGCCGGAGCGCGATGTGCAGCTGCTGGTGCGTCCGGACACGGACGGCCGCTTTGGTATCCCGCTACCCATGCTGGAACGCTCGCGCTGGCAGGTGCTGATCGAGAGCGAACGGCGCGACTGGCGCATGGCAGGCGAGTGGCAATGGCCGGCGGAGCGCGAAGTGCGCATCGTTACCCGACCAGATACTCCCGCGCCATAGCGCGTGCGCGATGCAGGCGGCTCTTCGCGGCGGCCACCGTGATTCCCAGTTCCTGGGCGATTTCGTCCATGCTCATCTCTTCGAAGTCGCGCAAGAGAACCACCTGCAGGTAATCGCGCGGCAGCGATTCCAGTGCGCGTATCAGTTCAACGCGCAGTCCGGCGTTGTCGTGCGCGGCCAGCCACTGCTCGGCGCGTTCATCGTCCCACGGGTCCCAGCCGGTGGTGACGCGCGTCAGGCGATGGCATTCGCGCTGCACCACTTTGAACAGCCAGCCCGAAAAGGCGGCCAGCACGCGCAGCGACGACAGCCTGCGCGACAGTACCAGCAGCACCTCCTGCACGGCGTCGTCCACATCGCTGATCAGGCAGGAGCGCTGGGCATAGCGGCGGATATCCGGCTGGCACAGGGCCATCAGCTGTTCCAGGGCAGCCGGATCGCCGCCGTGTGCGGCTTGCAGTACGGGCTGATGCTGGTCAGAGAGCGCCATTCGCCTTCCTTGCCTTGTCGAGGCGGCGTCCGACCAGCGCGCAGGCCGGGCAGAAGCCGAACAGGCCGGAGGCCACGATGCCTGCCGCAGACAAGGCGATGATCGCGCCCCAGGTGCCGCCCAGCGCCAACAGGCTCCAGGCCACAACGGCGAGGCCCACGATCACGCGCAACACGCGCTCCCAGCCTGGTACATTTTTAACGTAGAACATTTTGCAATCCTTTTGCTTGGTAGAGGACGTCCCTCAGCTACTAAGAGGCGCGCTTTGGCCAAAAGGATTCGCGGGGTTCGAAATTTTTTTCGCACGGCATTTACTTGCTAATGGCTGTTAATGATAGGACAATTTCCCAGCACCCCAGCCCTAAGGAAAACATGAAGCCTATCGGGATTAAAGTGAAGGTCGCTCTCGCCACCAGCGTCACGTCTCTCGTGATGATCGCCCTGGTGACAGCGCTGCAGACCCAGCGCATGCGCGAGGACTTCACCAAGGTGCTGTTCGACCAGCAAACTGCCCTGATCAACCGCACCGCCGAGGAGCTGGACGACAAGCTCACCATGCTGCTGGAGATCATCGCGATGTCGGCGCGCCGCCAGCCGCTGTCCATCGTTCATGATCCTACCGCTTTACGCGCTTATTATCAGGATCGTGCTGTTCTTGCCCTGTTCGACGACGTGCTGGTGCTCGATGCGCAGGGCAAGGTCATTGCGGATGCGCCGGAAATCAAGGGCCGCGTTGGCGTGAGCGCCAGCGACCGCGCCTATTTCAAGAAGGTGATGGAAACCAAGCGCCCCCTCATCGCGGAGCCTCTGCTGGGCCGCGCGGGCGGCCAGCCCATCGTGCAGATGGTGGCGCCGGTGCTGGACGAAAAGGGCGAGGTGCAAGCCGTGCTGATCGGTGTGCTGCGCCTGTTCAAGGACAATCTCCTCGGCCACCTGCGCAATGCGAAAGTCGGCCGTACGGGCTACTACTTCGCTGTCACGCGCAGCCAACCGTCGATCTATGTGCTGCATCCCGATCCTCTGCGCCTGCTGAAGCCACGGCCGACCAATGCCAATCCTGCCACCACGCGCGCGTTGCAGGGTTTCGAAGGAACGATCATCAGCGTCAACAGCCTTGGCGTGCGGGCACTCACCAGTTACAAAATGCTGCGTTCGACGGACTGGGTGCTGGCAGCGTCGCTGCCGGTGGAGGAAGCGTTCGAGCCTTTCGATGGGTTGTTGTGGTGGGTGGCTTTGTGGGGCCTTGCCGCTTCGATCGTCGCCGCGCTGCTGATTGGCTGGATCACCCTGCATCTGATGGAGCCGCTGGGCCGCTTGCGCAAATCCATCCATGCGCTACGCCGCCAACCGGAACGCTTCACGCCAATTGCCGTTACGACTCAGGATGAAATCGGCGAGCTGACCGGCTCCTTCAACGAATTGATGGAAGAGCGCCTGGCCGCCGAACACGAGCTGCAGCGCGCCCGGGACAAGGCGGAAGCGGCCAATCGCGCCAAGAGCGACTTCGTGGCCAATATGAGCCACGAAATTCGCACGCCCATGAATGCGGTGCTGGGCATGGCCTACCTGCTTGGAAATACCTCGTTGACGACGCAGCAGCGCAAATACCTGAACATGATCCGCACTTCCGGCCAGTCGCTGCTGGGCATCCTGAACGATGTGCTGGACTTCTCGAAGATCGAAGCACGGCGCATGGAGATTTCGCCGATCGACTTCGATCTGGACGAGACCATGGGCACGCTGGCCACCACCATGACCATGAGCGCAGGCGAAAAGGAACTGGAGCTGGCCATCGTGGTGAACCCGGACGTGCCTACGCTGCTGCATGGCGATGCGCTGCGCCTTCAGCAGATCCTGGTGAACCTGGCAGGCAATGCGATCAAGTTCACCGAGCAGGGCGAGGTCGTGGTGGCCGTGCGCACGACGGCGCGGGCAGAGAACCGCGTGCTACAGTGCTTTGAAGTGCGCGATACCGGCATCGGCATGACCGAGCAGCAGCAGACGCAGTTGTTCAGCGCTTTCTCGCAGGGTGACGAAAGCATCACGCGCCGCTTTGGCGGCACCGGCCTTGGCCTGGCCATCACCAAGCGCCTGATCGAGATGATGGGCGGGCAGATCGAACTTAAGACAGAGGAAGGCAAGGGCAGTGTCTTCTCGTTTGAACTGTGGTTCGATGTGCTGGGCGAGAAGGGCGACTCGCGGCGGCAGCCGATGCTTGGGCCGCTGTCCGTGCTGGTGGCGGACGATAACAAAACCAGCCGCGAGATGGTCGTGCAATTGCTGCGCGCCTGGGGCTGGGATGCGGATGAAGTGGATTCCGGCGGCGCGGCCGTGCGCATGTTCCGCGAACGCCTGTCCGGGCCGCGGCCTTACGATGTCGTGCTGGCGGATTGGCATATGCCGGGCATGGACGGACTGGCGACCGCCAAAACCATACGCCATGCGGCAGAGGGCCACAAGCAGCCCATCGTGGTCATGGTGAATGCCTTTGCGCGCGATCAGGTCGATGCGATTGCCGGTGCACCGGAGGCGGACGTGGTGCTGATCAAGCCAATCACCAGTTCCAGCCTGTTCGATGCGCTGCACCAGGCGCTCAGTACCAGTTCCAGTGAGGACCCGGCTGGCAACGGCGCCGGCATCGTCGGCCGCCTGAAGGGCGTGCACTTCCTTTTGGTAGAAGACAATCTGCTGAATCAGGCCGTAGCGCGCGGCATTCTCGAACATGCGGGCGCCACGCTGGATGTGGTGGGCGATGGCCAGCAAGCGGTCGATCTGCTGCGCAGCAGCGCCAGCCGCTATGACGTTGTGCTGATGGATATGCAGATGCCCGTGCTGGATGGTTTCAGTGCGACGCGCCTGATTCGCGATGAACTCAAGTTGTCGCTGCCCGTGATTGCGATGACGGCCGGCGTGCTGGCAGCGGAGCGCAACCGCTGCGAGGAGGCGGGGGTTTCCGATTTCATCGCCAAGCCGGTGGTGGTGGAAGAGATGATGGCCGTCATCGAGCGCAATCTGCCGCGGCGCGAGCGCCCCGTGCTGCGCGCGGTGCCTTCCTCGCCGGCGCCTGTGGATAACGAGCCGGTTTTCAACATGGACAGTCTGATGAAAGTCATGGGCAAGGATGCCAAGGGCCGTGCGGTGATGTTCAAGATGGTGCGCGGCGCGCTGGAGAATGGCTTGCAGCCGGCCGATGATGCGGATCAGGCCTTGCGCGAAGGGCGCGCTGCTGATGCGGGCAAAATCTTCCACGGCTTGCGCGGCGCGGTGGGCGTGCTGGGGGCGAAGCGCCTGGTGCGGGCGACGCTTGAAGCGGAAGCGGCCATCAAGGAAGGCGCGACGGCGTCATTACCGCCGCTGTTTGCGGCCGTGCGCCGCGAGCTGGAGCAAGTCCTCGACCAGGGCCGCGCATGGCTCGAACGCGAAGAGAAGGTCGAAGCGCCATAGCCGGTCCGCACCAGCGTGGCGGGCACGCGACAGGCAATGTGCGGCGAGGGGCCGAGCGGCGCGGCAAGTGGCGGCTACCCGCAGCGTGGGAATGCGATAGGTCAGGCGGCGGAGGCTTCGCGGGCGGCGCGGCGGATGGCCTGGGGTGGCTGGCCGTAGGCGCGGACGAAGGCGCGGCGCATGCGTTCGGGATCGGCGAAGCCGCTTTCGCGTGCCACGACTTCGATCGAATGGTTGCCCGCTTCGATCATCGCGCGTGCCGCTTCAACACGCAGCACTTCGATCGCACGCGCTGGCGACTGTCCCGTCTCGATGCGGAAGGTGCGGCTGAACTGGCGCCGGCTCAGATGCGCCGCATCGGCCAATTCGTCCACCGACAAAGGCTTGCGCAAATTCTGCTTGGCGTAGCTTAAAGCCTGCTGGATGCGATCCGACTTGGGCTCCAGCTCCAGCAAAGCCGAAAACTGCGACTGTCCGCCGCTGCGGCGGTGATACACCACCATCTTGCGCGCGATCTGGCGCGACATCTCCACACCCTGGTCCTCCTCCACCAGCGCCAGGCACAGATCGATGCAGGCCGTCATACCGGCGGAGCTCCAGAATTTGCCATCCTTGATGAAAATGCGGTCCTCCTCCACGCGCGCCTTGGGGTACATGCGCTGCAGATCGCGTGCATTGCCCCAGTGCGTGGTCACCCGGCGCCCATCCAGCAAGCCCGCCTCGCCGAGGAAGAACGCCCCGGTGCAAATGCTGGCCGCGCGGCGCGATGCCAGGCTCGCTTCGCGCAGGAAGTCCACAAACGCCTGCGGTGAACGAATCAGTTCCATCGCGCCGGCGACCATGATGGTGTCGAAATCATGGCGGTCAAACGGCTCCGTCGCCACCGGCACGCCGGAAGAACTCACCACATTCCCGCCATATTCGGAAAGCAGCGACACCTCATACAGACGCCTGCCCGCCTGTTCATTGGCCAGCTCAAAAATCGTCGTGACAACCAGGTCCAGGACCTGAAAGCGAGGAAAAACCAGAATACCGATGCGTTTGCTCATGATGACCCGATTTGAGGGAAATACGTCCAATGGGACTCAATTTAGGGCTCTACACTGCCAATGTCAACCAAATCTTTACAGGAGCAAGTCATGACAAACAAGCAAACCGCCCTCATTACCGGCGCATCCACCGGCATCGGCGCAGTGTACGCAGACCGCCTCGCAGGCCGCGGCTTCAACCTCGTTCTGGTGGCCCGCAATGCGGACAAGCTGAATGCGCTTGCTGCGGAGCTGCGCAGCAAGCACGGTGTGGCCGTCGAAACCATCGCCGCCGACCTGGCCAATCCGGCCCAACTGGCCCAAGTCGAGGGCCGTCTGGCCGACGATGCCAATATCACCACGCTGGTGAATAACGCGGGCCTGGGCGCCACCGCCCCGCTGATCGATTCCACCATCGATCACCTGGACGCGATGATCGACCTGAACGTGAAAGCGCTGACCCGTCTGGCGCGCGCTGTGGCGCCGCGCCTTGCCGCGAAAGGCAGCGGCACCATCATCAATATCGCCTCCATCGTGGCGCTGGCGCCGGAACTACTGAATGGCGTGTACGGCGGCTCCAAGGCCTTCGTGCTGGCCCTGACCCAATCGCTGCAGCATGAACTGGGCAGCAAGGGCGTGCGCGTGCAGGCCGTGCTGCCAGGCGCGATCGAAACCCCGTTCTGGGACAAGGCGGGCGTGCCGGTCACCCATCTGCCGACCGGTATCGTGATGCAGGTGGATGACCTGGTGGATGCAGCGCTGGCCGGCCTGGATCTGGGTGAAGTGATCACCATCCCGTCGCTGCCGGATGCGGCCGAGTGGGAAAGCCTGAACAACGCGCGCCTGGCAATGGGTCCGAAACTGTCGCGCGAAGTGCCGGCAGATCGCTACCGCCGCTAATCGCGTTACTTCGGCCTGGCGACCACAATCTGAAGGTCGCCAAGCCCGCTCAGGCTTGCGGATAAATCGTTTCGCCGCGTTCGAGCATGGCGACGAATTCGGCGATGCGCTTCGCCCGCGTTTCGGCGCGCTTGGCACTGTGTGTGCGGAACAGGATGGCGTAACGATTATGGCTGTTCAAGGTGGCGAAGAACTTCTTCGCTTTCGGGCTGGCGTCCAGCGCGGCCTGCAGATCACCCGGCACCGTGGCGGCGCTCCATGAATCGTAGGCTTGCTCCCAGCGGCCGTCAGCCTTGGCGCGCTCGATCTCGCGCATGCCGGGTTCGCGCATCAGGCCTTTGTCGATCAAGGCCTGCACTTTCTCCCGATTGATTTTGGACCAGATGCTGCGCGCGGCGCGCGGCGTCCACTTCTGCAGCCAGTAGTTCTCATCGATACTCTTCTTCTGGCCATCGATCCAGCCGAAGCACAAGGCGACATCCAGGGCTTCCGGATACTGCACGGAAGGCTCACCGGCACTTTTCTTCGCGATGCGCATCCAGATGCCGGGACAATTCGCGTGTTCCTTCTCCAGCCAGCGCGTCCAGGCTGTTACATCCTTGAAAAGTTTTTCGTCGAGGGTTGTCATATGGACAGCATTCTAACCATATAATCGTCGATTGGCGGCGCGCCCGCGCAGCACCTTTCATCGAGAGAGGCACTCATGATGTCGTTCCGAATTGCACCCGCAACATGGAAGTGGCTGAATGCGGTCATGGCGCTGTGCATGGCTATGCTGGTGATCTCCGACCTGGGCTATGCCATCCGCCCGCTCATGCTGGAGGGCGTGCGCGGCAGTCTGCGCGTGGAGCTGGACACGGAGTTCAGCCGCCAGTCGACGCCGCCCGGCACGCACTATCTGCACATCATCGCTTTCGAACCGCAATCTCCGCTGGAAGCGGCGGGCGCACAAGCTGGCGATACGCTGCGCTTCGATCACACGCTGGATCGCTGGCGCCGCTTCCGTGTCAATGAGTCCGTGGGCCTGACGATTTACCGCAACGGGATTCCGCGCCATTTGCAGGTGACGGCAGTGTCCTCGCCAATCGGCTTTGCGGAGTATTTCGAGTATTGGGAAAAAACGCTGGCCTGCTTTGTGTCGCTGCTGTTCTGCCTGATGATCGGCTTCAAGCAAGGCGACAAGCCAGCCTACCGCGCACTGGCACTGACCTTCCTCGGCACTGCGGGTGTTTTCTTCATGACTTTCCATTACGCGCCATCCGGCCTCATGCTCCAGGCAGGGAAGACGGCCGGATTGGCGTTGTTGCCGCTGCTCTGGTACTGGTGTGTGCGCTTCTCGCTTGGCTATCAGCCGTACCGTCCGCTCAAGCTGCGGCGCTGGCTGAATAGTGCGTTGCCGGTGTTCCGCGTGCTGTGCCTGGGCAGCGCCGCTTACGGCGTATGGTGGACGCTGGGGAACGAGGCGCCGCTGCTCGGCTTCTTCCTCCTGCTCAGCGCAGGCGGCGGCATGCTGTTCTCGCTGACCAGCATGGTCGAAGGCCTGCTGCAAAGCGGCGGCGAGATCCGCCAGCGCCACGTGTGGCTGCTGGCGTCCTCACTGGTGGGCGCCGTGCCGAGCACCCTGGTCTGGATTCCGGATCTGGACTACGGCATCTATGGCCTGCGGCTGACCGTGTTCGCCGCGCTCACTGGACAGATTCTGATGTACTGCGGCTTTGCTTATGCCGTGCTGCGGCACCGCGTGTTCCATTTCGATTTCGCCGTCAACCGCGCGATGGTGTACAGCGTGGTCAGCGTGCTGCTGCTGTGCTCTGTGGGTCTGCTGGAGTTCCTGTCCAAGTCCCTGATCAAAGGCGAAGAACATGCGCACAAAAGCCTGCTGATGGATGCGGCCATTGCGCTGACGGTCTACCTGGTCTTCCACCAGCTGCACGGACGCATCGAACGCTGGGTGGAAAAGATCTTTTTCTACAAGTGGCACGACAACGAACACAAGCTGCGCCTGTACGTAAAGCAGGCAGCACACTTTACGGAAGTTGATCCGCTGCTGTCCTCCTTCCGTACGGCGATAGACCGCTTCACCGCGCAGGCGGGCTGCGCCATCTATCTGCGCCAGGCCAGCGGCCACTACGCGCTGATGAATGGCACCATGGGCAGCGCACCGGAAGAAGTTGATCCCAACCACGAGCTGGTGGTTGCCCTGCGCGCCGACATGGCGCCCACACCGCTCGACGCTTTCCAGGGCCGCGTGCCGGGCGAGCTGGTGCTGCCAATGAGCCATCGCGGTACGCTGAACGGCTTTGTTCTGTTGTCCGCGAAATCGCAGCAGGAGAGCTATCGCCCGGACGAGATCGAGGTGATGGCCTTCGCCGCGCACCAGATCGGCCTTGATATCCACGCCCTCCGCGTGGAAGCCCTGGAACACGAAGTGCGCGCGCTGGAGCTGCAAGCCGAACAAGCCCGCCGCGAACTGGAAATCATGGCCGGCCGGCGCAAGAACACGCGGCCCTTCACGACCGGTGCACATGAGACGCAAGCGGACACCGGCGCACTCCTACAGCAAACGCAACAGTAGCAAAATGCAAGCGGCCGGATTTCCAGCGGGCTCTATTTCCATCGCTATACTCATAGGAGGTTGATGCGAAAAGACATCTCCCGTAATAAGAACAAGAGGTCTCGCCATGTCACGCTCAAGGCGAAATACACTTCAGTGGCAATGGATGATCGGCACGCTCGTCGTCATATTGTCCAGTTTAATCCTGTTCGACCTGCTTACCGGTTTGTCTCATTGGAATAGACACGGTTCGCTTGGTTTCATTCTCGAAAAAGAGTACGGCAATAGCTTCACCAAGCCGGGCTTTAATGAGCTACGCGTGAAGTCCCTTGATCCAGACACAGAGGCGACGCTTCCCGTAGGGACGCAGCTCAGTTTTACAAACCCCGAAGACAGATGGCGCCAGTTCAAGGCAGGCGAATCAGCGGGAATTCGGATCTCGGCGCCGGAGCCGGATCATCTGGTTGCAATGAAGCGCCCTTTTAATCGCTATGAGCTGGCGGATGTCTTCAGTCGCACCGTACTGAGTGCATTGTCGATTGGCTGTTGTGTGCTGGTCGCGCTGAAGCGCCCGCAAAACAAGCCCTACCAGGCGTTGAGCCAAATGTTTCTGGGATTTGGTGCACTGTATTTCATCACTTCCAGCTTTGGGCCATGGGGCTGGCTCATCATGACCGAGAAGGCAGTCTGCTACGGTGCCCTGCCGTTCATCTGGTATTTTTGCGTCGTCTTCGCGCTGGGTTACCAGCCTTACCACGAATCTCATTTGCGTACGGCCTTGAATCACTCGCGGTACGTCTTGCTGGCCATTGCTTCACTCACTGCGCTTGCAGGAATTTGCTGGAGCTTTGGGTTGACGGCCCATCCCGTCATGAAGTTCCTGACCGAATCGCTTTTGCCGGGTCTGCTGTTTTGCGCAGCGTTCGGATTGATCGTAACGCTCATCAGTCTGATCGATGGCCTGCGTCAAAGTACGGGAGAATTCCGGCACCGTCACGGATGGCTGCTGGCATCCACGCTCTTGTGTGCGATCCCTAGCATCGTCGTGTGGATACCCTGGCCGGCAGATGTCTCCACCGCAACCGCATTCATCGCGCTGGGAGGGCAGTGCGCCATGTACGTTGGTCTTTCGTACGCCACGCTGAAACATCGCGTCTTTAATTTCGATTTCGCCGTGAACCGCTTGGTGGTGTATGGCCTTTCCAGCCTGTTGATGATTTTGCTGCTAGGCGGCTGGGAATTATTTGCGCACGATCACGTCAAGGAATTCGTTAAAGGCATCGGGGGCGACGCCCTCGCCGTRCTTGCATTGCTTAGCCTGTTTGTCCTTTACCATTATCTGCATCACAAGGTAGAGAAGCTGGTTGAAGAATATATTTTCTCCGTGTGGCATCACAATGAATTGCGGCTAAAGCAGTTCGTTGCCAAGGCCGAGCATTTCACATCGGACGATGCCTTGCTGACGGCATTCCGCGTCGCACTGGTCCATTTCACCAGACACGGCGACTGCGCCATTTACAAGATCAACAATTCGGATGGGAACTTTGAACTCGTGCGCGGAAAAATTCGTTCATGCCCAACCTCGATAAACAAGGACGAGCCGATAGCTATCGCCTTGCGTGCCTTATTAATGCCCATCCACTCTCAACATCACACGCCGCGTCTGCCAGGCGAACTGCTTCTTCCCATGACCCATCGCGGCGCCTTGATCGGCTTTGTTGTATTGGGTGGGAAAGGGGATCATCAAAACTTCCGTCCTGACGAAGTGAAAGTGCTGGCCACCTCGGCGCTGCAGATCGGCCTGGACCTGCACGCCCTGCAGGCAGAACAGATGTCGAAGGAGTTGAAGAGTGTCACCAGCAAAGCCGAGAAGCAGCAGGTAGAGCTGTCGCTGATGGCCGGCCGCCGACGCAATGGGCGAGCACAGCAAGTGCCCGTCGGCATGGCTGCACCACATGATCTACAATCATCCGCATGAGCGAACGCCGTAGCACGGGCTGCGGCTGCCATGAGGAGATTGCATGCCGCACCCGCTTTTATCGCTGCCACCGCTGGATGCCTTGCGTGGCTTTGTCGCGGCTGCGCGGCGGTTGAGTATCACGGCGGCGGCCGAGGATTTGTGCCTGACGCAGTCGGCGGTCAGCCGCCAGATTCAGGCACTGGAAGAACGCCTCGGTACGCGCCTGTTCACGCGCAGTAACCGCAGCATCGCGCTGACGCCGGCCGGCGAGCAGCTGTTCCGGCTTGCTTCGCCATGGATGGACCGGCTGGGTGAGCTGGCAGAGTCGCTGCGCGGTGAGCGCCGCGCGCGGCCGGTGACGATTTCGGCCAGCGTTGGCGTAGCGGCCTTGTGGATTCTGCCGCGGCTGGGCGCTTTTCTGTCGGCGCATCCCGACATCGATGTGCGCGTGGCGGCCAGCAATCGCGTGATGGATCTGGCGCAGGAGGGCGTGGATCTCGCCATTCGCTACAGTCCAACGTCAGCTCCGCCCGAGCACGCGATTCACTTGTTCCATGAGGACGTGGTGCCGGTTGCCAGTCCGGCAGTGGCGGCCAGTGCCTTCGCCGGCGATGACGAGCTGCTTGGCCAGGTGCTGCTGGATCTCGATGACCGGCGCCGTCCCTGGCTGCATTGGGCGCAATGGCTGGAAGACTGGCAGCTACTGCGCAAGCCGAAAGGGACGCTGCAGTTCAATCAATACGATCAGCTGATTCAGGCCGCGGTGGAAGGGCATGGCGTGGCGCTGGGCCGCGTGCCGCTGATTCTGCCCCTCCTGAAAGATGGCCGGCTGGTGGCTCAGCACGAACGCCGCCGCAGCGTGCCCGCTTACAGCTATTGGCTGATTCAGGCCGAAGCCGAGCCGCGTGCGGAGGTGATCGTGTTCCGAGACTGGCTGGTGGAGCAGCTGGCGTCGACCTCACAGGAGCTGGCGCAGGCGCTGCCCAAAGCGCGCCAGCACGCCGGCCGCTGAGCGGTTCTGCTGCGTTCTGAGTTCGAACGACACCGCGTCGTTGCGGTGCACGCTGGACAGGTAGTGCTGCTGGGCGTTCAGCAGCACGCTTTGGCCGGCTTCCAGCACACAGTCTTCGCCGTCGCGCTGCCCCACGATCCACAGAATGCCGCGAAGGCAGCGCACGCGCACGGTGCCTTCGGGCGAGAGGGATGCCATCTGGCGGGCCTGTAAAGTCATCAGCATATTCATGACGCACTCCTTGTACGCCTTCATTCTGCGCTCACTGCGGCGCTCGTGCCAACGCTGATTTCGCATCCTATCCATGCACACAGCGCATGGATGACATGCCAAATGAACGCTCGCGGCGCCTTGCTGCGCGGCGCTATGCTCGGATTAGTTGAATTCCGGGAGAGCATCAATGAAATTTTTGAAGTCACCGCTCGCTGCGGTGCTGTGCGGCGGCATCATCATGGGACTGGCTCTGGGCATGCGCCACGTGCAGGGTTTATTCATGCTGCCGATGACCTCCGCACGCGGTTGGGGACGCGAGGATTTTGCGTTGGCCATCGCTTTGCAGAATCTGGTGTGGGGGCTGATGCAGCCGATTACCGGCATGCTGGCCGACCGTTTCGGCTCGCGGTGCGTGCTGCTGGGCGGGTGCGTGCTGTATGCGATTGGCTTGTACCTCATGGCGCATGCGGGGAGCAGCACTGAACTAGCTTTGTCCGGCGGGCTGCTGATCGGGATGGCGCTGGCGGGGACGTCCTTCGGCACCGTGTACGGCGCGTTGAACCGCATCGTTTCGCCGTCGCGGCGCAGCTGGGCGTTGGGGCTGGCGGGAGCGGTCGGTGGCGTTGGACAGTTTGCCATGGTGCCGGCAGCGCAGGGGCTGATCGCCAGCGTGGGCTGGATGGGCGCGCTCATCGCGGTCGCGTTCGTGCTCGCCCTCGCCGCGCCGCTCGCGTTTTCGCTGGACGATAGCGCGGCCATTGACGCCGCCGCTCGTCCCGGCGGCGACGGGGGACGACTCGCGGCTGGCGATGCTGGCTCGATGGGCGCGGCGATTCGGGAGGCGTTGGGGCATCGCGGCTTCTGGCTGCTGAATGCGGGCTTCTTTGCTTGCGGTTTTCAGCTCGCCTTCATTGCCGGCCACTTCCCGGCCTACTTGCGCGACAAGGGCTATTCTGCCAACGTCGGCGTGGCGGCTCTGGCGCTGGTCGCGCTGGCGAATGTGGCGGGGACGTATTTGTGCGGACAACTGGGCAGCCTGTATCGCCGCAAGCATCTGCTGGCCTATCTCTACCTGATCCGCGCCGCGGCGATGCTGGCCTTCATCACGGCTCCGCTGAGTGAAGCGAGCATCTATGTGTTCTCCTTCGTGATGGGCCTGACCTGGCTGGGCACCGTGCCGTTAACGAACGGCCTGGTAAGCCAGGTGTTCGGCGTGCGCTATATCTCCACGCTGTTCGGCTTCGTCTTCGTGGGACACCAGCTAGGTGGCTTCCTCGGCGTGTGGCTGGGCGGGGTGGTGTTCGACGCGACGCATTCCTACCAGCTGGTGTGGATCGCAGCCGTGGCTGTGGGCCTGGCTGCGGCCGCGCTGCACTGGCCTATCGATGACCGCGCGGTGGCACGGCTGCAACCAGCGTAGGAGCGCGTATGAACCGCTGTGAACAACTGGTCCTGTTATGCACAGCCGCTGCGTTAAGCGTACTCAGTGGCTGGGCCTTTGCTGCGATGCTGGAGCCGGGCACCGTCCTCGCGTTTGCCAGCCTGTTCACGCTGTGCTGAGCGGCAGACTTCGCGCGCAATCTCGACGAAAGCCTTGGTGGCAGGCGACGCCTGCGCCAGATTGCGCAAGCCCAGTCCCACGCGGCGGCGGATCGGCGGATCGAAAGGCCGCACCGCAACGCCGGGATGGGTGCGCGCCAGATCCAGTGGCAGCGCCAGCTCGGCGATGCCCGAGAAGCCAGCCTCCCGCTCGACCATGCCCAGCACCGTCAGCACTTGCGTCATGCGGTAGCGCACCAGCGGGCATAAACCCTCGGCAGCAAAGGCTGATTCGACGCGCGCCGCGCAGCTTTCTTCGGGCATGATGAAAGGCACTGGCAGCAGCTCGCGCACCGTGACCGATTTTTTCTCCGCCAGCGGATGCGCCACCGGCAGCAAGGCCATCATCTGGTCCTCAATCAGTTCGATGGTGTCGAAACGATCGTCGGGCAGCGTGACGAAGCCGACATCCACACGGCGGTCCTGAATCGCCTGCAGCGTGTCCGCGTCCGTGCCTTCATCGATGCGCACTTCGATGCCGGGATAGCGGCGGTGGTAAACATCCAGAATGATGGGCAGCAGGCGCAGCGAGGAAGTCGGGCCGAAGGAGCCGATGCGCAGCAGGCCTTTATTCAGACCACTGGCGGCCGACACTTCCTGGCGCATGGCTTCCGCCAGTCCCAGGATTTCGCGGGCACGCACCAGCAGGCGCTGGCCCAGCTCCGTCACCTCTATTACCGACTGGTTACGCGTGATGAGCTGCGCGCCGAGTTCCTGCTCCAGCGACTTGATGGCGTGCGACACAGCCGACTGGCTGACGCCCAGTCTCAGCGCGGCTGAGGTAAAGCCGCGCAGTTCCGCGACCAGGGCGAATATTTCGAGCTGGGTGAAGGTCATGAGCTTTTCCTCATTTTTCTATGAGTACGGATAAGCATTAATGTATAAGCTCCTCATCCCAACTGCAAGCAAAAATGAACTCCAAAGCCATTTACGCCAAGCTTGTCCTGACCACCTTCATCTGGGGTGGCACTTTTATCGCGGGGCGCATTGCCTCGCACGCACTGCCGCCCATGACGGCCGCCTCGCTTCGATTCGCCATCGCCTCGGTACTGCTGCTGGTGCTGGCCTGGAAGCGCGAGGGCGGACTGCCCAAGCTGTCCGGCCAGCAGATGGGCGCCACGGCGGCCCTCGGCCTGACCGGCATCTTCCTCTACAACTTCTGCTTCTTCACGGCGCTCAGCCATATGCCTGCCGGCCGTTCCGCGCTGTTCGTAGCGCTGAACCCCATCGTGACCGCGCTGGCCGCCGCCGTCGTGCTGCGTGAGCGGCTGACGGGCCTGAAATGGGCCGGCATCGCTGTCGCCTTCGTCGGCGCATCCATCGTCATCACGCGCGGCGAGCCGCTGCAAGCCTTCCACGACATCAGCCAGTCGCTGGGCGTGGGCGAATTGTTCATGCTGACCGCCGCCTCCAGCTGGGCCGCTTACACCCTGGTCGGACGCCACGCGCTAAAAGGCCTGACGCCGCTGGCGGCCACCACGTACGCCGCCTTGTGGGGCCTGGCCTTCCTGCTGATCGGCGCCTCGCGCGAATTCGGTTCGATCGACTGGAGCGTGGTGGACTGGAAGGTGTGGGTATCGGTCGCTTACCTGGGCGCGTTCGGCACCGTAATCGGCTTCGTGTGGTGGTATGAAGGCGTGAAAGCCATCGGCCCATCGCGCACCGCGGTATTCAACAACCTGGTTCCCGTTTTCGGCATCACGCTGGCCGCGCTCATGCTCGGCGAGCAGGTGCTGGCTTCCATGGTCACAGGCGGGCTGCTGGTCGCAGCCGGCGTGACCCTCACCAACCGATAGGAGTTTGCATGGTTACCTGCTATTTGCGCTACGTTCTCGATCCCGCCAAACTGAAGGAGTTCGAGCACTACGGCAAGCTGTGGATTTCGCTGGTGGAGCGCTTCGGCGGCCAGCACCACGGTTATTTCATGCCGTCCGAAGGCCACAGCAATATCGCTTTGGCGCTGTTCACCTTCCCCAGCCTGGCGGAGTACGAAGTCTATCGCCAGAAAGCGGCGGACGATGAGAACTGCAAAGCCGCCATGCGCTACTACGAAGAGACGCGCTGCTTCCTGAGCTACGAACGGAGCTTCTTCCGCCCCGTGTTCAACGGGCTTTAAATGCAGGCAGGTGCTCGCCGACACGGGCGGCCATGGCAGCGCCAAGCGCTTGCAGGCCGCTCATCGGCCGCACCATCACTTCGAAGTCGACGATCTGGCCTGCTTCGTTGAAGCGGATGAAGTCGATGCCCTTGAGCTGGCGGTCACCAATGTGGGCGCTGAACTCAAGCACCACGTTCAGGCCGTCGTCGCTGGCCAGTTGCCGATGGTACTGGAAGTCTTCGAATACCTGGATCACGTTACTGAGCACCATGATCAAGGCCGCCGCGCTCGCATAGGGCGTGTTGGCCATGGGGGAGCGCAGTACGGCGTCCGCATGGACAATCTCCGGCAGGCGCGCCAGGTCGCGGCTCGCGACCATGGTGTGCCACAGATCCAGAGAGCGGGCGGCGGCGGGATGCAGCTTGGCGATGTGCGACATGGCTCCTCCTGTTGAAAATCAGATTTCGGCGGCCAGGCGGGTGCCTTGGTTGATGGCGCGTTTCGCATCCAGTTCGGCGGCCACGTCGGCGCCGCCGATCAGGTGCACTCGGCAGCCGGCGTCCAGCAGGCCTTGCTGCAGCTCGCGCAGCGGCTCCTGGCCCGCACAGATGATGACATTATCCACCGGCAGGACCTGCTTCTGATCGCCTACCGTCACGTGCAGGCCGGCGTCATCGATGCGGTCGTAGTTCACGCCGGCGAACATGCCGACGCGGCGCGCTTTCAGGCCAGTGCGGTGAATCCAGCCGGTGGTCTTGCCCAGTCCATCGCCTACTTTGCTGGTCTTACGCTGCAGCAGATAAACCTTGCGCGGCGGGGTTTCCACGTCCGGCTGGCGCAGGCCGCCGCGCTCGGCGTAGTGGGTGTCGATGCCCCATTCGGCATAGAACTTTTCAGGATTCAGGGCGCCGCTCTCGCCTTCATGCGTCAGGTATTCGCTGACGTCGAAGCCGATGCCGCCGGCGCCGATCACGGCCACGCTCTTGCCGACCGCCTTTCCATCGCGCAGAACGTCCAGGTAGCCCAGGGCTTTCGGATGGTCGATGCCGTCGATGTCCGGCTTGCGCGGCGTAACACCGGT
The DNA here is from genome assembly GCF_052114165.1 of Pseudoduganella sp. RAF19. Taxonomy (NCBI): domain Bacteria; kingdom Pseudomonadati; phylum Pseudomonadota; class Betaproteobacteria; order Burkholderiales; family Oxalobacteraceae; genus Pseudoduganella; species Pseudoduganella sp. RAF19. The sequence continues at coordinate 190,502 of NZ_JBFREF010000009.1, read as the reverse complement.
GGCCAGCACGACTTCATCGAAATCACCCTTGGCCAGCATGTCCACGTTGGCGCGCGTGTTCAGGCGCAGCTCGACGCCTTTCAGCTCGATCTGGCGGCGGAAGTAGCGCAGGGTTTCGTAGAACTCTTCCTTACCGGGCACTTTCTTGGCGACGTTGAACTGGCCACCGATTTCGGAGGCGGAATCGAACAGCACCACTTCGTGTCCGCGCTCGGCGGCGGTGGTGGCAAAGCTCAAACCCGCAGGACCGGCGCCGACCACGGCGATACGCTTCTTCGCTTCCGCCGGTTCGATCACCAGTTCGGTTTCGTGGCAGGCGCGCGGATTCACCAGGCAGGAGGTCAGCTTGCCGCCGAAAGTGTGGTCCAGGCAGGCCTGGTTGCAGCCGATGCAGGTATTGATTTCATCAGCGCGGCCTTCGCGCGCTTTCCGCATGAAGAAAGGGTCGGCCAGGAAGGGACGCGCCATCGACACCATATCGCTGGCGCCTTCCGCCAGCACGCCTTCCGCCACTTCCGGCGTGTTGATACGGTTGGTGGCAACCAGCGGGATGCCGACCTTGCCCATCAGCTGCTTCGTCACCCAGGCGTAGCCCGCGCGCGGCACCTTGGTGGCGATAGTCGGGATGCGCGCTTCATGCCAGCCGATGCCGGTGTTGATGATGGTCGCGCCGGCTTGCTCAACGGCCTGCGCCAGCTGCACCACTTCGTCCAGCGTGGAGCCGCCCTCCACCAGATCCAGCATGGACAGGCGGTAGATGATGATGAAATTGGTGCCCACGCGCTCGCGCACGCGGCGCACGATCTCCACCGGGAAGCGGATGCGGTTCTGGTAGCTGCCGCCCCATTCGTCGTCGCGGTGATTGGTGCGGGCGGCGATGAATTCGTTGATCAGATACCCCTCGGAGCCCATGATCTCGACGCCGTCATAGCCGGCGGACTGCGCCAGCGCCGCGCAGTTCACGAAGTCCTGTATGGTCTGCTCGACTTCTTCGGCGCTCAGTTCATGCGGCGTGTAGCGGTTGATCGGCGCCTGCACGGCGCTCGGCGCCACCAGGTTGTCGTGATAGGCGTAGCGGCCGAAGTGCAGGATCTGCATGGCGATCTTGCCGCCCGCTTCGTGCACGGCGTCGGTCACGATGCGGTGCTTGGCCGCTTCCTTTTCCGTGGTCAGCTTGGCGCCTGCGCCCCAGGGACGGCCCGCCTCGTTGGGCGAAATGCCGCCAGTGACCATCAGGCCCACTTCACCGCGCGCACGCTCGGCGTAAAAGGCGGCCATGCGCTCGAAACCGTTCGGCATTTCTTCCAGGCCGACGTGCATGGAGCCCATCAGGACGCGGTTTTTCAGAGTAGTGAAGCCCAGGTCGAGCGGGGCGAGCAGGTGAGGGTAGGCGGTCATTGGAGTCCTTGTGTATGCAATGGTCATGCATTCTTTGTGCAACTGGTTGCATAAATATACGACCGTTCGTTTGTCTTTGCAACTGGTTGCATAAAGACGACAAACTTGTCTGATGACCGCTGCTGGGGCAAGATGTAGTTCTTTTTTCAAAGTTTCCCGCCATGTCCCTGCCTCACGCGCTGCTGACTTCCCTGTCCGAACGAGCGGGCTCCGGTTCCGAGCTGGCGCGGCGATTCGACAAGTCCATCGGCTATTTCTGGGCGGCGACGCATCAGCAGATTTACCGGGAACTGGCGCGGCTGGAGGAAGCGGGCTGGATCGAGTCCCTGCCCGCCGAGACGGGCCGCGGCCGCAAACGAGCGTACCGCATCCTGCCGGCCGGCGTGGAAGAGCTGAAGCGCTGGGTGACCGAGGCGGAAGATCCCCGCCCTCTGCGTGACGCGCTGATGGTGCGCATTCGCGCCGAAGCGGCGGTTGGGCCGGCGGGTCTACAGGCCGAGATGGAACGCCACCTCGCGATCCACGAAGCCCGCCTGGCGCTGTACCGCAGCTTCGAGGAACGCGATTTCGCCTCGGCCACGGATTCGCGCGTGCGCCGCCTCAACTATCTGCTGCTGAAAGGCGGCATTGCGCAGGAAGAGCTGGCGGTCCAGATGGCGCGCGACGCCATCAGGATTCTGCGCGAGGATTAGGGCGCAAGCGCGCGGTGCCGAAATCGATGAAGCGCCGCAGCTTGGGCGGCAACTGGCGGCGGCCGGGATAGTAGATGTAAATGCCGGGATAGCTCGGGCAATAAGCCTGCAGCACGCGCACCAGGCGGCCTGCGGCGACGTGCTCGCTGACGGCCATATCGAAGGTATAGGCCAGGCCCAGGCCATCGAGCGCCGCCTCCATCATCATCAGCGAATCGTTGCAAGCGAAGGGGCCACGCACGGAATGTTCAACGGGCTGGCCATGCTCCACAAACTCCCATCTGAAAAACTGGCCGCTACTGGCAATGCGAAAGCGGATGCAATCGTGTTCGCGCAGGTCGGCCAGGGTGGCGGGCGCTTTGCGGCGGGCAAAATAGGCGGGCGAACCCACTACCGCTACCTGCATCGGCGGACCGAAGGGCACGGCAACCATGTCCTTCTCCACGCTGTCGCCGAGCCGGAAACCGGCATCAAAACCTTCGGCCACGATATCGGTGAAGCCGTCGTCGATATGCATCTCGACTTCAATTTCCGGATGCGCCGCCAGGAAATCAGGCAGCAGGCCGCGCAGCAGCGAGGCGGCAACCACGCGGCTTGTGTTCAGCCGCAGCAGGCCGGAGGGACGATCGCGGAAGTGGGCCAACGATTCACTGGCATCCAGCAAATCCGCCACCGCCGGCCCGACACGTTCCAAGTAGGCGGCGCCCGCTTCCGTCAGCGACACGCTGCGCGTCGTGCGGTTGAACAGCCGCACGCCCATGCGCTCCTCCAGCGCGCGCACGGCCTGGCTCAAAGCGGCGGGTGACAGCTCCAGTTCCTGCCCGGCGGCAGTGAAACCCCGATGTTTGGCGACGGTAACGAAGGCCAGCAGGCCATCCAGCTGGGTCAGGCGCATGGATTATGAAGAATTTGTTTAAGAGTTATTGGTTTTATACCGCTTTTTCCGCGCAATAGCTCCGCCTAAGATGACTCCATCGACAATCCACTCAACGGAGATCAGCATGAACGACTACACCACCCTCGGCCAATCCGGCCTGCGCGTTTCCCGCCTGGCACTGGGCGCCATGACTTTCGGCACCGACTGGGGCTGGGGCGCCGACAAGGCCACCGCGCGCCGCATGTTCGACACTTACACCACGGCTGGCGGCAATATCATCGACACGGCCGATATGTACACCAATGGCGAGTCCGAACGCTGGGTGGGCGAATTTGTGCGCGACAGCGGGCTGCGCGACCGCATGGTGATCGCCACCAAATTCGGTTTCAGCGCCGATCCCTCCAACCCGAACGCCGGCGGCAATGGCCGCAAGAACATCCTGCGCGCCGTGGAAGGCTCGCTGCAGCGTCTGGGCACCGATTACATCGATCTGTACTTGCTGCACGCCTGGGACATGGTCACGCCCGCCGAAGAAGTGATGCGCACGATGGATGATCTGGTCCGCCAGGGCAAGGTGCGCCACATCGGCTTCTCCAACGTGCCGGCCTGGTATGCCAGCCGCGCCCAGACGATGGCCGAACTGCGCGGCTATGAGCGTCCCACCGCGCTGCAACTCGAATATTCGCTGATCGAGCGCAGCATCGAGCGCGAGTTCACCACGCTGGGCATGCAGCACGGCATGGGCGTGATGGCGTGGAGCCCGCTGTCCAGCGGCCTGTTGTCCGGCAAATACCGCCCGTCGGATATGGGCCAGTTCGGGGAGGGTCGCTTGCAGACTGTGCAGGGCAGCGGCAATCCGGTCTTCGATCGCTTTAATGAACGCAATTTCGCCATCGTGGCGGAGCTGGAAAACGTGTCACGCGAGCTGGGACGCAGCATGTCGCAGGTGGCCGTGAACTGGGTGGCGAACCGTCCCGGCGTAGCGACCGTGCTGGTTGGCGCCACCAAGCAGGCGCAGTTGGAAGACAATCTGGGCGCGCTCGAATTCGAGCTGCCCGCGGAACTGCGCGCCCGGCTGGACGCAGCAAGCGCCACGACTGCGCCCTATCCCTACAACTTTTTCGAATCGAGCTTGCAGGCGATGGTGCACGGTGCGAACACGGTCAGGCGCGCGACCACGGCCTAGGCTGAACCTTGAACTCGGCCAGCATATCGATGAATTGCGGGCTGCCGAGGAAGAGGAATTCGCGCAGCCGGAAGGGTTCCAGGCTGCGGGCGGCCGATGCCGGGTGGCACATGGCCAGCGCACCGGAGACTTTCTGCGATGAGAGCCAGCCACGCCAGTATTTCGGCAAGTCGGCATTGCTGGACAGGTCGTACACGCCGAAGAAATCGGCATTGCAGTGATGTCCCCCGCGCTGCGCCAGACGCTGCACGGCGGAAGCGCCCAGCGCAGCAATGATGGCCGCCTTGCCGCCACGCCAGCGCATCGGCGACGTATTGCGGATGCAGATACGCTTACCCGGCGCCGCTTCCGCCAGCACTTCGAACAAGGCATCGCGGATCACGGGGAACTGGTGCACATGTTCGTGACCGTCCACGAAATCGGGCAGCGCACCGGTGAGGTCGCAGTAGCGGTGAAACTGATAGCGCACCGCTTCGCGTGTGATCAGCGGATCGAGGCGGCCCCCCCAGGCTTCGACAATCGTCGCCGCAACCGTGCGCTTGCTGTGCTGCTGACGGTGCGCCATCTCGCTGGTGAAGTCCAGATGCAGGCCCAGGCTGGCGCCGTATTTGCGCATATGAGTCAGCGCATTGCGGTCGGGACTGCCCAGCGCCATCACGCTCGCTGCGGTCACGATGCCTTGCGATACCAGGGCCGCTACGCCGTCATCGACGGCCGGGTGCATGCCGACATCGTCGGCGTTGATAATGATGCTCTTCAACGGGCGGCTTTCATCACCGGCTCCGACTGTCCCAGGCGGCTATGGTCGGTGCATTCATCCAGCACGTACAAGGGACGTTGCTTGGCTTCTTCAAACAGGCGGCCCAGGTACTCCGCGATCACGCCAAGACAGAGCAGCTGAATGCCGGACAACAGCATGATGCCCGAAGCCAGCGTCGCCCAGCCGGAAACCGGATTGCCGACGATGAGCGTCTCCACCATGATGTACACACCGTAGCTTAGGGCGCCCAGCGAAATCAGCGCGCCCACGCCGGACACGAAGCGCAAGGGCTTCATCGAGAAGGAGGTAACGCCCAGCGACGCCAGTTCGACCAGGCGGCGCAGAGGGAACTTGGTGCTGCCCGCCATACGCTCCTGCACTTCAAACGGCACCAGGCGCGAACGGAAGCCCAGCCAGGCGTACAGGCCTTTCATGAAGCGCGCGCGTTCCGGCAGTTGCAGCAGGGCGTTCACCACACGGCGGTCCATCAGGCGGAAGTCGCCGGCACTTGGCGGAATCTCAAAACGTTCGCCGCTTTGCATGAAGCGGTAGAAGCTGCGCTTGGCCCAGGCCAGCCAGCGCGGTTCGTGGGCGCGCGATTCCGGCACCGGCACGACCATATCGTCGCCTTCGCGCCAGTAGGAAATCAGCAGAGGGATCATCGTCACGGGATGCTGGCCATCGCCGTCCATGCAGATCACGGCATCGCCACGCGCCGCGGTCAGACCTGCGGTCAGCGCGGCTTCCTTGCCGAAGTTGCGGGACAGCCGCAGTAGCTGCACATTGCTGTACACGCGGTTGCGTTCGAAGGCAGCAACGACTTCATCGAGATTATCGGTACCGCCATCGTTGACGATCACGATCTCCCAATCCATATCGGTCTGGGCCAGCGTGTCAGCCAGCTGCGGCAGCAGCTTGGACAGCGACTCTGCTTCGTTCAATACGGGCAGCACGACCGAAATCGAATGGCGCGAGCCCCGCTTGAGGGAGATTGATCTGGTAGGCATCATTTTTCCTCCACCAGTGAGCGGCGCGAGTTGGCAAACAGCACCTGCGCGCCATGTACATCGCCGTTATCGACAACCACATATCCCTTGTGTTGGCCAACGCCGCTGACGTGCTGCAACTTGCCGCGCGTGTAAAACGCCGACGAGAAGGCCGGGTTTCCTGCGTATTGCAGCATGGTTCCAGCTGGGGCCAGTTTGTAGAATTCCTGCACCAGCGCGCGATCCGAATTGCGGCCGATCTGCTTGACGACCAGCGGCGTCGCCACCGCAACCAGCAGCGCAAAGATGAACAGACCCGCAGCCGTGCGGCGCTGTGCCTGCGCGGAGCTGTTCTCGATATGCTGGGCCACCAGCACCGCAAACGATGGCAAGGCCGTCAACGCATAGGTCCAGATGATATTGCGGCTGAACGTGAAGAACACAAGTGGCACCAGGGTCGCGCACCACAGGAAGCAGCTCAGCGGGTCCAGTGCAACACGGCGGCGCAGCACAGCCGTGACACGTGGGAAAAAGACATACATCCATGGCAGGGCAGCGCCAATCCAGAACACCCAGATGGCGCCAAAAGGCTGGCGATGTGCAAAGCCGTAGCGGTCGCCCGTCCAGCCGGGCACCAGGAAGCGCGAGAAGTGCTCGCCCACGATGAAGTAATTCACAAAGCCGGGATATGCGCGTTCAGCGGCGATATACCACGGCAGGAAGATCGCGCAGGCGAGCGCCACACCGGCCCAGTCCCATACCTGGCGCAGCATCTGCATGGCGCGGCGCTGCAGCAGGGCGTAAACAATCATTGGCATGCCGATCAGTGCCCAGGTAGCAAGGCCTTTTGAGAGCGCACCCAGTCCGATCAAGGCCCAGAAACCCAGGCGCCAGCTGCTGCCTTGCTTGCGCGTGGTGTCGAGCGCGCGCCATGCACAGTATTGCGCCGCCCAGATGATGGTCATTTGCGCGGAGTCTGTCATGACAGCGCCGGCACTGACGAAGAACAGCGGCGAGGCAAACAGCACCGGCACCACCAGCCAGCGCTGGCGCACGCCAAGCGCGGATGCGAACAGTGCACTGATCCACAGCGCCGGCAGGGCAGCGAGGAAGTCCGGCAGGCGCGCCGCGAATTCATTTACGCCAAACAGTTTCATCGACGCAGCGCTGATCCAGGTGGACAACGGCGGCTTGGCGAAGAAGGGCGTTTGCGCATCCATATGCGGCATCAGCCAATAGCCATTCATGGCGGTCTGGCGCGCCAGTTCGCCGTAGCGGGCTTCGGTGGTATCGGCAAGCGGCGCTGCGATCATCAGCGCGAAGCGGGCCAGCAACAGCACGGCAACGGCCAGCACCATCCAGGTACGCCAGTTGCGAACGGCTGAAGGAAGAACAGGCGTAGCGGCTTGCACTGGCTTATTCAGCAGGGCAGCTTGTTGATCGATTTGCATAGCCTTTCCGTTTTCCATCTGCGACGGTGTTACCGTATCAAACATTTGGTTAAGACTGCGTTAACCGGCTGCTGGCTATAATGGCCGGACCTAATTAGAAGAGGTTACTGTGCGATTGTTACTGGTTGAAGACGATCCGATGATCGGCGACAGTATCGAGGGCGGGCTGCTTGCAGAGAACTATGCAGTGGACTGGGCGCGCGATGGCGCGAGTGCCGAGCTGGCGTTGTCAACTCAGGCTTACGACCTCGTGCTGCTGGATCTCGGCCTGCCCCGCAAGCAGGGTATGGATGTGTTGCGCAGTTTGCGTACGCGCGGCATGGATGTGCCGGTGCTGGTGGTAACGGCGCGCGACAGCACGGCTGCGCGCGTGGAAGGCCTTGATGCGGGCGCCGATGATTACCTCATCAAGCCATTCGATCTCGATGAGCTGCTGGCGCGCATTCGCGCCCTGCTGCGGCGCCGCGTATCGCGCACGTCGTCCATCATCAATCACGGCCGTCTGACGCTGAACCTTGCCACGCACGAAGCGGCTTTTGACGGCGCGCCGGTGACCTTGTCCGCACGTGAATTCGCCGTGTTGCGCGCACTGCTCGACGAACCGGGCACCGTGGTCAGCAAGAGCAAGCTGGAAGAAAAGCTGTACGGCTGGAATGCGGAAGTGGAGAGCAACACCATCGACGTCTACGTGCACCACTTGCGCAAGAAATTCGACCAGGGCTTGATTCAGACCGTGCGCGGTGTGGGCTACAAAGTCGGCCCGGCCGAATGAGGACCATCCGCAAACAGCTGCTGGTTGGCCTGCTGTGCGGCACGCTGGTCACCGCCATCGGCGCCGGCTTTGTGCTGTACCGCTCCCTGCAAATCGAAACCGGCGAGCTGGCCGATCTGCAATTGCGCCAGCTGGTCAGCGCACTGCCGGATGAATTCGCGGCGAACGCCGCCCTGCCTGCGCCGGAAGATCCCGAAGAGGAATTCATCCTGCAGGTATGGGACCTGAAAGGCACGCTGCTGTTTGCCTCGCGCCCGCATCCGCCCACCCAGCGCTACGACCTGAACGGTTTCTCGACGCGCAGTGTGAGGGGCGCAGAGTGGCGCGTGTACGGCGAGCTGCATCACAACCTGTATGTGCAGGCCAGCCAGCCGATCGCGATTCGCAATGCCATGGCGGCGCATATCGTGCTGCGCACCGGGCTTCCCCTGATCGCCTTCGTCGGCGTGCTGGTGGTACTGGTGCTGATCGTGATCCGACGCGCCATGGGGCCACTGGATCGCCTGGCGCGCGCAGTGGAAGACCGTTCGCCCAGCACACTCGATCCCTTGAGCCGCGAAGGCTGGCCGGCCGAACTGGCGCCCGTTGTGCAGGCGCTGAATGTGCTGCTGGAGCGCTTCGACGAAACCCTGGCTGCACAGCGCACCTTCGTGGCTGATGCGGCCCACGAACTGCGCTCGCCGCTGACGGCGTTGAAACTTCAGCTGCAACTGGCCGAACGTGCGTCGACCCCGGAAGCGCGCGCACATGCGATGGCCAAGCTGCATGAACGCCTCGATCGCAGCACGCACCTGATGCAGCAGCTGCTCAGTATGGCGCGCTTTGAAGCGGGCCACAGCGCCGCGCAACTGCAGCAAGTGGAGCTGGGCGATCTGCTGCGCGGGGTGGTATCCGATTACGCGACGATTGCCGACAGCCGCGGCATCGACCTCGGCGCCGTCGCACCAACGCCAGTGCATGTGCAGGCCGATCCGGATGGCTTGCGCGTCCTGCTCAACAACCTTGTGGACAACGCCATGCGTTATACACAGGCCGGCGGACGCGTCGACGTGATCGCAGAGCTGGAAAAAGGCTGGCCGGTACTGCGCGTGCGCGACAACGGCCCCGGCGTCGCGCCGGAACACCGCGAGCGCCTGTTCGACCGCTTCTACCGGCCGGAGGGTAATACCGTTTGGGGCGCGGGCCTGGGCCTCTCCATCGTCCGCAATATCGCCCACAACCACGGGGCAAACGTCACGCTCGGCGAAGGCGCCGATGGCCGCGGCCTATGCGTCACGGTGACGTTCGGCGAACCGCTTTAGCGCTTTGTAGAATTTTGTGTACGGAGTCGAGCCATACACATTGCGACACACATCAATTGCAGGGCAAGCGTATAAATCCATTCATTGAACTTTTCAAAGGATGGATACCATGAAGACCGCTCACAAACTGATCGCCGCTGCCCTGCTGGGCGTTGCGGGCCTGACAAGTGCCCAGCAGATGGCTGGCCTCACCCGCACTGAAGTCCTGCGCCACGAGCATAGTGTGCCAGGCACCGAGGTAATTCAGGTGCGCGTGGACTTCCCCGCTCATTCGACTGCGCCGGCGCACTCGCATCCGGGCGAAGAAATTGCTTATGTCCTGGAAGGCACCATGGAATACGCGCTGGAAGGCCGCGAGCCGGTCGTGCTGAAGACCGGCGATGCCGTCTACATTCCGGCCGGCGTGAACCACTCCGTGCGCGTGCTGGGCGAGGGCAAGGCGTCCGAACTGGCGACGTATATCGTGAAAAAAGATCAACCTCTGGTCAAGCTTGCCAAATAAGCCGATTGGCCCCATCTTGAGAGCCTAGGAGGAATTCAAATGACGACACGAACCGAAACCGCCATTCTTGCCGGCGGATGCTTCTGGGGCGTACAGCAGCTGCTGCGCCGCCAACCCGGGGTGATTTCCACGCGCGTGGGCTATACGGGTGGCGATGTGCCTAACGCGACTTACCGCAACCACGGTACGCATGCCGAGGGCATCGAGGTGATCTTTGATCCCGACAAGATCAGCTATCGCCAGATCCTGGAGTTCTTCTTCCAGATCCACGACCCGAGCACGGCTAACCGCCAGGGCAACGATATCGGCACCAGCTACCGCTCCGCGATTTTCTATGGCAGCGACGAGCAGAAGCGCGTGGCGGAAGACACCATCGCCGACGTGAACGCCTCCGGCCTGTGGCCGGGCAAGGTGGTGACGGAAGTCGCGCCTGCGGGACCGTTCTGGGAAGCAGAACCTGAGCATCAGGACTACCTGGAGCGCATCCCGAACGGCTACACCTGCCACTGGGTACGTCCGGACTGGAAGCTGCCGAAGCGCGCCTGATTGGCTCAACATGGTGAGCGATTGCGCTCACCGTGTTTTCGTCCGCGCCCGCTGCATTAGTATGGCCGGATGAATGCTCCGAATCTCTCGCGGCGAACCGTGATGTTCGCCGGTTTTGCCGTTCCCTTGCTTGCTGCCTGCGCCGGTTTGGCGCCGGCGCCGCGGCAGCGCTTTGTGCGCGTCGATGCACCGTTCGACATGCCGTCGATCGCCGTGCCGGATTTCTCGGGCAGTCCGCAATTTCTCATCACCGATTTCGGCGCCGTGCCCGATGATCAGCGCAAGAACAGCGCCGCCATCGAACAGGCCATCGCTGCCGCGCATGCTGCGGGATCTGGCACCGTTGTTGTTCCGGCCGGAGTGTGGCTGACGGGGAAGGTACACCTCAAGAGCAATGTGAACCGGCATCTCGCAAAGGGCGCGACGCTGCTGTTCTCCTCCGATCCGGCCGATTATCTGCCCGCCGTGCTCTCGTCATGGGAGGGACTGGAGTGCTACAACTATTCGCCCCTGGTCTATGCCTACGACTGCGAAAACGTCGCGATTACCGGCGAAGGCAAGCTGCAGGCGAAGCTGGATGTGTGGAAGGTCTGGTACGCGCGTCCCAAGCCGCATATGGATGCGCTGATCGCGCTGTATCACCAGGCCGCGAAAGGCGTTCCGGTCAGCGAGCGGCAGATGACTGAGGGACAGGCGAATCTGCGCCCGCAGTTCGTGCAGTTCAACCGCTGCCGCAATGTACTGATCGAAGACATCAGCATCGAAGACAGCCCGTTCTGGGTGCTGCATCCCTTCCTGTGCCGCGACGTGGTGATACGCCGCGTGAAGATCAAGGCAAATGGCCACAATAACGACGGCGTCGATCCTGAGATGTCGCAGAATGTGCTGATCGAAGATTGCGTATTCGACCAGGGCGACGATGCAATTTCGGTGAAATCGGGACGCGACCAGGATGCATGGCGGCTGGGCGTCCCGTCCAAAAATATCGTGATGCGCAACTGCCGTGTGAAGAATGGCCACCAGCTGATGGCCATCGGCAGCGAACTATCGGCCGGTATCGAAAATGTGTTTGTGGATAACTGCCACTTTGATCACAACGGTTCCGCCGTGCGCAGCACCATCAACAACCTGCTGTTCGTGAAAACCAACGAGCGGCGCGGTGGCTATGTGCGCAATATTCACATGTCGAACGTCAGCGCGACCAGCATTGCAGGCGGCGTGCTGTGCGTGGACACCGATGTTCTCTACCAGTGGCGCACGCTGGTGCCGACCTACGAACGGCGCCTGACGCCAATTGAGGGCCTGCATGTCAGCAATGTGATTGTCGGCGAGGCGGCTTTCGTGAGCGAGATCAAAGACGAGCCAACGCTGCCGGTAAAGGATGTCACGCTGCACGAAGTTATCGTTCGCAATGTGCGCGGCAAGACTTCGGCCACAATTAATTAGCTGGCCTTATAAGCTCATCCAGATTTACCCATCTAATCAAATTAATCTCCCGCAGCTAAAGTGCAGCCATCGCAAAGGAGATTGATTATGCAAACACGACAACTTGGGAAAAGCGGGCTGGAAGTTTCGGCTCTTGGTTTCGGCTGCATGGGCTTGAGCTATGCCTACGGTGTGCCGATGGGACGCGGCGACGCCGTCAAACTGATTCAAGCGGCGTTTGAGCGCGGCGTGAATTTCTTCGACAGCGCCGAGGCTTATGGTCCCTTCGTCAACGAGGAAGTGCTGGGCGAGGCGGTGGCGCCGTTCCGCGATGAGGTGGTGCTGGCGACCAAGTTTGGCTTCGCCAACGGTATTCCCACCTCCGGCCTGGACAGCCGCCCCGAAAACATCCGCGACGTGGCGGAAGCCGCGTTGAAACGGATGAAGACGGATCGCATCGATCTGTTCTACCAGCATCGCGTCGACCCGAATGTGCCGATCGAAGATGTAGCGGGCACGGTGAAGGACCTGATCAAGGAAGGCAAGGTAAAGCACTTCGGCATGAGCGAAGCAGGCGCCGATGCAATCCGCCGCGCGCACGCCGTGCAGCCACTGGCGGCACTGCAAAGCGAATATTCGCTGTGGTGGCGCGATCCGGAGCAGGGCATCTTGCAGCTGCTGGAAGAACTGGGCATCGGCTTCGTACCATTCAGCCCGCTGGGCAAAGGCTTCCTGACCGGCACCATCGATGAGAACACGCAGTTCACCGACAACGACTGGCGCAACAAGGTGCCACGCTTCGATCCGGATGCGCGCAAGGCCAACCGCGCGCTGGTTGACGTGCTGGCGCCCATCGCGGCGGGCAAGGGCGTGACACCGGCGCAGATTGCACTGGCCTGGCTGCTGGCGCAGAAGCCGTGGATTGTGCCGATTCCAGGCACCACCAAGCTGTATCGCCTGGAAGAGAACAATGCGGCGGCAGACGTTGTGCTAAGCGCCGGCGATCTGCGCGATATCGAAAGCGCCGTCTCCAGCGTCAAGGTGACGGGCGACCGTTATGCGGCCCAGTTCATGAAAATGGTGAACCGATAAGCGCTGTCATAATGCCGCATGCGTGAAAACTTCAATGACATCTTCGCCTTCCTGATCGTTGCGCGTGAAGGCAGCTTTACCAAGGCTGCCGCGCAACTGGGCGTGTCGCAGTCTGCGTTAAGCCAGACGGTGCGCGCGCTGGAGACGCGCCTCGGCGTGCGCCTGCTGTCGCGTACCACGCGCAGCGTGACGCCTACCGTGGCAGGCGAGCGTTTGCTGAGCAAGCTGGGTCCGCGTTTTCATGAAATTGAATCGGAGCTTGCCGGCTTGTCGGTCCTGCGCGACAAGCCGGCGGGTACGATTCGTATTTCCTCTTCTTTTCATGCTGCCGAAGCCGTGATCTGGCCCAGGCTGACGGGCTTTCTGCACGAGTACCCGGACATTGTGGTGGAAGTGAATGTGGAGCACCGCCTGATCGATATTGTGGCGGAACGCTTTGATGCCGGCGTGCGCCTGGGAGATCAGGTGGCCAAGGATATGGTGGCTGTGCGCATCAGCCCCGATCACCGCTTTACCGTTGTCGGCGCGCCGTCGTATTTTGAAGGACGCCCACACCCGCTCACTCCAAAAGATCTGACGCAGCACCGCTGCATCAACCTTCGCTACCCCACGCATGGCGGCATGATGCCCTGGGAATTCGAGAAGGACGGCCAGGCCTTGACGGTGCAGGTCGAGGGACCGTGCATATTCAACCTGAGCCCCATGATCCTGCAAGCGGCACTGGCCGGACATGGCCTGGCTTATCTGCCCGAATCCGTCGTGCGGGAAGACCTCGCCGCTGGACGCCTGGTGCGCGTGCTGGACGACTGGCTCCCGCCATCTCCCGGCTACCACCTTTACTACCCCAGCCACCGCCTGGCGTCGCCCGCCTTCGCGCTTTTCGTGGAGGCGATGCGATACCGGCAGCCCTGAAAATACATTTGTCCAAATGTACCTTTATAATGGAAGCCCCTCAGCCGCCAGGTTTTAAGCTTTCACATGAAACGACATCGCCACGACATCCGCTCTGCATTCAAGCGGGAATTCGGCACACCTGAGTTGTGGCGTTCGCGGGCAGTCGTCATCGGCGCGGCGGCGGCGGCCGGACTCGTCGTGGTCGGTTTTACGCGTCTTGCCGAAATCGCATTTGAACTCTTCACCCGCTTTGTGGCCTGGAGCTGGTGGCTGACGCTGCTCTGGATGCCGCTGGTGTGCGCCGCCATCGTCTGGGCCACCAGACGCTATGCGCAAGGCGCCGCGGGTTCCGGCATTCCGCAGGTGATGGTGGCGCTCGACCCGGCACTACCGCAAGGCGAACGCGGACGATTTGTTTCACTTCGTCTGAGCCTGTCCAAAATCCTGCTGACTGCGACCGGACTGCTTGCCGGCTTGTCGCTGGGGCGGGAAGGGCCTTCGGTGCAGATCGCGGCCGGCGTGATGCTGGCGGCTCGCCGCTTCCTGCCCAGCCAATCGGTGATCAACTCACGCGGCCTGCTGATTGCTGGTGGTTCTGCCGGTATCGCCGCGGCGTTCAATACGCCGCTGGCGGGTGTCATGTTTGCCATCGAGGAGCTGGCGAGAACGCCGGAACAACGCAGCAGCGGCTTGATTGTGGCCGGCATTGTGCTGGCGGGCCTGATTGCGGTTTCCATCGGGGGCAATGCCACCTACTTTGGCGTGATTCATCCCGGCCCGATCGGCATGGACTTGCTTTGGCCGGGATTCCTGACCACCCTGGTGGCAGGCATAGCGGGCGGCCTGTTCGCGCGCCTTCTGCTGACGTCACTCCGCGGCGGTACGCGGGATTTTGCCAGCCACCTGCGTGGCCGTTTTCCCATCCGTTTCGCTGCGGTCTGCGGCCTTGCCGTGGCAGTCATCGGCATCGTCAGCCATGGCGCCATATTTGGCAGCAGTTACGGATCGACGCGCGCTCTGCTGGACGGCTCGCATGCCGTGGCAGCGGACTTCGGCGCGCTGAAGTTTCTGGCTACCTGGCTGACGGTGTGGTCAGGTGCACCGGCCGGCATCTTTGCGCCTTCGCTGGCGATCGGCGCCGGCTTGGGCAGCAACGTCGCGGCGCTGACGCATTATCCCTTCGCCCCGGCGCTGATTGCCCTGGGCATGGTCGGCTTCCTCGCCGCGGCGACCCAGGCGCCGCTGACTTCCTTCATCATCGTGATGGAGATGGTGGATGGCCACGCAATGGTACTAAGCCTGATGGCGTGTGCAGTGGTTGCCGGCACAATTTCGCGCGTGCTCAGTCCCCCTTTGTATGGCGCACTGGCCCAGTTGCAACTGGACGCCGTGCAAACCAAGGCTACAACTCCGCCAGCGGCGTCTTAGCGCTTGTATCGTCGCCGCCCAGCGCAGCGAGGAGAATGGCAAGATCCTGTTCCAGCCGTTCCAGCAAGGCCGGGTCCAGCTGCTCAAGCGTCGCAGGCAGCACGCCTTTGAACGGCGCGGGAGCGCCGCCAAGGACTTCGCGTCCTTGCCCGGTAATCTCCAGCTGCGTAGCGCGGCGATCTTCGGTGCGCCTGACGACGGTGACCAGCTGGCGTTCAACCAGGGTGCGAACAAGATTGCTGGCGGTCGACTGGTGGATGTCCAGCGCCTTCGATAAATCCGTCACGCCCATCGCGTCGCTGGCGGCGATCTCGCTGAGCGCCCACAACTGCGCGCCACCAATGCCCGCATCGCGCTCGATCTGGCTGAAATGCGTCCGCACTGCATTGAATATCATGCGGAATTGCCGCAGTACGCGCACTGGCGCATCCGGGTCTTTCGGCTTGTGAGAGGGGCTTGTTTGGCGTTTGGTCATTCGGCCATCATAGCGGAAAGCGCTTGCCGCGGTTAGCGAAGGTCGGCGCGCAGATCGCGCACGCCGCGTCCCAGGCGTTGCCGGAGAAGCTTGCGCAAGGTGGCGCCGTCGTCGTAGCCAACTTCCGCTGCGATGGCTTCCAGCCCCATGCCACTGCCGTGAAGCAGCGATTGCGCGTGTTCGACGCGCAGGTCCTGGAAGTAGGCCAGCGGCGATTTGCCGAGCACCTCCTGGCAACGCCGTTGCAGCGTGCGCGGACTAACTGCCAGCGCTCCGGCAGCCTCCTGCAGCGAGAAGCCGGTCTTCAGATTATCCCGCGCCCATCGTTCGAAACGCTGAATCAGCGGGTCAGCCTGCGCCAGATGATTGGGAATGATGTAGGCAGCTTGCGAGGAACGTATGTCCGCCAGCAGGTAGCGCGACACCAGAATGGCCAGCTCCGGACTGGCGCGGCGCACCAGCCATAGCGCGAGATCAAGGTGGCCCATGGCCGCGCCGGCCGTTACGCCAACATCGGTCGGTACCAGCATGCGGGTTTCGTCGAGCAGCACATTCGGATAGCGCTGGCGGAACAGGGGGCTGAGCCACCAGGTGGTCGTCGCAGGCCGGCCGTCGAGCAAGCCAGTCTCCGCGAGCACAAAACTGCCGATGCAGGAAGCGGCGATACGCGCGCCCTCGGCATGCCAGGCCAGCAGCTGCTCCCTGGCTTTCCTGACTTCCGGCCGCGCCAGCGCGGGCAGCAGTTCCTCGGGCGTGCTGGTGGTCAGCGCTGGGACGATGATCCAGTCCGGCTTCAAGTCCGCCGAAATCGGCTTCACCGGAATTGGCAGTCCCTGCGCCGAATGCACCTTCTTTCGCACACCGACGATGGACAGGTCGAAATATGGCGTTCCGCCCAGTTGCCGGGCGGAGAACTTGTTGGCGAGTGAGAGCGTATCGAGGATGGCTGTGAAACCGGTATCGAACAAACCGTCCAGGGCGAGGATGGAAATGCGCATGGCGTAAATGACCCTAAAGATGTCATTTACGACTATACCGGGTTCTTCATGCCGAGGCTACAGTGATCACCGTTGCGCTTCGCAATGAACACTGATCAAAGGAGATTCACATGAAAGTATTAGCCGTTGCATCGATCGACAAACCGCTCTCGCCGGAACAAAAGCAGCAAATCATGCCAACCGAAGTGCCGGCCACGCTGCAGCTCTACCTGGGCGGCAAAATCGAACAGTTCTGGTTCCGCCTCGATAAGCCTGGCGTGATTTTCCTGATGAATGTGGACTCCATCCAGGAAGCCGAGGAAACCATCGGCGCCCTGCCACTCACCGCTCATGGCTACGCCAAGTATGAGTTCATGCACGTCGGCCCGCTGGCGCCTCTGGGTCTGCTGATTCAATAATCGGGAAGGCGGCCCCTCATGAAACTCTCTTCAGAACTCTATATTCTGGCGCTGGTCGCCGTGGCGACATTGCTGATGTGGATACCCTATATGTTGGCGAGAATCGTGACCCGCGGGGCCGCCAGAACTTTGGCCAATCCCGATCCGGCTTTTCCACCAGACCCGGTCTGGGCAGAAAGGGCGCGCCGTGCCCACGCCAATGCGGTGGAAAATCTGGCTGTTTTCGCACCGGTAGTGATTATTGCGTCACTGAACGGTGTGAGCACGCCAGCGACCATTCTGGCGGCCAAAGTCTATCTGGCTGCACGGCTGGTTCATTATGTCGTCTACAGCGCGGGTATTCCAGTGCTGCGGACGCTGGCCTTTGTAACCGGCGCCGGTGCCACGCTGGTGATTGCAGCGGCCACGCTAGCGATGCCGATTTAGATATCGCTCCCCTCCGGAATTTCATCACAGCCGAAAGGCGGCGGGCTTATGCTGTTGTCCAACTATAAAAGCTGGAGGAGACATGGCCCGCATTTCGTTCGCCCTTGCGGCGTTGGTCGCTTGCGCTTCGTGCGCGGCGCAGGATTTCCCTGTCACGATGACGGTGGACGCGTCGAAAACTGTGGGCGAACTGAAGCCGATCTGGCGTTTTTTCGGGGCCGATGAACCGAACTACGCGACCATGAAGGATGGCCGCAAGCTGATGGCCCACCTGGGCGAGCTTCGGCATGGCGATGTGTTCTTCCGCGCGCACAATCTGCTCAGCACCGGCGATGGCACGCCGGCCTTCAAATGGGGCAGCACCAATGCGTACACCGAAACCAGGGACGGCAAGCCGGTGTATGACTGGACCGTCACGGACCGCATCATCGATACCTATCTTGAGCGCGGTGTGCATCCTTATCTTCAGCTGGGCTTCATGCCGGAGGCCATGTCCAGCGCCAAGCCGGGCACACCGTATCAGCACAGCTGGCGTCCGGGCTTCGCCTACAACCTGATCGAAGGTGGCTGGAATGCGCCGCCAAAGGATTATGCGAAGTGGGGCGAGCTGGCTTACCAATGGACCAGGCACAATATCGAGCGCTATGGCCGCGATGAAGTGAAGAAGTGGTATTTCGAAGTCTGGAACGAGCCTAACTTCAACACCTACTGGAGCGGTACGCAGGATGAGTTCAATAAGCTGCACGATTATGCGATCGCCGGCATTCGTCGCGCCTTGCCGGAAGCGCGCGTGGGCGGGCCTGATGTCGCCGGCACCGGCGGCGCTTTCATGGATGCCTTCCTCAAGCATCTGGTATCCGGCACCAATTACGCGACTGGCGAAACAGGGACGCCGACGGATTTCCTGTCCTTCCACGCCAAAGGCAGCCCGCGCTTTGTGGACGGCCACGTGCGCATGGGCATACGCGAGCACCTGCGCGGTGTGGATGAAGGCTTCGCCAAGATTGCCGCCATTCCCCAGCTGAAGGACAAGCCGATTGTGATCGGCGAGAGCGATCCGGAAGGCTGCGCGGCATGTCCCGGCCCTCAGAACGCTTACCGCAATGGGACCATGTATTCCAGCTATACCGCAGCGAGCTTTGCACGCATCTGGGAGCTCTCTGCGCGGCGCCACGTCAATCTGGATGGCGCATTGACCTGGGCTTTCACGTTTGAGGACCAGCCCTGGTTTGCAGGCTATCGCCAGCTTGCGACCAACGGCATCGACCTGCCCGTGCTGAACGTGTTCCGCCTGTTCGCCAAGCTGGGGCCGAAGCGCATTAATGCGAGCAGCAACGCCCAGCGTCCTCTGGAAGATATGCTCGCAAATGGCGTGCAAGGCGCACCGGATGTCGGCGTGCTTGCAACGCGCACGCCGGATGGGCATCTGGCCATCCTGAGCTGGCATTACCACGATGACGATGTCACTGGCCCGGATGCGGCGGTCAGGCTGGAGCTGAAGGGCCTCGGTGGCGCGGCGTCGCGCAAGGTTACCCAATGGCGTGTGGACAAGGCCAGCGCCAATGCTTTCACCGCATGGCAGCAAATGGGCTCGCCGCAGTCGCCGGATTTCAAGCAGTATCAGACGCTGGAAAACGCATCGCAGATGGCGCCCGTAATCTTGCCACCGCTGGTAGTGAAGGACGGTGCGGCTGGTTTAAACTTCATGCTGCCGCGCCAGGGAGTGAGCTTGCTGCTAGTGGAGTGACAAAGGGATGGCCACCGCCCGCGCGTACAGTTAATAACTCTTCGCAAAGGCCGGGATATGTTCAGCAAATCTTTGATTCGTGCAGTGCCACAGGTGCCTCCATCTTTCTTCTCCGCTGTGCTGGGGCTTGCCGGTCTGGCGAATGTCTGGAGAGCAGCGCATGCTGCCTGGTCCCTTCCATCCGCCGTTGGCGAGGCGCTCTACGCGATTGCGGCTTTGACGTGGCTGATCGTCGCCGTGCTGTATGCCCTGAAGTGGATCGCCGCTCCCGCTGTCGCACGTGAGGAAGCCGAACATGCCATCCAGTGCTGCTTCATCGGGCTGGGCGGCGTTGCGACGCTGCTGGTCGCACAGGGTGCGCTGCCTTATTCGCGGCCGCTCGCCATCGCACTGTTCGCGCTGGGCGCCGCGTTCACGCTTATCTTCGCGCTGTGGCGCACGGGCATTCTGTGGCACGGTGGACGCGATCCCGCGGCCACCACGCCGGTGCTGTATCTGCCAATGGTGGCGGGCGGATTTGTGACCGGCATCGTCAGCGCTGCGCTGGGCTGGAAGGAGCTGGCGCAGCTGGCATTCGGCGCGGCGGCCTTTACCTGGCTCGCCATCGAGTCCGTGCTGCTGCACAGGCTCTATACGGCTGTGCCGATGACGCCGGCAATGCGGCCCATGCTGGGCATTCAACTGGCGCCGCCCGCCGTTGGCGCGGTTTGCTACCTGTCCGTCAGCGGCGGCCACGCCGATCTGCTTGCCCACATGCTGATTGGCTACGCCTTGCTGCAGGCCCTGCTGCTCATACGCATGCAGCGCTGGATTCGCGAACAGCCGTTTGCTTTCTCCTATTGGGCCTTTACCTTCGGCGCCACCGCACTGGCTGGAGCGGCGACCCGCTTGTCCATCGACAGCCCCGATGGCATCTTCAGCGCTCTAGCACCGGTCCTGTTCGTTGGCGCGAACGTGCTGGTGCTCGGCATCGCCGCCGGCACTTTGCGCCTGCTGCTGGGCGGGCAATTGCTGCCCGCCGTGGCCAAGTGATTAACAGCCCCTCCTGGCGATGGAGCTGAAACGACCTATCGGGCGCCCGCTGCGAACTCGCGGGCCGGCACGCTGACGACGACGGAGCTGATTGGCGCTTCGGCGCTGTCGGCAACGATTACCTTGTAGTCGCCGCCAGCGATCTTCCACTTCTGCGAGGCCTTGTCGAAGACGGCGAGAGTGCGCGGGTCGATCGTGACCATACTGGCCTTCGATTCGCCGGGCCGCAGCGTCAGCTTGTCCCAGCCGCCCAGACGTTTCGGTGCTTCCCATCCGTCGCCGGCTTTGGAGACGTAGATCTGCGGCACAGCCTTGCCCTCACGCTTGCCCGTGTTCTGCACATTGAAGCTGACCTGCACCGCTCCGCTGGCTGCCTGCGCCTTCAGCCCGGAGTAGTTGAAGGTGGTGTACGACAGGCCGTGGCCAAAGGGGAACAATGGCTTCAGGCCTTTCTTGTCGAACCACTTGTAGCCTACCGCCGCGCCCTCGATATCGTAATCCACCAGGAACCGTGTGCCTTCGGGCAGACCTTTGCCATCCAGTGTTGGCCGAGGCAGCTGCGATTCGCTCAGCGGGAAGGTAGCTGGCAGACGGCCGGAGGCATCGATCTCGCCTGTCAGAACGCGCGCAATCGCTTCGCCACCACCGGTGCCGGGATACCAGGCTTCTACGACTGCGTCCACTGCGTTCAGCCACGGCATGGACACCGGCGAGCCGGTTTCCAGCACCACGACGGTGTGCTTGTTAGCACCAGCGACAGCTGCAATGGTCGCGTCCTGATTGTTGGGCAGCTTGAGGTCTGGCTGATCGACCGATTCGGCAGTCCACTGCGAGGCGAATACGATGGCCAGATCGCTCGATGCTGCGAGCTTGGCGGCAGCGGCAGAGTCCTTGCCATCGTTGTACACGAACCTGGCGTGCAGGCGTGCGGCCAGCGCTTTCAAAGGTGAGGACGGGTGATACACGATCGGACCCGGGAATTGTTTCGGACCTTCGTTCGGCACCGGCGAGCCGCCCTCTGGATAGACCTGTGAGGAGCCGCCGCCCGACAGTACGCCAACATCGGCGTGGCCGCCGATGATGGCAATGGTCTTGTAGCTGTTCGCCAGCGGCAGCAAGTTGTTCCGGTTCTTCAGCAGAACGATGGACTCTTCGGACGCGGCCTGCGAAATCCTGGCGTTCCTGGCGTAATCGATGCGCTCCGGCTGCACCTTGACGGGATTGTCCATCAAGCCGTTGGCATACATCGAGCGCAGGATGCGGCGCACCATGTCATCGACGCGCGCTTGCGGCACGTGGCCGTTTTCGACTGCTTCCTTCAAGGCGCCATTGAAATAGGGCGATTTATCGAAAGGCCAGCCCGATTGCTGATCGAGTCCGGCCAATGCGGCGGGAATGGTCGAGTGAGTGCCACCCCAGTCCGACATCACATAGCCTTTGTAGCCCCACTGGTCTTTGAGGACTTTGTTCAGCAAGAAGTCCTGCTCGCAGTTGTACACGCCGTAAGTGCGGTTGTAGCTGCACATCACGGAACCTGGATTGCCACGTTCGATCGCGATCTGGAAAGCCAGCAGGTCGGACATGCGGCCTGCCGCATCGTCGATTTTTACGTCGAGAATATTGCGGCCGGTCTCCTGGTCGTTGTAGGCGTAGTGCTTCAGCGTCGAGATCACATGATTCGACTGGATGCCGCGAATCTGCTCACCGACCATAACGCCCGCCAGTAAAGGATCTTCGCCCGCGTACTCGAAGTTGCGGCCATTGCGCGGATCGCGCTGCAGGTTGGCGCCGCCCGCCAGCATCACATTGTGGCCGGACAGGCGCGCTTCGTTGCCGATCATGGCGCCGCCGGCAAAAGCGGCTTGCGGATTCCAGGTCGCGGCAACGGCAATGTTTGCAGGCAGCGATGTGCGGGCACGCAGGCTTTTGCCCAGCGCCTGCGTGGCCACGCCGACGCCTGCATCCGTGAGCTGCTGGTCGGGGATGCCGAGACGCTCCACGCCGTACACAAAACCCGCTGCACCATCGATGCCTTCCTTCGGCTTGGTCGACGACGGTGGCAGATCGGTCGAGAAGTAACCGAACACCAGCTTGATCTTCTCGTCCATCGTCATTGCCGACAGTGTTTTCTGCGCGCGCTGATCGGGATCGTCAGGCGCCGCAAACGCGTGGGAAGACAAAGCAAATGCCACTGCAGCCATCAAAACTTTATTCATCAATTCAAACCTTTCTGATTTTCGTGATGCTGATCGTCGGTTCAAGCGCGGCCTTTTGCATCAGGCGTTTGCCGAGCCAGCGCCGTACCGGGATGTCATAGAACTTCAGGCAGATGTATGCCAGTGCGACGCAGGCCAGGAATGTCGCGGCAGCCACCGGCAGTGCGCCAGGCAGCGTTGCCTTGGTCCGCGAAACCCAGGCGGTGTAGCTATAAATGAAGGGGTAGTGGATGATGTAGATCGGATAAGAGATCGCGCCAAGGAAGCCGCAGATCTTCGTACCCAGCTGCGTATTCAGGTCGCCGCTTGCGCCGATGTAGACGACCATCGGGAAGACGATGACGATGCACAGCGCGTCGTAGAGGCCATTCTTCCAAAGCTCGGTCGGGCCGCCGAAGCGCGGCAGAGCCAGTGCGGCAAAGATCATCACGCTGCACAGCAGAAAGGCGTGATTGAAGCGACCGACAGTGACCACGCGAGACAGCAGCAAACCGGCGAAGAAGGGATACAGCAGGCGCGTTAAGCCAATACGTATCTGAGCCGGCGCCAGCGACCATCCGCCAATGACGTCACCGGGGCCGGTGACGCAGTAGTGCACCAGCACGCAGCCCGCGACGAACACGCACAGCGCCAGCAGCGTCTTGGAGAACTTACGCACAAACAGCGCGTACAGAATATTCGCAACGTACTCGTAGAACAGCGACCACGCGGGGCCGTTCAGCGGATGCATTTCTCCCCAGCCGCGCAGATCAAGCGCCGCGCCAACCGGCAGCAGGGTAATGCCGATGGCCATGACCATCACCACAAACCATACCGGCGTGGTTTCGATCCTGGCGAAAACTGGACTGATCTGCGTGTAGTACATCGCCGCACCGATCATCATGGCCACGACGATCATTGGATGCAGCCGGATCAGCCGGCGCTTGAAGAACTCCATGGCCGACATTTCGCGCCATCGGTCGTCGTAGGCGTAGCCGATGACGAAACCGGATAGCACGAAGAAGAAGTCCACCGCCAGATAGCCGTGATTGATGATCTGCTCAAAACGGCTCGCCGCGTGGGCTTCGAAAAAGTGGAAGGCGACGACCATCAGCGCCGCCACGCCACGCAATCCGTCCAGGATGGGGTAATGCCGCTTCGTGTCCGCGAAGCCGATCGACATGGAACTGTTTGCCACTAAGTCTCCTCCGTTTTGAAGATTTATTGATAGCGCTATCATTTCAAGGCGCGATTTTTTGATTTTTCGTCATCATACAGAGGGAAGTAGCCGCTGTCTCCAGGCGTATTGCTGTCGACAATTCTTACACTTAGCCTCGCTGTAATTTATTCTTTGCAACTAAGTATTTGATCCTGTTGAGATAGCGCTACTTGGCACACGAAGTGCTTAATCTCACTGTTCAAACTCGACAGACGCAGGGAGGTTATTATGCTTCGCAAGTCTCAGTTCTTTGCCGCTACTTTGCTTGCATTGGGCTCACTGGGCAGCCTGCCCGCGAAAGCAAACCTCGTGACCAACGGGGGTTTTGAAACCGGAGACTTCACTGGATGGGGAAACGGGTTCAACGCAGTCTGGGACGGCGTAGATGGCCTGGCGCCTCAGTCAGGTTCGTTCGCCGCGTTCTTCGGCAATCCCGGGGGCATCAGCACCATCAGCCAGAGCTTGTCGACCGTGGCCGGAACCCTTTATTCGATTTCATTCTGGCTGCAAAACGAGGCGGACGTGACCGGCAACGCCGCCCCCAATTCGTTTGAATTCGATTGGGACGGCGTCACGCAAATGTCGCTGACGAATGCGCCCGGTTCCGGTTACACCGAATACACGTTCCAGCTTGTCGCGAGCGGAGCCACGACCAACCTGGCCTTCAACTTCAGCCAGACGGCCGCTTTCTGGGATTTCGACTCGGTCGTAGTCGAGGCCGCGACCGTGCCGGAACCGGGCAGTCTCCCATTGCTGGCGGTAGGCGGCGTGCTGGCCTTCGCCACCCTGCGCGCCCGCAAGAACAGCTGAATCCGGCGTCGCCCGGCGCCAAGCCAGCGCCAGTGTCGCTAATAACAAAGTCGACCACAAGGCAGTCTTGAAAATCAAAGGCTTTTCCTGAAGCGTTATCACTTCAACGCATGCACTCAGGAGGCCGGGATGAAGCGGTATGTCGAGGGAGCAGATCGCAGCCAGTGTATTCTTTTTCCAGAGCAGTTGGACGACTACGTTGGCGAGGATAATATTGTTCGTGTCGTCGATGCTTTTATCGAAGCCCTGGACCTCAATGCTCTTGGCTTTACCGGCGCCGAACCTGCACGCACGGGCCGGCCTGCTTACCATCCGGCGGTTCTGCTCGGCATTTACATCTACGGTTATCTCAATCGAATTCAGTCCAGCCGACGCCTGGAGCGAGAAGCGCTGCGCAATGTCGAATTGATGTGGCTTACCGGAAGGCTTACGCCCGATTTCAAAACCATCGCAGATTTCCGTAAGAATAATGGCGATGCCATTTGCCAGGTGTGCAGGCAGTTCGTGCAGGTATGTCGTCGGATTGGGATGTTCTCTGAGAGCAGCGGCGTGGCTATTGACGGTAGCAAGTTCAAAGCGGTGAATAATCGTGACCGGAATTTCACCAACAATAAGCTGCAAGCTCGAATCGAACAGCTTGAAGAAGGCATTTCGCGTTATATGGAAGAGCTTGACCGAGCTGACCGGGAACCCATCCTGGTTCCGGAGGCACGCGTGGCGCATATCAAAGACAAGATCGCAGCCATCAAAGGTCAAATTGAAAGTCTTGCCGAAATCGACAAGAAATTGAAGGCCACACCAGACCAGCAGATTTCGCTGACGGATCCGGACGCACGCTCGATGTCAACAACCGGACGAGGCACGGCGACGGTAGGATACAACGTACAAACCGCCGTGGATACGCAGCATCATCTGATCATCGCTCATGAAGTAACCAATGTTGGTCATGACCGCACACAGCTCGCGTCGATGGCCAAGCAAGCCAGTGAGGTGCTACACAAGGGCGGTCTGGTGGTGTATGCCGACCGAGGCTATTTCAGCGGCCCTGAAATTCTGGCGTGTGAAGAGCTGGGGGTGATCCCATTGGTCCCCAAACCGCTAACTTCCGGCAATCGAGCAAAAGGGCAGTTCGACAAACGCGATTTTCAATACCTACCCGAGAGTGATGAGTTCCAATGCCCGGCAGGTGAGCGAGCAATACTGCGTTTCACCATAATGGAAAAGGGGCTTCTTTTCAAAAAATACTGGTCCTCAGCATGCCCCAAATGTTCAATCAAATCGCAATGCACCACTGGCACCAATCGCCGAATCGCACGCTGGGAGCACGAAGAAGTCCTTGATCGGATGGCGCAGAGGCTAGCCGAACGGCGGGACACTGCCAAAATTCGACGACGCACAGTGGAGCATCCGTTCGGCACTTTGAAATCGTGGATGGGGGCAACGCACTTTCTCACCAGGACTTTTTCGCGAGTGCGGACAGAGATGAGTTTGCATGTTCTCGCCTACAACCTGAAGCGAGTGATGCGCATCCTGGGAACTAACGGGCTGAGAACAGCCTTGATCGGGCTGTAAGCCCTTTCTTCTTCGACGCGTCTTCAATCGGTTCGACTCGTCTCGCCGACTGCAGCACCGGTAGCATCCAGCCGCGTTTTCACACGGCCTGGCCCCATTGCCGACGGTCGTCCTCGCTCCAATTTTGGATAGTGAGCGTGACTGAAAAGTTGTTCAACTTATCAGTCGTCGCTCGTACCATCGCATTAAAGGACGAACAGTTGCGCCATGGACGAGGATAGAAACGGCTGTGACACCAAGCGTTACTGATCGAAACTTTGAATCCGTCTTCCTCTAGTCCCTGGCGGATCGTTTCGATCACTTCTCTTCCTCGCCCAGCAGGGACGCCAGCTTTTTTCGAGCACGCAGTTCAAGCATCGCTTCACCATAGGCTTCTTGCAGCTCTTTGATCTGGCGTTCGTACTATTCGCGCACATCCAGGGGCTTAGCCCGTAACGCGTTCTCCATTCCGCGCTTGGCCTCGTCGACCCATTCCTCGATTTCAGACGGTGGCATATCGAAGGCACGACTGGCCTCGGCAACCGTCGTCTTTCCTTGGATAATTTCCGTCACCAGCGCCGCTTTGCGCTTCGCGTCCAGCGTTTTACTTCCTCTTCCATGACCATGCTCACGTGATGTCCTTTCTGTATTATCACCTGAGCAGGAATTCACTGGGTCATTACATGATGATACTAATGTCAGCAAAATTTCTCTGAGCGCCGCGTGAATGTTACGGATGAATCAAGTATCTCATTTTCTTAACAGAGATTTTTCTCTTTCCGCTTTCCCAAGAATGAGCTGCCTCAATCTAAGTATCGCTTTATGGAGCTTCTTGCGAACAGCAGCTTCGCTTAGGCACACAGGGTTTCGTCTGAGGGGCCGCTTTGCATCAAGTTGAGTCGACTTGCGGAGGATCGAAACGGCGTGGAAGCCCTGTGCCGGATAGTACCCGCTTAACGACATGCAACGGGACGCATCGGGACTGCACATAACGCCGGGCCTCATCCGCTCCGATAACGCTGCGTAGGGCAACGCCATACTGGACAGTTTCAGCGGTCCATATATCTATCCGGCGCACTACTTTTGCAGCGTCTTTCATTGGCTCTACTTCGGCGTCACCTAACCTCAGGAGTCGGAGGATGAATCGATTAGGTCGTCCAATGATCTCACAAAGAGGGTAGTAATATGGTTCACCCTGAAGAACTCTTGCGCTTGTGTCACGCGATCTTCTTCAGACATAGCATTTACTGTAAAGTGATAAAGGTCCGCATCCCACCTAAGAATTAAGTCCATCAGGTCTTCACTCAACGGTTCGCTTGGCATCCCAATATAAAGTGTGCCGATGCTTCCGTCCTGGCGGGCGTAGCAGGCTTTCCACTGCAGAATTCTATCCATCGAAAACGTCCTTCTCCGCATCATCCAAGCTCACCGTCATGCACGCGCGACACGTCCGAAGTTCACCGCTCGTATCGGCTCATGATCTAGTCCGAGGAAATGCCCGCTTGATAAGTTCGCTTCTTATCGAAGCGATTGAGGTAAAAACGAAGTTAAGGGCAACGGGATCGCTCGCAGGAAAAGTACCGCACAATGCTTCGTCTAAAGCCGCATCAAGGCGCACCTGCTCCACCGTTTCCGCCTCGTCACCCAGCAGCACATCGCCCCCATACTGGGGCACTGATAAGAATTCGCCCATGTTAACCTCGCATAAGGCTTGAGAGTCATCTGCGACCTGGCCATTAGTTCATCGACCGTGCAGATGTCTCGGTCAGATGCATCAGCTTCAACATCATCCAAAATCTAGATGTGGTCGGTACGTATGCTCACACATGGGCACAAAAGTCCGCCTGGGACGCGCTTGCATTCTGACTTCCCGCACGACCTGCCTGCCGAGTGATTTCTTCAACCAAAACGGATCTGAACCATGGCGAGTCGCGCATGGCGAGCTTAGGCTCCGTGGTGCAAGACAGACGTGAATATGTTCTAAGTCTTCACCGCGTGGCTACTTGATTTCAACAGTTACTTGGGGCTGGCAGATATCTCGTGGCGTGGGAGTGTGATGGTAAAAACACAACCAACATCAGGCAGATTACGGACGCTAAGAGCGCCACCATTTTCCACTACGAACTGCCTCGCGATCGTCAGCCCCAGACCGAGCCCCGTACGGTCGGTACCGCCCTGCTCAAATGGCTGAAACATACGTTCAGCCAAGTCGGAGCCTAGCCCGCCACAATGGTCGGAGACCTCGATCAAAATACTGTCAGCCAAAGTACGACACGCCAGGGTTACCTCGGTGTGCACGTGCGTGAATTTGAAGGCGTTTTGCAATAAATTTACAACTGCCGCGAGAAGCATTGCCCGGTTACCTTGTATAGCCAACTGTGGATTACCGGGCAAAACCGTCAGGCGGCATTCCTTCGCAACTGCAGCCAACGCTGTTGTCGTTTCCACTTCCGCGATAAACTCAGCAAGAGAAAAAAGGTTGCTTTGGTGATGGATCTGTTCGTCGCGTACTAACGAGACGGTGGTACTAATCAGATCCTCTAAGCCGTCCAAGCTGCGGCCCAAAATGCTCCCGGTTGCGCCATCCAGACTCAGATTGCCGACTTTACAAGCAGAAAAGGCCAATTTGGCGGTGCCAAGGAGATTGCGTAGCTCATGCACAAAGAAACCCATCCGTTTGTTTTCCTCGGCGTTGTGACGATCCGCCTCTCTGAAGTCGTGTTTGAAGCTAAATGCTGTAACCGCATACGCAATTGCTACATCAAGACAGCGATTCAAAGTCCTAAATTCGTCGACGGAAAAGGGAGCGTCACGCTCCACTGCAATATCTGTGATGGCCTGGCATAAATCACCGTAGTTGTGGACCACGTCATTGATAGTAAAGCCCAGCGTCATCATAGCTTCGCCGTGCAGTGTGGCGGACGCGCCGAGTTCACCCTTAGCAAGTCCCCCATCTGAGAGGGGAATCAATTGAAGTTCGAAAGCACTATTCGTGTGCTGAGCTCGTAAAGTACGAATAAGCTGTTCAAGAAACATCGGAACGCCGTTCCGCAGTTGCTCGGCAGTAGCGGTGTGCTCACGTGCAGCAACTTTTGCCCGACAACGGCTGATGAGTTCGGCTCGGTTGTTAGCCAGGAATTCGTGTAGCACCCGATCCCTCCTCTTCACAAATACTCGACCCAAGGTGTCTTAGGCGTGCATCAAAATCTGCCCTCATGCTGTAGTGTAGGCGAAAATCAGGGCATTGCGGACGCAGCGCAGATGGATACCATTGCAGCCTCAAACACCTGCTTGCTGAATAATAATTGAACTCTACCATGAATGGCGTGACCTCATAACTGCTCTTCAACTAAATTTGGCGCAGGATGGGTCTACCGCAACTGTTGCGGCGCACGATGCCGCAAGGGCTATGTCAGCTCAGCACGATTCAACTGATGGGAGGATAATGCGTATACTCTAGTGAACTGAATTAATTATATTTCGCACACGGAAGGAAAAAATAAATGCTCCAACAATCGTGCGCGACCGGCACACGCGTATATTGGCTAGACCGACGACGCATCTAGCCTATAAAGTGCTTGTTGGTGTCGCTATGACAGTAGGCAATTCTACTAAGTCCGGAACCTCTTGCCCAAAAGCGCGCGTAGCTCTCTCAATTAGGATGTGAATCGCATGCTATCCAGCTAGCAACTTTACCATCGAGCGTCGCCTCTAATTGCGGCGTACATCGGTATCGCTACGGTTAGGCGAAGAGCGTATCCCACGCTAAGAGTCGAAAAGCTGCTGCGGCAACACTTGAGCCCCGTGATCTATTTGTTCAATCGCGATGCGCTAAGGAAAACATTCAGTACAAGCAAGGGAGCTCTACGAGTTCTTTGCGATGCCACTGCGCTTAAGTAGGGGCCTAGCAGTCGTCTATCGAGGAGTCATCAATATGAAGATCGGGATCGTCGGTACAGGCGCCGTCGGCAGTACCGCCGCTTATGCGATGCTGATTCAAGGCATCGCCAGCGAGCTAGTGCTCGTAGATAGCAACTTGGCTTTAGCCGTAGCACATCGAGAAGACTTGCTACATGCGACGCCCTTCAGCTTTCCTATCCATATGCAGTCAGGCGACTTCCCTTTGCTTGACGGCTGCTCGATAGTTATCATTGCCGCCGGCGTAGCGCAGGTTCGTGATGAAACGCGCATGCAGCTCCTTGAACGCAACGCGGCGGTGTTCGCGCAAATAGTGTCCGAGATTATGCGTTACGCGCCTGGGGCCATACTATTGGTAGCCACCAACCCGCTTGACGTTATGACCCAGGTTGCCACGAATTTATCGGGACTTTCGCCTGATCGCGTAATCGGTTCCGGCACCATGCTCGATACTGCTCGCTTCCAGTCGCTTTTGGCCACGCGCTTAAAAATATCGCCGTCGTCAGTACACGCCTATGTGCTCGGTGAACACGGCGACTCGGAAGTGCTAATCTGGTCATCGGCCAGTGTGGCGGGCATTCCACTTATCGAATGTGCCGCACTGTGCGGCTATAAGCTGGATGACTCGGAAATTGTAGCCGTCGACCAGGCAGTGCGCAAAGCGGCCTACAAAATTATTACCGGAAAAGGCGCGACCTATTATGGCATTGGTGCAGCGTTAGCATTCCTGGCGCGTGCCATCCTACAGGATGAGTGTCGGGTTGTGAGTGCGTCTGCAGTAGCTCCGTCGTTTTCTGATGTCTGTGACGTTGCAATGTCACTTCCAGTCGTCATTGGCAAGCATGGGGTCCAACAACGTCTTGAGCCTGCTCTAAATACGACTGAACATGAAGCCTTGAAAGGCAGCGCTGCTTTGATCAAGAACAGCGTCAATCAGGCAATGCTTAGCATTAAGCAGGGCAATTAGCAGTGTTTGATGCCATCTGGGTGGCGTCATCGTTAAATAGGAGGAAATATGAACCGTCTGGATGCGGCGACGCGAAATCGTGTTTTGGAAATTATGAATCAAGCCAACGACATGACATTGGCAACGATTCGTCCAGATGGACACCCGCAGGCGACGACTGTTTGCTATGTAAATGAAGGGCTCACTCTTTATGTAGGCATCGGGTTAGGTAGCCAAAAGGCGGCGAATATTCAGTTCAATAACAAAGTTTCGTGTACGATCAATTTGAGTTACACGGATTGGAATCACATTCGTGGCTTGTCTTTAAGTGGCACTGCGGAATTCGTTCGCGGAGAAAATGACATAGAGCACGTAGGTAAGGCATTGCTTCAAAGGTTCCCGCAATTTGCCCATGTCTCGCCGGGGCCGGGCGCAACGCCTATAGAAGGAATGTTATTCGTACGGGTCACCCCAGTGATCATCTCCTTGCTAGACTATCGGCAAGGCTTCGGTCACACCGAACTGTATTCGGTTACTTAACTACAACAATCATTGGCTTCGATACGCTGACTAAAATGCGCGTCCCTCAGCTTTAGCCGTAAGCGTTGTCTGGGCACCGTCTAAACGCGATCCTGTCACTCAACCATGATCGAATTTCGGCACAGCGGTTGTGCCCACAAATTTGAGTTATGAAAACAAATTTCGATCCGGTCATTTCCCGCGGCTCGCGCGGCAATATCGCCAGCATTCGCTGGAATTCAAGCTAGCCCTGGTCGTGCTGGCCCTGCAGCCTGGCGCCTCAGGCGCCCGCATCGCGCGTGAGCACAACCTCAACGCCAACCTATTGTTCTGCTGGCGCAAGTTGTACCGGGCCGGATGTCTTGGACCTGCTCCGGAGCCGGCAGCCGCTTTGCTGCCGGCGGTCATGACTGGCGGGCCTGCGGCCTGCTTAGCCTAAGCGTCTGCTTCGTACCGTCTTGAGGGAAATCGGTGATGGCGCGATGATTTGCAGCGCACCGCTGGGAAGCGGAGTTCACGCTCGAGGCGTTTGGCGAACAGGCACAGGCCATCACCATCCCACCACAGCAGCTTGACCAGATCGCCGCGTCGGCCGCGAAACACGAACACGTGGCCACCGACAGTAATCACGGGCCTTACTTGATGACCTGGAACGCTGGCTAAACGCCACGCTCGGCACGCTATCGCGCAAGTCCGATACGGTGAACTCCGCTTCCCAGCGGTGTGAAGCGCATCATCGCGCCATCACTGAATTTCCTCAAGACGGTACGACGCAGCTGCTTACCTACTAAAGGCGGTCTGGCATTTCCAAACGTTCAGAAATTCTGCTTTATCGGTGGGGGGCGGCGCTGATCGAAGACCGGGCCGAAAATGGCAATGGCGCGGCTCAGGCGTTCGCCATCTGGTGCACCTGGTGTCGGAGATCGAGGCGAAGTCCGCCGGTCGGAAGCCGAAGCACTACACGATTTCTGACCTCACCGACCTAATTAAGCCTGCATGTCGCGCCGATCCACGCTAGTGTTCGTCCGCGCATCCCCCCGCCTTCGCGGACCGAGAGGTGATAAACGCGGTCAATAATCACTGTCGGAACGCCAACTCCCAATAAGTGACGCTTTGCCTCTACGGCACCCGCAATTAGTTTTTTGTTGGGTCACGCTTGCTCGATGGGCTACCTGGGCCCCGTGGCAAACATCAAGCACACGCAGCCGGACGAGGTCACAGCCTCGCAGCTTACTGTCGATGGCCAGGTAAAATAACGCCAGGTCCCTCGTTCTATCGAAGATTTCGAGTCGAACCCGTATCGCCCAAATTTCGCTGATCCTAAGCGGCGCCTTTTGGCCGACTAGTTTGCCCTTGTTCCAAGGAATCCGAGGGCTGTTGGTGAGTTCAAGTGTTTCCATGATAGACCTCCTTTGAAGGAAGCTTCACTTTGCATCAGGATCTACGCCGTTCAAGCCGCTCTCCTGAATTGTCGGTGTGAGAATCCGCGTATTTTTTCTTCCAAGCAAAATGTTATGCTGCCGCTGGGTGGCCAACGCCTCCATCTCCATAGGCCGGAGCTGCGTGGCAATATGTCAACGTTAGCTGATCACAGTTTTCAGGGGGGAAAAGGATGTCCGACGTGATGAACTGCTGTCCCTGCTGCGACTCAAAGGTAATAGAGTGTTCGTTTGTGAGCAGGATTGACCCGGTCGATTTGACCCTCCCTCCATGTCCTCGCGAACGCCGCGACCCTGTCGTAAGACCCCTCGAATCCTAATTCTTTTAGGTCCTCATGGATCTGCTTTAGCGTGCGTCGCTGCTTGCGCGATCGTGCCGCCTCAGTCTTGAGCATTGCCGAAAGTTGGAAAGCGTATTGGTCGATGGCGCGTTTGGAGCGCCGCTCAGCGTAGGCTGGCTCTATGGTTTCCGAACGCAGATAGCGCCGAACGGTGTTTCGCGAGATGCCCAAACGCCTGGCGATCTCTCTCAATGGGACCTGGTCTCGAATATGCCAGCGTCGAATAATGCCTAGTAATGCCACGTCGATCACTCCAATTCCCCGCTCAGTATCGTGAGCAGGATTGTGTCTTATACGTGGGTCAGATTCGTTTGCAAATTACGCGGTAAAGTGGGTCAGATTTCGCTGCAAATCAACACCTACAGCGAAGAGAATGCCACTTTCAGTGTAGGACTGGCTCTTATCGAGGCTGAGCATCTTGGAAAGGACAACCGAGATCAGAAACGGTCAATGAAGAAAGAGTTCCGCGAGAGCATTTGTTGGATACTGAAGGATCATCCTTATCCCGAAAACTTGCTCGCGCGCTTACCGGCTGCAATATATTCAGAAATAACCACGCAGCGATCCGGCTTGCAACGCGTGCTAACGCTACTTCGTCTGGTGACAGGCCGCGCCATTCCGCGACATGTTATTGCCAGCGTTGCCAACCAAAAAGATCCGCTTAAGCGGATTCGCAGCAATGGCGGAGCTAGATCAACCTTATGGAGTGACGGTCTGCTGGTTTTAAGCGGCACATATGTAGCCGATCGCGAGATAGCGGCGGAAGTATGCGGTATCGCGCTAGCGCGTGATGAGGTCATGTCCCTCAGTACGAAGTCAGCCGGTCCCGCGCCAATAGCGAAATATCGCGCTGAACATGGGCTATAGCAGCATGTCCTGGCTAGTCCCACCCATTTCCCCTTTTACGCGTGGGTTGCGGCTTCATCCGCTCTTACAGAAACGAATTAGATTGCACGCTTAAAATCGACAAGTATCAGATAGACACCATTCTGGATCGACTGACTTGTTCGTCGAAACGCCGACCTGCACGAGTCGGCGTTTTTGCTTTCATTCTTAGCACATCGAAGATAAATCCAACGCACTGACTTGTCTCAGACTTTAATTGCACGTCTCAGACTTTAATTGCATGTCTCAAACTATATTTGTACGAAACACCAGGGAATCACCATTCTTTGTTTTATTCGACCGTCACCGATTTCGCCAGGTTGCGAGGCTTGTCGACGTCGGTGCCGCGGGCCAGGGCGGTGTGGTAGGCCAGCAGCTGAAGGGAGACGACGTGCAGGATCGGGGATAGTTGGCCGTAGTGTTCCGGCAGACGGATCACGTGGACGCCGTCGCCGGAAGTGATGCGGGAGTCGACGTCGGCGAAGACGTAGAGCTGACCGCCGCGGGCGCGCACTTCCTGCATATTGGATTTCAGCTTTTCGATCAATGCGTCGTTCGGCGCGATCGTCACGACAGGCATTTCTTCCGTCACCAGCGCCAACGGGCCGTGCTTCAGTTCTCCCGCAGGATAGGCCTCGGCGTGAATATAGGAAATCTCCTTCAGCTTCAGCGCGCCTTCCAGGGCGATCGGGTAGTGCATGCCGCGACCCAGGAAGAGCGCGTTTTCCTTGCGGGCGAACTCTTCGGCCCAGGCGATGATCTGAGGTTCCAGCGCCAGCACGGATGCGATGGCGGACGGCAGGTGGCGCATCGCCTTCAGGTGTGCGGCTTCCTGCTCATCAGTGAGGCGGCCGTTGACTTGCGCCAGGCTCAGGGTCAGCAGGAACAGTGCGGCCAGCTGGGTGGTGAAGGCCTTGGTGGAGGCCACGCCCACTTCCACGCCGGCGCGGGTGATGTAGGCCAGCTTGCACTCGCGAACCATGGCGCTGGTGGACACATTGCAGATGGTCAGGGTGTGCTCCATGCCCAGTTCGCGCGCGTGCTTCAGCGCGGCGATGGTGTCGGCGGTTTCGCCGGACTGGGAGATGGTGACCACCAGCGTATTCGGATTCGGCACGCTGTCGCGGTAGCGGTATTCGGACGCGATCTCCACGTTCACCGGCAGCTTGGCGATCGATTCGATCCAGTATTTGGCGGTCAGGCCGGCGTAGTAGGAGGTGCCGCAAGCCAGGATCAGCACGCGGTCGATCTGCTTGAAGACTTTGTAGGCGCCGTCGCCGAACAGCTCGGGCATCACGCCGGTCACGCCTTCCAGCGTGTCGCCCACTACGCGTGGCTGCTCGAAGATTTCCTTCTGCATGAAGTGGCGGTAGGGACCCAGCTCCGCCGCACCGGTGTGAGCGTGAACCGTCTTGATTTCGCGTTGAACCTGGCGGCCGTGCACGTCGACGATCCAGGTACGGCCCAGCTGCAGGTCGACCACGTCGCCTTCTTCCAGGTAGATGATCTGGTCGGTGGTGCCAGCCAGCGCCATGGCGTCGGACGCGACGAAATTTTCGCCCTGTCCCAGGCCCACGATCAGCGGCGAGCCCTGGCGCGCGGCGACCACGCGGTGTGGTTCTTCGCGGCTGAACACGGCAATGGCGTAGGCGCCATGCAGGCGCTTGACGGCTTGCTGCACGGTTTCGAACAGGTCGCCGTTGTACATGTGGTCGACCAGGTGGGCGATCACTTCGGTGTCGGTCTGGCTCTGGAAAACATAGCCCAGTTTGGTCAACTCGGCGCGCAGCTCGTCATGATTTTCGATGATGCCGTTGTGAACCAGGGCGATACGGGCGTTGTCCGAGCTTGGCGAGAAGTGCGGGTGCGCATTGTGCGAGGCCGGGGCGCCGTGAGTAGCCCAGCGGGTGTGGGCGATGCCGGTGAAGCCTTGCAGGCCGACTTCGTTGATCTGCTTTTCCAGGTCCGCCACGCGCGAGGTGCTGCGGGAACGCTGCAGGGCGCCGTCCACGTGCAGGGCGACGCCGCAGGAGTCATAACCGCGATATTCCAGGCGCTTCAGGCCTTCCAGCAGGATTGGAGTGATATTGCGTTGCGCTACCGCGCCGACGATGCCGCACATAAATGCCTCTTCTCGTAAAAGAAAAACTAATGGATTTATCGTAGAGCAGTGGCGATGAAATATGCTTTCTTAATTTACCCGTGCGTGACAGAATATTTCATCGCTACTGATGCATGAAATATTCTTTCAAATGAACGAAAATTTTGACGAAATAGATCGTCGCATATTAAACGCTTTACAACAAGATGCGGCGCAAACCAATGCGGAACTGGCGCAAACGGTACATGTTTCGCCACCGACATGCTTGCGGCGAGTCAAACAGTTGACGGAAAGCGGCGTGATCGAGCGGCAGGTGGCCATCGTCTCGCCGGAAAAAGTGGGAGCGCGGCTGACGGCGATTGTGGAGATCACGCTGGATGTGCAGGCCTCCGATCGCATGGATGAGTTCGAGGCGCGCGTGGCCGGCGAGGAAGCGGTACTGCAGTGTTATCGCGTGTCGCCGGGTCCGGATTTTGTGCTGATCGTGCAGGTGGCGGACATGCCGGCTTACCACGCCCTGGCCCACCGTTTGTTCGCAACCCAGACCAATGTTCGCAATGTAAAGGCTTACTTCTCCACATTTCGGAGCAAGTTTGAAACCAGAATCTCGGTGTAGACCAGTTTTCCAATGCAATCCACTGGCCTTTCCACAGTGTTTTCCACATTAGCCGTGCAGCAACGTTGGGTTATTCAGCGCTGTGCACGTGCTTTTCACCGGATTCAAGCAGGCTTACACACAGCCTTATCCACAATTCGAAGTTATCCTGACTTATGAAATTGGTATGCACAGGCTTTTCCACAGCCTCATGCGAAAGTTATGCTGGGTAGTGCGCTGGGGATAACTGGACCATACCAGTTGGCGCTTATTCAGATGCTATCCAGTCCTTATACCGGGCTTCTTAAACCCTTTCAAACGTGCTTTTGCACATCTTTATCCACAGCCGTCTAGAATGGGCGCATGAACTATCTCGCGCACATCCTGCTAGCCCGCCAGAGCGACGCGGCCATGATCGGGGCGATGCTGGGCGATTTCGTGAAAGCGAACGATGTGCGGAACTATCCGGCCGAGATCGCGCTGGAAATCATCCTGCACCGGAATATCGACAGCTTTACGGACAACCATCCGGTGTTCCGCTCATCCGTGCAAATGTTTGGCGAAGGCCGGCGGCGGTATGCCGGCATCGTGCTGGACGTGCTGTACGACCATTTCCTGAGCCAGCGCTGGGATAACTTCTGCGATATCCACAGGCCGGAATTTATCGAACGCTTTTACCGCGCGCTGCTGGCGCATCAGGAAATGCTGCCGGAGAAATTGCGGGTGCTGGCGCCGCGCATCGTGCAACAGGACTGGCTGGGCAGTTATGGCGAACTGGAAGGCGTGGAGAGGGCGGTGACGCGCATTTCGCAGCGACTGAGCCGCAATGGCGAGCTACTGCGTGCGGGGCTGGCGGACGTGCGCGTGCACTATGCCGCCATTGCCGAGGGCTTTGAGGAATTCTTCCCGCAGTTGATGCGCTACGCCGGGGAACGGCGTAGCGAGTTGGTGCTTACTTCTTCACTTTGACCGGACGGGTCCAGCCTTCGATGGTCAGCTGCTTGGGGCGGCTGATGGTCAGCTTGCCTGGCGGCGCGTTCTTGGTCAGGGTGGTGCCCGCACCCAGAGTGGCGCCGGCGCCAACCGTTACGGGCGCCACCAGCTGGCTGTCGCTGCCGATAAAGGCGTCATCTTCAATCACGGTGCGGAACTTGTTGGCGCCGTCGTAATTGCAGGTAATGGTGCCGGCGCCGATGTTCACGCGCGAGCCGACCGTGGCGTCGCCCACGTAGGCGAGGTGGTTGGCCTTGCTGTGTGCCGCAACCTGGCTGTTCTTCACTTCTACGAAGTTGCCGATGTGGACGTCTTCGCCCAGTTCAGTGCCGGGACGCAGACGGGCATATGGGCCGATTTGCGAGGATGGGCCGACCTTGGCTTCTTCGATATGGCAGAAGGGCTTGATATAGGCGCCCGCTTCGATGGTGGCGTTGACCAGCACGCAGTTGGCGCCGATGGTCACGCCTTCACCCAGCTCGACCTTGCCTTCGAAGACGCAGCCGACGTCGATACTCACATCGCGGCCGCAGATCAGTTCACCGCGCACGTCAATGCGCGCCGGGTCGGCCAGCGTGACGCCGCGTTCCAGCAGAGCGTTGGCAATATTGGTCTGGTGGATGCGCTCCAGCTGGGCCAGCTGCACCTTGCTGTTCACGCCCAGCACTTCCCATTGCGCACCCGGATGGGCGGACACCACACCCACGCCTTCCTCCACCGCCATGGCGACGATATCGGTCAGGTAATACTCGCCCTGCGCATTCTCGTTCTTCAGCGCGCTCAGCCACTTCTTCAGCTTCAGCGTCGGGATGATCATGATGCCGGAGTTGATTTCCTTGATCAGGCGCTCAGCTTCAGTGGCATCCTTTTCTTCCACGATGCGCTTGATGGCGCCGCCGTGGCGGACGATGCGGCCCAGGCCATAGGGATCATCCTGGATCACGGTCATGATGCCGAGCTTGTCGTTGCCGGCCGCTTCCGCAAG
Organism: Pseudoduganella sp. RAF19; assembly: GCF_052114165.1. Classification (NCBI taxonomy): domain Bacteria; kingdom Pseudomonadati; phylum Pseudomonadota; class Betaproteobacteria; order Burkholderiales; family Oxalobacteraceae; genus Pseudoduganella; species Pseudoduganella sp. RAF19. The sequence goes on along the minus strand of NZ_JBFREF010000009.1, from coordinate 151,619 downwards.
GCGGCGCAGCGAGTCATCCGTGGTCAACGGCACGTCGCCGTACAGCACCAGGGTCGGCACGTCATTGTCGAGATGCGGCAGGGCTTGCATCACGGCGTGGCCGGTACCCAGCTGTTGTTCCTGCAGGGCGGACAGGATGGTCGTACCGCCCATGGTCATGTATTTGCCTAGCGAGGCCAGCACCGCTGCGCCGCCGTGCCCGTAAACCACGCATAATTTGGCGGGAGAAAGGCTGCGTGCCGTTTCGATAACGTGCGACAACAGTGGCTTACCTGCCAGCGGGTGAAGGACTTTTGGAAGCGCAGATTGCATACGCTTGCCCATGCCAGCGGCGAGGATGACGACGTTCATAGACCGTTCAATTTGTGAGTTAACAGATGAGAAAGTTTAACACGTGCATCGTAGCGGCTTTGTTACTTCTGCTCGCGGCGTGCAGCTCTCTTCGCCTCGCCTACAACAACGGCGATACCCTGCTGTACTGGTGGCTCGATGCCTATGTCGATTTCGACTCCGGGCAGAAGGGCGAGGTGAAGCAGGACATTGATGACCTCTTCCGCTGGCACCGCAAGACTCAGCTGCGCGACTACGTGCAGGTGATGCAGAAGGCGCAGCAGCAGTTGCAGGGCAATGTCACCCAGGCCGATCTGCTGGCGGATTATCAGGATATCCGCGCCCGCACCATGGCCCTGCTGATCAAAGCTTCACCGGATATTGCCGATCTGGCCCTGTCGCTGAAGCCCGAGCAGCTGGCGCAGATGGAGAAGAAATTCGCCAAGAACAACGCCAAGTTCCGCAAGGAGAACATGAAGGGCGACGCGGAGGAGCAGAACAAGTTCCGGTACAAGAAATCGATGGAGCAGTTCGAACTGTGGTTCGGCAGTTTCAGCAAGGAGCAGGAAGGCATCATCCGCAAGGCTTCCGACGCGCGTCCGCTGGACAATGCGCTGTGGCTGGATGAGCGCACACGCAGGCAGCGCAATATCCTGAACCTGGCGAAACGCATCATGACGGAGAAACCTTCGAAGGAGGTGGCCACCGGGTGGATTCAGGATCTGATCCGGCAGAGCTTTGACCGCATGGAGCATTCAGAACGCAAGCCCTTCTTCGACACCTACACCAATAGCACGGTGGAGCTGGTGAATCTGGTGGTGCATATCGCTACGCCGGAACAGAAGGCGCACGCCCAGAAACGCATGCAGGGCTGGATCAGCGACTTTAATACCCTGGCCGCCGAATCGCATTGAAACCCACGGCGTGAAACTGGTGGCAGGCACGCCGTGCCTGCCACCGGGGGTAACGGTTTCGGCGATAATATGGTCCATGCAAAAGAAGAAACCTCAACAGGTACGCATCATTGGCGGTGCCTGGAAACGCACGCCGCTACCGGTGCTTGATGCGCTGGGCTTGCGGCCTACGCCGGATCGCGTCCGCGAAACGGTGTTCAACTGGATTAATCACTTGCGCGACGGCGTTTGGGACGACGCACAGGTCCTGGACCTGTTCGCCGGCTCCGGCGCGCTCGGTTTCGAAGCCGCCAGCCGCGGCGCAGCCGCTGTGGCCATGATCGACGCCAACACCGCGGTCGTACGCCAACTGGAAGCGAACAAGGCCAAGCTGAATGCGGGTACGGTACGCGTCACCCGCGGCGATGCGCTGGCGGCCGCACAGTCGATGGCCGCACGTGGCGAGAAATTCGACCTGATCTTCCTGGACCCGCCCTATCAGCTGGATTTGCTTAGCCGTAGCCTGCCGCTGTGCCTACAATTAGTGAAGGAAGGTGGGCTGGTCTACGCTGAATCAGACACTCCGCTGGGCGAAACGCCCGGCTGGGAAGTGATCCGATCCGACAAAGCAGGCATGGTCTACTACCACCTGCTACGGGCAAGTGCCTGATTTTCAGGCATAATGCGCGTCTGAATGATGCTTTTAAGCAGGGAGCCGTAATGGTTACAGCAGTTTATCCAGGAACGTTCGACCCGCTGACCCGTGGCCACGAGGATCTGGTGCGCCGTGCGTCCGGCCTGTTCGACACCCTGATCGTTGGCGTGGCGGACAGCAAGAACAAGCGCCCCTTCTTCACCGTGCAAGAGCGGCTGGAGATTGCGAACGAGGTGCTGGGCCACTATCCGAACGTGAAGGTCGAGAGTTTTTCCGGCCTGCTGAAGGATTTCGTGCGCGAACATGATGCGCGCGTGATCGTGCGCGGCCTGCGCGCGGTGTCCGACTTCGAATTCGAGTTCCAGATGGCGGGGATGAACCGCTATATGCTGCCCGACGTCGAAACCCTGTTCCTGACCCCTTCCGACCAGTATCAGTTCATCTCGGGCACCATCGTGCGCGAGATTGCCGAGCTGGGCGGCGACGTATCCAAGTTTGTGTTCCCCTCGGTCGACCGCTGGCTTCGCAAGAAGATCGCGGCCAACAAGGGCGAATAAGCGAGTATTGCCATGGCTTTGATGATTACCGACGACTGTATCAATTGCGACGTTTGCGAGCCGGAGTGCCCGAACGACGCGATTTATATGGGCGCCGAGATTTACGAGATCGACCCGAACAAGTGCACCGAGTGCGTGGGCCACTTCAACGAGCCCCAATGCCAGCAGGTGTGCCCGGTGTCCTGCATTCCGTTCAACCCGGCGTGGCGCGAGACGGAAGAAGAGTTGCGCGCAAAATACGAACGCCTGCAGGCAGCCAAGACTGCCTGAACCATCTGTCTCCAAAATAGCATTACCGTGCGTTAAGGGTGGTATATTGCTTTCCGCAAGACACCCTAGGAGACAGAATGAACACCACCCGTAGAAAAATCATGCAGGGCGCCGCTGCCGCCGTCCTGCTCGCGTCCGCGTTCGTCCAGCCTGCGCTGGCTGCCGTGGAAGTCGCTGGCGTGAAATTCCAGGACATGGCCAATGTCGGCGGTCACGATCTGAAGCTGAGCGGCGCCGGCGTGCGTACCAAGCTGGTGTTCAAAGTGTATGCCCTGGGCTTCTACATGCAAGAGCCGCAAACCACGGTGCAAGGCGCCCTGAACATTGCCGGTCCCCGCCGTATCCAGCTGGTCAGCCTGCGCGACCTGAGCTCGGACGACTTCGGCCAGGCCTTCATGACCGGCCTGAACGCCAATACCACGGCGGACGAGCGCACCAAGTTCCTGCCGCAAACCAAGGCTTTCGGCGAAATGTTCGGCTCGATTGATGGCCTGAAAAAAGGCGATGTGCTGCTGGTGGACTGGCTGCCCGGTGTGGGTACGGTGTGCACGCTGAACGGCAAGAAGGTCGGCGATACGCTGCCGGACGTGGGCTTCTTCAACGCCATCATGCGGATCTGGATCGGCGACAAGCCGGCGGACAGTTCGCTGAAGCCCAAGCTGCTGGGCGGCCAGCCGAAGTGATTTTGCTGCGGCGCGGCAGGGACCTGCCGCGCGATAAGGCTTAAACGCGCGATGCCAGAGCTTGCAGCTCGGCAACGTGGCTTGGCGAGCCTTCCATCGAATTCAACATACGCTTGAGCATCATTGCATCGCGCATCTGGCGGCGCTGCAGGCGTTCTTCTTTGGTCAATTTTGGCTTAACAACAAGCACGGCGGCCTTGGCGCAACCGAACAGCAGGGGCTTGAAAACCATCACCAGCGCCAGCGCGAGGATCACCAGCGGCCAGTTGTGCACGATTTCCATCAGGGTCATGTAGGTAGACATGGGTGTTTCATTACAATTAGAATCTGATTGTAACTATAGTGCGCCGCAACATATTAATCCAATTGCGTTTCTCCATATCAATCATTCTTGCGGTGAATAACCCATGAGCTTCCTCACGCTGGACCTCAACCTGCTGCGCGTTTTCGATGCGGTAATGACCGAGCAAAACCTGACGCGCGCGGCGGGCCACCTCGCCATGACCCAGCCGGCGGTGTCCAATGCCATCAAGCGCCTGCGCGAAAGCCTGGGGGATGACCTGCTGATCCGTACCGCCTACGGCGTGAAGCCAACGCCGCGCGCCGAGGCGCTGTGGCCGCACGTGCGCAGCGCGCTGGCGGCGCTGGAGTCGGCGGTGACGCCAGGGACGTTTGACGTGTCCAAGGCCCATGCCACCTTCCGTCTGGCGATGGCGGACGCGACGGCGGCATTCTGGCTGCCTTCGCTGATGCRTTCGATCGAGCGGGAAGCCCCGGGCGTGAACGTGCGCATGGTGCCGCTGACCACGCGCGAGCCGCGTCCCATGCTGCTGCGGGGCGATATCGACCTGGCGGTGGGCTTCTTCCCAGGCGTGGCCGCTCAGCTGATGAGCGAGCCGAGCTCGCCGATCCGGCATGAACGGCTGTATTCGGGCACCTATGTGTGCGTGATGCGCCGTGGGCATCCGCTGGCCAAGGGCGAGCTGACGCTGGATAGCTATTGCTCCGCCAATCACCTGCTGGTGAGCTTCTCCGGCCGCGCGCACGGCCTGGTGGACGAGGCGCTGGCCCAGTTACAGCGCGAGCGTCGGATTCTGCTGACCGTGAATCAGTTCTTTACCGCGGGCCGCGTCGTGGCCAATTCCGATCTGGTGACGGTGCTGCCGAAACACCTGATCGCATCCACCGGCATGAAAGATGAGCTGATTTACAAAGATCTGCCGTTCCAGCTGCCGGCCGTGCACCTGGACATGCTGTGGCACGAGCGCGATGCGCGCAGCCCGGCGCACAAGTGGCTGCGCGGGCATCTGGAAAGCATGAATTCGGTGGCGGCCAAGACCGCGCCGAATACTTCGCCCAAAAGCGATACCTATTGAAACCCAAGGCGTGAACCTGGTGCCTGCCACGATGTGGCAGGCACCTGCTTTAACGGTTTAGTGGGCTGAAGAGCGGTAGCCGATCCGGAAGCCGCCCCAGTGCTTCCCATCCACATAAATCGGCGCCGAGAGGTCGTGCATGACCTCGCCCGTGTCGCGTTTATAGGTCTGTAGCAGGAAGGGCCGGGTATTCGAACCGCAGCGTTTTCCGGTGCGATCGCTGAAGATGCGCTTGGTTCGATTATTAATGATATCCACATCGTAGTCCCCAGTCAGCGGCTGGGAGAACTTCTTATTGTGGGTGGGGAAATACCCATTGTTATCCACAGCTCCGGCATAGGCCAGCTGGGGCATTGAGGACAGCAAACCTTCCTGTAAATCCGGCAAAATTTTATCGGTAAAGCGGTCAAACGTCGTGTGGAATTTGGGCGGATTCGTGTTCGGAATTTCCTCATAGCGGCGGTCGAACAACGCATCGCGGCTGATCTTGCCTGCCGCAATGGCGGATTCGAACATGCGGCCCACTTCGCGCGCCGCGTGCTGGGCGGCGCGGCGGATTTCATCGTGGGGCGTTTCGACGTCGGCGTCGCCCAGAGCGCCGGCAATGACCTCGGCGCGCTCCGCCAGGGCCATGGCGGAGCCCGTCACGCGCGGCAAATCGCGGTTGGTTCCCAGCATGGAGTCGCGGATCTGGGCGATAGCGTCCGCAATCACCTGCGTGGTTTCGACGTGCTCGCGCGAGGCATGGGCGATTTCGTCGATCTTGGCTTCGGATTCGCCAGAGGAATTCTCGATATTGCTCAGCAGGACATGGACCTTTTCCACATTCGAGGCCGCCTCCTTCACGTCCGTCGCCAGGGAGGACATGCCGCGCGAGGCTTTTTCCGCCTGCTCATTGATTTCACGCACCATCTGGCTGATTTCGTCGGTCGCTTCCTTGGTGCGCTGGGCCAGCTGGCGCACTTCCCCCGCCACGACAGCGAAACCGCGGCCTTGCTCGCCGGCGCGGGCGGCTTCGATCGCGGCATTCAGCGCCAGCAAATTGGTGCGAGCGGAAATTTCCGAAATGGCGGTAGTAAAACCGGAAATGCGGCGCGCCTTTTCCTGAAGGCTGGCCATGGTTTCGGCGGCAGCTTCGGCGTCGCGGCGGGCGGTGGAGATGCGTTCCAGGCCCTGGTCCGCCTCGGCGCGGCCGGCCACGGTTTCCTCGCGCACGCGGTGGGCGACGCGGGAAGCGCTTTCGGCGTTGGTAGCGATAAGTTCGGTCGTGCGGGCGTTCTGGCCGGAGCTGGCGACGATGCCGCTGGCGGTCTGCACGTCCTGCTCGATTTTCTTTTTGACGGAATCGACGAAGTAGGAAGTTTCTGCGGCGCCGATCATGATGGCGTCGATTTCCTTGCCGACCGTCTGCGCGAAGCGGCGCGGGCCGCCGTCCTCAGTGCTGCTGCGATTTGCCAGGGTGAGGCCGGCGCTGGCGGCGAGTGCCGCGAGGAAGGCGGTCCAGACGGGTCCTATGCCCGTCATCCATTGCACCAGCCAGGCTACCAGAGTTCCTACAACGAGGGCCGCGAGCAGGCCCCAGTTTCGCCGCAACAGCTCCATGCATCCTCCGTCTCCGGGAGCAAGGCGCCGTTGTGAAGATCGTTATTTAATCGGCAACTTGCTCGTGTTCTTAACTTCTTCCATCACGGCATAAGTATGGGTCTCGCGTACACCTTTTTGCAACAAAGTTTTTCCAAGGAATTCACGATAGGCGGCCATGTCCTTCACGCGCGCTTTGACGAGATAGTCAAAACCGCCCGCCACCATGTGGCATTCCAGGACTTCGGGGATGAGTTGTACGCTGTGTTTGAAGGCGTCGAACACCTCCGGTGTGGTGCGGTCGAGTACCACTTCGATGAAGACAAGCAGTGACACATCCAGCAATTGCGGATTAAGCTGGGCGGTGTAGCCCATGATGTATCCCGCCTCGTGCAATTTACGCACACGCTCCAGGCAAGCGGCCGGCGACAGATTGACGCGTGCAGCAAGTTCCACGTTGCTGATCCGTCCGTCGCTTTGCAGCTCCATCAGGATCTTTTTACTGATCTTGTCCAGCATGTAAATCCCCTGTTTAATTTTATTTGGTTAAATTCTCTCACCAAAAAGAATGTATTGCTAGCCCCCAGCAATACCAGAATTAATCCAGAAGATTCCGGCTTACAATCGAATCATCAGCAGTACCGCCAGACACGCCTCGCAAACACGCTTTGCCGGGCGTGTTTTTGTACGTGCTGCCATTAACTAAAAACCACACTTAATAGAGTTTTTACATGCATTCTAAAGATCTTCCGTTCGCCACCCTCCAGAGTGAAATCCTGCGTGATCCGACCCCGCTGCGCGCTGCCATTACTGCCGCCTACCGCAAAGATGAGCAATCCGCCGTGCAGTGGCTGCTGTCGCAAATCCGCGAGGGCGCGCCGGAAACCACGCTGGAAGCCCAGTCGCTGGCGAAGCGCCTGGTGACAGCTGTGCGCGAGAAGCGCACCCGTTCCTCCGGCGTGGACGCACTGATGCACCAGTTCTCCCTGTCGTCGGAAGAAGGCGTGGCACTGATGTGCCTGGCCGAAGCCCTGCTGCGCATTCCGGACAGCGCCACCGCAGACCGCCTGATTGCAGACAAGATTTCCAAAGGCGACTGGAAAAAACACCTCGGCGAATCGCCATCCCTGTTCGTGAATGCCGCGACCTGGGGCCTGGTGGTGACCGGCAAGCTGGTCAGCTCGTCCAGCGAAGAAGGGCTGGGCGCTGCGATTACCAGCCTGATCGCCAAAGGCGGCGAACCGCTGATCCGCAAGGGCGTGGACCTGGCGATGCGTATGCTGGGCAACCAGTTCGTGACCGGCCAGACCATCGACGAAGCGATCAAGAACGGCAAGGACAACGAAGCGCGCGGCTATCGCTATTCCTACGACATGCTGGGCGAAGCCGCTTTGACCGAAGCGGACGCCGCCTACTATTACGCAGCCTACGAAAAAGCGATCCATGCGATCGGCAAGGCATCCAATGGCCGCGGCATCCGCAACGGCCCCGGCATTTCGGTGAAACTGTCCGCCCTGCACCCACGCTACAGCCGCGCTCAGCGCGACCGTGTGATGAGCGAACTGCTGCCGCGCCTGACCAAGCTGGTGCAGCTGGCCAAGGAATACAACATCGGCCTGAACATCGATGCGGAAGAGGCTGACCGCCTTGAGCTGTCGCTGGACCTGATGGAAGCGATGGCTTTCGATCCGTCCCTGGCCGGTTTCGACGGCATCGGCTTCGTGGTGCAGGCTTACCAGAAGCGCTGCCCGTTCGTGATCGACTACCTGGTCGACCTGGCCAAGCGCAGCGGCCGCAAGTTCATGGTGCGTCTGGTGAAGGGCGCTTATTGGGATGCGGAAATCAAGCGCGCCCAGGTGGACGGCATGTCCGGCTATCCGGTCTATACCCGCAAGGTCTACACCGACGTTTCCTACCTGACCTGCGCCCAGCGTCTGCTGGCTGCGACTGACGTCATTTACGCGCAGTTCGCCACACATAACGCGCAAACCCTGTCGATGATTTACACCTGGGCCAAGCGCGATGGCGTCACCGGCTACGAATTCCAATGCCTGCACGGTATGGGCGAAACCCTGTACGACCAGGTTGTCGGCGCCGACAAGCTCGACAAGGCTTGCCGTATCTACGCTCCGGTCGGCTCGCACGAAACCCTGCTGGCTTACCTGGTACGCCGCCTGCTGGAAAACGGCGCCAACTCGTCCTTCGTGAACCAGATCGTGGACGAAAGCATTCCGGTCGATTCGCTGATTCAGAATCCGCTGGACGTGGCGCGCGAGCTGCAAGGTTCGCCGCACCCGGCCATCAAGCTGCCGCTGCAAATGTTTGGCGACGAGCGCAAGAATTCCAAGGGCCTGGACCTGTCGAACGAAGACGTGCTGCGCGAAGTTTCCGCAGTGCTGGCCGAGCCTCGTAGCTGGACCGCTGGTCCGCTGCTGGCTGTTGAAGCGAGCGCCGGCGCTGCTCAGCCGGTGATCAATCCTGCTCGCAAGGATGACGTGGTTGGCCAGGTAAGCGAAGCCAACGCCGCCGATGTGGATGCCGCGCTGACCAGCGCCAGCCATTTTGCGATGGATTGGCAAACCACCGAACCTTCGGAACGCGCTGCTGCACTGAACCGCGCCGCCGATCTGTTCGAAACGCATATGCTGGAACTGATGGCGCTGGCAATCCGTGAAGCAGGCAAGTCGCTGCCGAACGCCATTGCTGAAGTGCGCGAGGCGGTCGATTTCCTGCGCTACTACGGCGCGCAAATCCGTACGTCGACCAATTCCCTGGCGCTGGGTCCCGTAACCTGTATCAGCCCCTGGAACTTCCCGCTGGCGATCTTCACTGGCCAGGCTGCTGCTGCGCTGGCTGCCGGTAACGTCGTGCTGGCCAAACCTGCGGAGCAGACCCCGCTGATCGCTCACCGCGCTGTGCAGCTGATGCATGAAGCGGGCATTCCGCGCGCTGCGCTGCAATTCCTGCCGGGCCGCGGCGAAGTGGTTGGCGCTGCGCTCACCAACGACAGCCGCGTGAAAGGCGTGATTTTCACCGGCTCGACCGAAGTAGCCCAGCTGATCAACCGCACCCTGGCCAAGCGTGCCGTGGCTGAAAATGTGGATATTCCGCTGATCGCTGAAACCGGCGGTCAGAACGCCATGATCGTGGATTCGTCCTCGCTGCCGGAACAGGTGGTAATCGACGCGATTTCGTCCGCTTTCGACTCGGCCGGCCAGCGTTGCTCGGCCCTGCGCGTGCTGTTCCTGCAGGAAGATATCGCCGACAAGACGATCAAGATGCTGAAGGGCGCAATGCAGGAGCTGAAACTGGGCTCGCCGGACCGCCTGGTGACCGACATCGGCCCGGTGATCGACACCGAGGCGCAGCAGAATCTGCTCAACCACATCGAAAAAGTGAAGAAATCTGCCAAAGCGAGCTTCTCGCTAATCGTTCCAGACGCGGACCAGGGCACTTTTGTGCCGCCAACCGTGCTGGAAATCGGTTCCCTGGACGAGCTGACCAAGGAAGTCTTCGGTCCGGTCATGCACGTGATTCGCTACCACCGAGCCGACCTGCCGAAAGTCATCAATCAGATCAACAACAGCGGTTTTGGCCTGACCCTGGGCGTGCATTCGCGTATCGATGAAACCATCGATTTCATCACTTCTCGCGCTCATGTCGGCAATATCTACGTGAACCGCAATATCGTCGGCGCAGTGGTGGGTGTGCAGCCATTCGGTGGCGAAGGTAAATCGGGCACTGGTCCGAAGGCTGGTGGTCCGCTGTATCTGAAACGCCTGCAAAAAGCCGTGGTTTCGACCGAACGCCATGAGCGCCAGGCTTCTGCCGGTGCTGATGCACTGGCTGGCTGGGCGAAAGCACAGGGCAAACAGCGTCTGCTGGCCCAGGTCGAGCAGTATGTTCGTACCACGCCGGCCGGTACGGTAATTGGTCTGCCAGGCCCAACGGGTGAACGCAATACGCTGAGCTATGTTCCGCGTGGCGCAATTGCTTGCGTGGCTGGTAGCCGTGAAGTGCTGCTGAATCAATTGGCAGCCGTGATGGCGACCGGCAACCAGGCGGTGATTGTGGATGGCGCAGCACTGCTTCCAGGCGATTTGCCGGCAGCTGTGAAGGGCCGCGTACAGATGGCGCAAGGTTTGAATGGCCTGAAAGAGGGCATCCAGATCGCACTGGTTGAGTCCGGCATGAGCGCAGGCGTGCGCGAACAACTGGCAGCACGTGATGGCGCCCTGGTTTCGGTCATTGATACGACGGAAGAGGGTGAAATTCCGCTGTGGCGTCTGGTTGCAGAGCGTGCTCTGTGCGTCAACACCACAGCGGCGGGCGGTAATGCCTCCCTGATGACGCTGGAGGCTTAACCGGACGGCGGATCAATGATCCGCCTTACGCCTTACGCATTACAGAAGTTTTTAATGATGCCAAAGGCATAGCGGGACGCGACGGTTTTCACGAAATGCATGAAATCCGTCGCTGCATCCTCATTCGCGTTGTCGGAAATCGTCCGGATTACCGCAAACGGCACGCCCAGTTCGAAACAGACCTGGGCGACTGCCGCTCCTTCCATTTCCACTGCCAGTAAATCGGGCAGTGCGTCTTTCAAAGCCGCCAGTTTCACCGGATCGCTCATGAATTGATCGCCGCTGCCGATCAATCCACGGTGCAATTGGGGATTTTCAGTCTCGTTTTCCAGGAAATCGCGTGCTGCGGCACCCAATTTGCGGCTCAAATCGCGGTCAGAAGGCAGGTGCGACAGGCCTGTCAGGGGAACTTCAAAGCGCGGAAACAGCGGGCTGGCATCAACATCGTGCTGAACCAGGCTTTCAGCGACCACAACATCGCCAACTCGAACGCCAAAATCGGCACTTCCAGCGACGCCGGTAAAGATGATGTGGGTAACTCCGAACTTCTCCACAAGGCTGGTAGCTGTCATGGCAGCAGCAACCTTCCCAATTCGCGATAAAACGCACACAGAATCGATTTTCCAGAGATTTCCGGCTGTGTACTCACGCATGCCGTGGATGAGCTTAGAAGGGCTCTCCATGGCTTCGATCAATCCTTGCTGTTCTTCCGCGAGAGCGGAGATGATGCCAAGTCGCATAAAACTTTTCCTTTAATAAGGTAAAAGTATAGATAAGGATAGTAGTAGATAGTAAACGAAGGGTCATCTGTGGATAAAGCTGTTAACATCCACAAGATCAGTAGTTTACGATTTGCAAAACCTGCTGAACAAGCATTGTATCCAGCGAGGATGAGTTCTGAGCAAATTTTTGGCCTGTGCGTAGTTTGGGCGTTTACGCACATTCGATCCTGTGGATATTCATGAGGTTATCAACAGCTGAGTGAGTTCTTCGGCTGAAATCGGGCCTTTGAGCAGATATCCCTGAGCAAAATCACATCCAGCGGCCGTCAGATTGGCCATTTGCTGCTCGGTTTCGACATGTTCGGCCACGACCTTGATACCCATGCGGTGCGCCATCACCGTGATTGCTTCGCAAAGATCCGGATTGTTGGTGAAACCGGGGTCCAGTTTCAGGTAATCGAGCTTGAAGTGCTTCAGGACGGCCAGAGAGGAGTAGCCGGCGCCGAAATCGTCCAGGGAAACCTGCATATGGGCATCGCGCAAGGATTTCAGGCGGATGGCAACTTCCCGATTGGCTTCGAGCAGCAGGTTCTCCGTGATTTCGATGACGATGCTGTGTGGCGAGAGGGCAAATTTGTCCAGCAGTTCGATCCAGTGGTTCACGCTGACCGATTCATGACGGAATTGCCAGGCCGATTTGTTCACACAGATCTGGAAATTGACGCCTCCCGCATCCTGCAGCCGTTTCACCTGCTGGGCCGCTTCTTCGAAAACCCACTCTCCCAGCGCCGAAATCAGGCCGCTGTGCTCGGCAACCTCGATGAACTGGGCCGGGGTGAGCAATCCCCGTTCTGGATGCTGCCAGCGCACCAGGGCTTCGGCCATCTCGATTCGTCCGCTGCGCAAGTTGTGAATCGGTTGATAGATGAGTCGGAATTCTCCGAGTTTGAGGGCTGCACGCAGCTCGTTGGCCAGTTCGATGCGCATCTGGCTGGCTTCCTGCATGAAGGGCGCGAAATAGTTGAAGCGGTTGCGCCCCTGCTGTTTGGCTGCGTACATGGCCTGGTCGGCGTTTTTGATGAGGGTTTCGGCGTCCTGGGCATCTTCCGGGTAAAGCGTAATGCCGATGCTGGCCGAAATTTCCGCCACTTCCTGGCCGAGGCGGAAGGGCGTGGACATATTGGTCAGAATATCCTGCACGATGCGCACGGCATCCGCGCTTTCCTTCATTTCGCTCAGGATGACGGTGAACTCGTCGCCACCCAGGCGGGCCACCGTATCGGTATTGCGCACGCTTTGCAGCAGGCGTTCTGCCACTTGTTTGAGCAGAATGTCGCCGTAGTCATGGCCGAGCTTGTCGTTGACGGCCTTGAAGCCGTCCAGATCGATGAACACCAGGGCCATGGGCAGGAAATCGCGGCTGGCTTTCTTCATTTCCTGGCGCAGACGGTCGTTGAACATGCGCCGGTTGGGCAGGCCAGTCAGAGCGTCGAAGTTGGCTTGCTTCCAGATCGCTTCCTCGGTTGCTTTCTTCTTCGTGATATCGGAGAACAGGGCGACGTGGCGTAGGGCTTTTCCGTCCTTATCGTAGACGGTGTTGAAGCGCAAAGCGACCAGGTAGTGATCGCCGTTCTTGTGCTGGTGCCAGATTTCACCTTCCCAGTGGCCGGTGTCGCTGATGGTCTGGCGCATGCGGCTGTAGAAATTGATGTCCTGGCCGCCGGAAGTCAGTTCGTAGGCCTGGTGGCCGATGACTTCTTCTTTGGCATAGCCGCTGATGTGGGAAAAAGCGGGATTAACCGACAGGATTTTGCCTTCAGCGTCGGTCACCATCATGCCTTCGCTGCTGTTTTGGTACATCAGGGCTGCCAATTGCATGGATTCTTCGGATTTTTTGCGCTCGGAGATGTCCTCCGCCATGACGAAAATTCCGACGACGCAGCCGCTTTCGTCTTTGTCGGGCACATAGGTGATGCCGTCACAGCATTCGACGCCATCGCGGACCGTTTTTCGTTCGAAATAGACCGATTCGCCACCGAATGCGCGATGCAAAAACGGCTGGGTCCGGACATACAGTTCGGTGCCGAGCACTTCAGCGACGGTTTTGCCGGGATCGGCAGGATACGGCAGGCCGAATATCTCGGTGAATTTGCGGTTGATGAAGGTGTAGTTTTCGAAGCGGTCGACGTAGGCGATGACGATGGGCAGGTTGTCGGCGATTAGCCGCAGGCGTTGTTCGCTCTGAGTCAGCTTTTCTTCGGTCGCAACCGTATCCACGTAGAGCGAGCGGTAGCGGTTTTCACGCTCTTCGAGTGCCGCAAACGCCCGTAGCGCCACCAGCGTTCCAGCGGCCATCAGGAGCAGGAACAGGATCAGGCCAATGCTGGCGATGGTGTAGTGGCGACGGGAAAGCAGGGCAACGCCCACATCCGAGCTGCCGGCGTTCACGACGAGCGGCAAATTCGGCAATTTTCGGTAACTGAACATGCGCGATCGGTTGTCCACCATGCTGGTCGCCTGGAATGTGCCGCTGTCGTCCTGCATGATGCGGTGGTAAATCGGCCATTTGCTGACGTCGCTGTTGAAGGTGCGTTCGAATTCGGGGGCGCGAGCGATGACGCGGCCATTTGTATGCATCAGGGTGATCGCAACATCGCTGCTGAGGCGGGCGTTTTCGAAGACCTCGGCGTAACGGGCCGCGTCCAAAGGCGCGACCAGAACTCCCAGGAATTCGCCATTCGCGTCTTCAACGCGTCGGCTGATGAAAAAAACGCGGCTTTTCGTGATTTTCCCGATGGCGGGACCACCAACAAAGAGTCCTGCACCAGGTTTCAGATGAGCCTGGAAGTAGTCGCGATCGGAATAATCCGTGCCGATGACAGCGGATTCGTCTGAGGAAGCGAAACCTTTTCCGCTGCTGTCGAGGAAGGCGAGCCAGAAATTGCCGTGAAAATTCGTTCTTCCAGCAGAAAGTAGCGCAGAAATGGCATCCGGCGTCCGATGCGGCATGGACTTAATTGCGTTTGCAAAACCAAGCAGGGAAACGTCAGCCAGCTGCAAGGAATACAGCACATGCTGAGACATCGCTTGCGCGTAATGCTGGGTCTGCAGCTTGATCGATTGTTCGCGTTCGTTGGCAGAGTAGTTCAGCTGCCAGGCGACGATGGCAATGGCCAGAGCAGCCAGAGCAAACATTGTGGCCAAGAGCCGTCGACGGAAGCGCAGATAGGCTTCCGAAGCAACCTGTTTCGGCTGTTGGTTTGGATATAACAAGGATTCCCCAGCTCGCTTGCATGGATGAACTTGCTGTTTTCAGTATAGCCACACAACGGCTGAGCGTTTTCGTTTACTTTAGATTAGTGTGTATACAAAATAGTAGTGGTTGTTAACAACCCCCACTTTCTGTGGATAAGTAGGGTTGGCAGTGAAAAATCAAATGTTTACGCGATGCATAAGCAGGCGCGTAAACCTTGTATGGACAAAGAACTGTTTTGGGACAATTTTTGCGTTCTCAACAGGGACTTTGTTTACTCACAAACCGTACCTGTGGATATTCATACGGTTATCCACAGCTGAGAGGGGCAAAAAATGGCTTTATTGGACCTTTTTCCTCATCCGATCATCCAGGGGCCGATGGCGGGCGGCTCAAATACGCCTGCCCAGGTGGCAGCCGTGTCGAACGCAGGGGCGTTGGGCTCGCTCGCCGCGTCGATGCTGACGCTGGATGCGATCCGCAATCAGGTGGCGGAGATTCGAAGGCTGACCAACAAGCCGTTCATGCTGAATTTCTTTGTGCAGCAGGTCCCCTCGCCGACCGAACAGGACGTAGAACGTGGGATTGGCTATCTGCGGCCGATCTGGGCATCGCTGGGCTGGTCGGAATTGCCGCGGCCGGCCAAATGGTGCGAAGACTTCAACGCCCAATTCGAGCTGTTGCTGGAGCTGAAACCGGCGGTGGCGAGCTTTACTTTCGATATTCTCAAGGCCGAGCAAGTCCAGCGCCTGCATGACGCGGGCATTTTTGTCATTGGTACGACGACTACGGCGGATGAAGCGCTGGCCTGGCAAGCCGCTGGCGCCGACGCTGTGGTGGCTTCCGGCGTGGAGTCGGGCGGTCATCGCGGCACCTTCATAGGCGATCAGACGGCGGCCACCTTGGGTGCGGTTGAGCTGCTGAAGGCCACGGTAGCGGCGGTGAACATTCCCGTCATTTCGGCCGGCAACGTCATGACCGGCGCGGATATCAAGGCGCGGCTGGCGCTGGGTGCCTCGGCGGTGCAGATGGGAACGGCTTTCCTGGTGGCGGACGAGTCGGGCATTCATCCGGCCTACAAGGCACGGCTGCTGAACCCGGGCAATACGCCGACCCGGCTGACCCGGTCATTTTCAGGCCGCTATGCACGCGGTCTGGAAAACCGCTTCATGAAGACGATGGCCGAGGTGGAAACTCAGGTGCCCGCCTACCCGGTTCAGAATGCGCTGACCGGCAGCATTCGCGCCGAAGCAGGGAAGCGGGGCGATACGGAATTGATGTCGCTCTGGTGCGGCACAGGCGTGGCGCGTGCACGGGCGATGGCGGCCGGGAAACTGGTGGAAACGCTGGTCGCAGAGATGCAGCAGGCTTAAGAGGAGAGATTTTGGAATCAGCAGGCCAGTACGACTACATCATCATCGGCGCGGGCACTGCAGGTTGCGTGCTCGCCAACCGGCTCACGCAAAACGCCAAAGTAGAAGTCCTGCTGATCGAGGCGGGCGGTAAAGACGATTACGTCTGGATTCACATTCCCGTCGGCTATCTCCACTGCATCGACAACCCGCGCACCGACTGGCTGTTCCGCACCGAGCCGGATGCCGGCCTGGGTGGCCGCAGCCTGATTTATCCACGCGGGAAAGTCCTGGGCGGAAGCTCATCCATCAACGGCATGATTTACATGCGCGGCCAGTCGCGCGATTATGATTTGTGGGCTGAACTGGCGGGCGATCCGAGCTGGCGCTGGTCGGAAGTCTTACCCCTGTTCAGAAAGAGCGAAGATCATCACGGCGGCGCCAGCGACTTTCACGGTGCCGGCGGCGAATGGCGTGTGGAAAAGCAGCGCCTGTCCTGGCCGATTCTGGATGCCTTCCGCGAGGCCGCAGCCGAAACGGGCATTCCGAAGGTCGAAGATTTCAATTGTGGGGATAACTTCGGCTGCTCTTACTTCGAAGTGAACCAGAAGCGCGGTATCCGCTGGAATACGGCGAAAGGCTTTCTGCGCGCAGCCAGCCAGCGCCCTAACCTGACCCTGATGACCGGCTGCCATGTGGAAAAGCTGATCATCGAAAAAGGCGAGGGCGGTGCTGTCTGCAAGGGCGTGATTTTCACGGGCGACGGCCGGCAATGGACCGCCGAAGCCAGGCGCGAAACGCTGCTGGCGGCCGGTGCTATTGGCACGCCGCAGATCCTGCAGCTGTCAGGCATTGGCGCCGCAGAGGACCTGCACAAGGCCGGCGTCCAACCGCTGGTCAATCGGCCAGGCGTCGGCGCCAATTTGCAGGACCACCTTCAGCTGCGCATGGTCTTCAAAATTCAGGGCGCTAAGACTTTGAACATCCTGGCCAGCAACTGGTTCGGCAAGATGCGCATCGGGCTTGAGTATGCGTTGTTCCAGAGCGGGCCGATGTCGATGGCGCCATCGCAGCTGGGGGCTTTTGCGAAGTCGCATGCCAGCGAGGCGACGCCCAATTTGCAGTACCACGTGCAGCCCTTGTCGCTGGAACGCTTCGGCGAGCCGCTGCATAGCTTCCCCGCATTCACCGCGAGCGTGTGCAATCTGCGCCCTACTTCGCGTGGCCACGTGCGGATCGCTTCGGCCGATTCCTATGCGCCGCCTAAGATCACGCCGATGTATCTCAGCACGCCGGAAGACCGGCAGGTCGCTGCCGCCGCTTTAAATCTGACCCGTAAAATCGCCGCAGCGCCCGCGTTGGCGAAATATAGGCCGGAGGAATATAAGCCTGGAATTCACTTTCGGACGGATGAGGAATTGGCAGAAGCCGCCGGCGCGATCGGCACCACGATTTTTCACCCGGTGGGTACCTGCAAAATGGGCAAAAGCGACGATCCGCTGGCCGTTGTGGACAGCAAATTGCGGGTGATCGGCGTCGCCGGTTTGCGCGTGGTCGATGCCTCTGTCATGCCGACCATCACCTCGGGCAATACGAATTCTCCCGTCATCATGATCGCGGAAAAAGCCGCACTCGATATCGTTTCGTCTGCGTAGTTTTACTGTATTGCGTGAGCTTTAATAGTGTGTATTATCTAAGAAAAAATTTAGCAGGTTGTAAAGAATAACCGGGAGACATGGATGTCAAACTTCATCTTGGAAACAAGGAATTTGACCAAAGAGTTCAAGGGATTCACGGCCGTTAATGATGTGAATTTGAAGGTTCAACGCGGCCATATTCACGCCCTGATCGGCCCTAACGGCGCCGGTAAAACAACCTGCTTTAATCTGCTCACCAAATTTCTGGTGCCGACCTCGGGCCAGATTCTTTTCAACGGCAAGGACATCACGTCCGCCAAGCCGGCGCAAATCGCCCGCATGGGCGTGATCCGCTCGTTTCAGATTTCGGCAGTCTTCCCGCACTTGACGGTGTTGCAGAACGTGCGCATCGGCTTGCAGCGCCAGCTCGGCACGACCTTCCATTTCTGGAAAAGCGAAAGCAGCTTGAATCAGCTGAACGAGCGCGCCATGCAGCTCCTGGCTGAAGTCGATCTGACCAGCTTTGCCGACACCGTCACTGTCGATATGCCCTACGGCCGTAAGCGCGCTTTGGAAATCGCCACCACGCTGGCCATGGAACCTGAGTTGATGCTGCTGGACGAACCGACCCAGGGCATGGGCCACGAAGATGTGCACCGCGTGACTGAGCTGATCAAGAAGGTATCGCAAGGCCGCACCATCCTGATGGTTGAACACAATATGAATGTGGTGTCCGGCATCTGCGACCGCATCTCGGTGCTACAGCGTGGCGCCATGCTGGCCGAAGGCACCTACGCCGAAGTCTCGAAAAACCCGCAGGTGATGGAGGCTTATATGGGCACCGAAGCGACCGAACTGGTGGGGGCGCACTGATGGCGGCCGCACTGGAAATCAACAAGCTGCAAGCCTGGTACGGCGAGTCCCACATTCTGCATGACGTGAACATCTCGGTGAATCCGGGCGAAGTGGTGACCCTGCTGGGCCGCAATGGCGCCGGCCGTACCACCACCCTGCGCGCCATCATGGGGCTGACGGGCGCGCGCAAGGGCTCCATCAAAATCAATGGAAAAGAAGCGATCGGTTTGCCGACGCACAAAGTGGCCCACCTCGGCGTGGGCTACTGTCCCGAGGAACGCGGCATCTTTTCTTCGCTGTCCACGGAAGAAAACCTGATGCTGCCGCCGGCGCTGAAGACGGACGGGAAGGGCATGCCGGTGGAGGAAATCTACGAGATGTTCCCCAACCTGAAGGAACGCCGCAATAGCCAGGGCACGCGGCTTTCCGGCGGCGAGCAGCAGATGCTGGCCGTGGCGCGCATTCTGCGAACGGGCGCGCGCCTGCTGCTGCTGGACGAGATCTCGGAAGGACTGGCGCCCGTCATCGTGCAGGGACTGGCGCGCATGATCACCACGCTGAAATCGAAGGGCTACACCGTCGTGATGGTGGAACAGAATTTCCGGTTTGCCGCGCCGCTGGCGGACCGGTTTTACGTGATGGAGCACGGTCAGATTGTGGAGACTTTTGCTGCATCGGAATTGAGCGCCAAGATGCCGGTCCTGAACCAGCTGTTGGGCGTTTGAATGGGCATCTAAATCGAAAAACCACCCAGACGGAGACAATATGAAACGCACAGCTATCGCCACTACTGCCGCCGCCATTTGCGCTATGGGCTTCTCCTTTGCGGCACAGGCGCAGATTTCCGGCGACACCATCAAGATCGGCTTCATCACCGATATGTCCGGCCTGTATTCCGATATCGACGGCCAGGGCGGCGCGGAAGCGATCAGGATGGCGATTGCCGATGCGGGCGGCAACATCAACGGCAAGAAAATCGAATTCATCCAGGCCGACCACCAGAACAAGGCCGATATTGCCGCCTCCAAGGCGCGCGAATGGTTCGACCAGCAGGGCGTCGACATGCTGATCGGCGGCACCAACTCCGGCGCCAATCTGGCGATGGCCAAAGTGGCTGCCGAAAAGAAGAAAGTGTTCATCTCCATCGGCGCCGGCTCGTCGCGCCTGACCAATGAGGAATGCACGCCCTACACCGTGCACTATGCCTACGACACCGTGGCGCTGGCGCGCGGTACCGGCGGCGCGATCGTGAAGCAGGGTGGCAAGAGCTGGTATTTCATGACCGCCGACTACGCCTTCGGCCAGTCGCTGGAAAAAGATACCGCTGAAGTGGTCACCAAGAACGGCGGCAAGGTACTGGGCTCGGTGAAGCATCCGCTGTCGGCATCAGACTTCTCGTCTTTCCTGTTGCAGGCGCAATCGTCCGGCGCACAGATCCTGGGTCTGGCCAACGCGGGCGGCGATGCGATCAACTCGATCAAGGCGGCCAATGAATTCGGCATCACCAAGAAGATGAAGCTGGCCGGCCTGCTGATCTTCATCAACGACGTGCACTCGCTGGGCCTGAAGACCACCGAGGGCATGTACCTGACCGATGGCTGGTACTGGGACATGAACGACGCGACGCGTGCCTGGTCCAAGCGCTACTTTGCGAAGATGAAGAAGGAGCCTTCCATGCTGCAGGCGGGCGACTACTCCGCCGCTACGAATTATCTGGCGGCAGTGAAAGCGGCGGGCACCGACGATTCGGACAAGGTGATCGCGAAGATGAAGGCTACGCCGATCAACGATATGTTCGCCAAGGGCGGCGTGATTCGTCCGGATGGCCGCATGGTGCACGATATGTATCTGATGGAAGTGAAGAAGCCTGGCGAGTCGAAGTATCCATGGGATTACTACAAGGTCGTGGCCACCATTCCGGGCGACCAGGCTTACGCCACCAAGGCGGAAACCAAGTGCGCGCTGTGGAAGTAGGGCGGGTCGTTTGACCCGCAGCGCGTTTCGCCGTCGTAACCGGCGGGTCAAACGACCCGCCCTACCACCGCTAAATCTATGGAAATCTTTGGCGTCCCCTTGCCCGCCATGATGAGCCAGCTGCTGCTTGGCCTCGTCAATGGCTCGTTCTACGCGATGCTTTCGCTCGGGTTGGCGGTCATCTTTGGCCTGCTGAATGTGATCAATTTTTCGCACGGCGCGCTCTACATGATGGGCGCTTTCCTGGCCTGGATGGGGATGGCTTACTTTGGCCTGAACTACTGGGTGATGCTGGTGCTGTCGCCGTTTATTGTGGGCGTGCTGGGCATCATCATCGAGAAGACCATGCTGCGCTGGCTCTACAAGCTGGATCACCTGTATGGCCTGCTGCTGACGTTCGGCATTACGCTGCTGATTGAAGGCGTCTTCCGTTCCTTCTACGGCGTGTCCGGCCAGCCGGTGGATACGCCTGAATTGCTGCAGGGGGCGACGGACCTTGGATTCATGGTGATGCCGAATTACCGGGGGTGGGTGGTGGTCGCTTCGCTGCTGGTGTGTCTGGTGACCTGGTTCGTGATCGAGAAGACCAAGCTGGGTTCTTATTTGCGTGCGGGGACAGAGAATCCGAAACTGGTGGAGGCCTTCGGCATCAACGTGCCGCTGATGGTCACCCTCACCTATGGCTTCGGCGTCGCTTTGGCCGCGTTTGCAGGCGTTCTGGCGGCGCCAATCATCCAGGTGACCCCTCTGATGGGGTCGAACCTGATTATCGTCGTATTCGCCGTTGTGGTGATCGGAGGCATGGGGTCCATCATGGGCTCGATCCTCACTGGTCTTGGTCTTGGCGTGATCGAAGGGCTGACCAAGGTTTTCTATCCGGAGTTTTCGTCCACCGTCGTGTTCCTGGTGATGGTGATTGTGCTGCTGCTGCGTCCAGCTGGCCTGTTCGGTAAGGAAAAATGATGAACAAGAAAGTTGGCTACGCAATTGCTTTGGCGCTGGCGCTGGGGGCGCCGTTTGTCGGCTATCCCGTGTTCCTGATGAAGCTGCTGTGCTTCGCGCTGTTTGCCTGCGCCTTCAATCTGCTGATCGGCTTTACGGGCTTGCTGTCGTTCGGACACGCGGCCTTCTTTGGCGCTGCGGGCTACTTTGCCGGCAATGCGATCAAGAACTGGGGCCTGCCGTTCGAGCTGGCGATTCTGACGGGCGTTGCGGCTGGGGCGCTGATCGGCCTGGTGATGGGGGCGCTGGCGATCCGCCGCCAGGGCATTTACTTCGCGATGATTACCCTGGCGCTGGCGCAGATGGTGTTCTTCGGTGCGCTGCGTTTCGGTAGCTTCACCGGCGGCGAAGACGGCTTGCAGGGCGTGCCGCGCGGGAAGCTGCTGGGCGTGATTGATCTGCAGAGCGATCTGACGCTGTATTACGTGGTGCTGGCGATCTTCGTTGCGGGCTTCGCGCTGATCGTGCGCACGGTGCACTCGCCGTTTGGCCAGGTGCTGAAGGCGATCAAGGAAAATGAGCCGCGCGCCGTCTCGCTGGGCTATGACGTGGAGAAGTTCAAGCTGATGGCCTTTGTGCTGTCGGCCGCGCTGGCTGCACTGGCGGGCGCCACCAAGACCATGGTGCTCGGCTTCGAGACGCTGACGGATGTGCACTGGTCCATGTCCGGCATGGTGATTCTGATGACCCTGGTTGGCGGCATGGGCACGATGGTCGGGCCGATCCTGGGCGCGATCATCATCGTTGCATTGGAAAATAAGCTGGGCGACTTCGGGACGTTGATGGCGTCGCTGACCGGCATCGAGTGGTTTAACACGCTGGGGGAGGCCGTGAGCATGGTGACGGGCCTGATCTTTGTGGCCTGTGTGCTGCTGTTCCGCCGCGGCATTATTGGCGAAGTCCTGGCCTACTTCGATAGGAGAAAGCCAGCATAAACCTCTAAGGAGTAAGTCATGCGCAACTTCGTTTTTGCAGCTGCTTCCGTACTCCTCGTTTCTTGCGGCAGCCATCGCCAGGGTGGCGATGAGCCGGAGAATATCAACATGCCGCCGAGCTATCTCGGCGCTGTCACCATCACCAGCTACGACGGTAATTCTGACGATCTGCTGACTGCGGGCCTCGGCAAAAGCGGGCTCGCAGGCTCGGTGCCCGCTTATGCCGATGCGAATAATCCGACGGCCCGCGAGCTGCGCCGGAACGCGATCTACACCAATTACCGCGCTGTGCTCGATATCAGCGCCAACAGCGGCTATGGCACGCTGTACGGCCCGAATGTGACGGCGCAGGGCCAGGTCACGGCGAATGAGGGCAAGATCGCCGGCACCGAGTACATCGCCTACGCGGACGATGGCACCGGCAAGTTCAATGTGACCTTGATGGTGCAGGTGCCGAATGGCTTCGACGCCAGCAACGCCTGCATTGTGAGCGGCGTTTCCAGCGGCTCGCGCGGGATATACGGGTCCATCGGTAGCGCGGGTGAATGGGGGCTGAAGAACAATTGCGCTGTGGCTTATGCGGACAAGGGCGGCGGCACCGGTCTTTATACTTTTGACGACGATTCCGTGAACGTGCAGAGCGGCCAGCGCGCGACTCGCGGGGCGGCCGCCAACAACGCGATCTTTGCGCCGGCGCTGAGTGACGCGGACCGCGCGGCGTTCGCTACCAGCTTCCCGAACCGCATCGCGTTCAAGCATGCGCACTCACGGCAGAATCCGGAGAAGGATTGGGGCAGGGTGACCTTGCAGGCGCTGGAGTTTGCCTTCTACGTCTTGAACGAAAAGTACGGCGTGCTGGCGAGCGATAACAAGAGCAAGATCGTCCGCCTGACTCCGGCCAATACGGCGACGATTGCATCGAGTATTTCCAATGGCGCGGGGGCGGCACTGCTGGCGGCTGAACAGGATAGCAAGGGGCTGATTGATGCGGTAGCTGTGACTGAGCCGCAGATTCAACCGAATAAGACGACCGGCTTCGCGGTGCGGCAGGGCGGCGTGAACGTTGCGTCGCAGGGCAAGCCGCTGCTGGATTATTCAAGCTTTGCGGCGCTGTATGAACCGTGCATCGCCGGTGTAACGGGGCGTTGCGATGCGCTGGTGGCGAAGGGGCTGCTGAGTGGCAGTAATTTGCTGTCGCAACAGAATGATGCGAAGGCGCGCATGCGCGCTTATGGCTGGCAGTCCGAGGCGGAGATCCTGGAGGGGGCGCATGCGCTGACCAATATTCTGGTGGCGGTGACTTATGTGAATGCGTATGGACGCTTTTCCGTGACCGATAAGGTGTGCGGGTTCAGCTGGGCGAACGTGGAGGGCAGCGGCACGCCGATTCCGCTTCCGCCAGCTGTGCGGGCAGCCAGTTTTGCGGCGCAGAATGGGATTGTCGGCTCGCCGGTGTATGAGGATGCTGTCGGTGGCGCCAGGGCTTACTCGGCGGCGGTTTCGCCGTCCACAGGCGTGATGGACCAGGCGCTGGACGGTTTTTTGTGCATACGCTCGCTGGCGATTGGGGCTGATGCGATTACCGGTGCCCCGCTTGCAGGCAATATGGCCGCGCTGAGCACGAAAGTGCGCACGGGGATGATGGAGGTGCAGGCGACTGGAAATCTGCACGGCAAGCCCGCTATCATCGTTGCTGGACGCAGCGATACCTTGATCCCGGTGAATCACGGCAGCCGTGCTTACCTCGCGCTGAATGCATCCGTGGAGGGAAACAACAGCAAGCTGCGCTATGTCGAGGTGACGAACGCCAATCACTTCGATTCATTCACTAATGTACTACCCGCCAGCATCGTGCCGCTGCACGTCTACCTGTTCCGGGCGCTGGATGTAGCGCTGGCCAATATAAGAACCAACACCGCTCTGCCGCCGTCCCAGGTAGTACGTACATTTCCCCGCGCATCAGCCGACGTCCCGATCACCACGGATAATGTGCCGCCATTCAGCGCCGCGCCTGGCGCGAATGCCATCAACATCAATGGCACGGTAGTAGATGTGCCGAACTAGGTGGCAGCTATTGATGCGCCGCAGATCCCCATTGATCTCTTGCGGGTTCCAGGCAGGTCCTATCTATACTTCATAAATGTGAACTGCCTGGAGAACATCATGAGCAGCACTACCTTTCGCCTATCCGACGAAGCCGATCTGATGCTGACAGAGCTGGCCGACCGCCGCCGGATTACCAAGATGGAAGCAATTCGGCGCGGCTTGGCGCTATTGCCGGTGGCTGATGAGGAAGACTTGAAGCGCGGTAATCAGTTGGCCATAGTCGACAAGAACTTTAAGCCTGTGGCTCGGATCAACGGCGTTTTGTGATGGACCAATATCCGGACACCATTGTTCGGCGCGACGCTGCGTCGCCATCCGCTGACGAGCCGCTTGGCTCAGTTGAGTTGAATGATCGGTTAAGCGGCTCGGTTGGTAGGTTGCCGCTGGTGACGCTGGTTATCGGTTTCTACTTCCCGAACAATTCCAAATAGCTTCTTCAGAGCGCTGCCGCGTAGATGGCGCGGGCGTCGGGGCGGGTGACTTCGCGGGGATTGTTGCCGAGGAGGCGGGTTTGGAGCATGGCGTCGTCGGTGAGGCGGTCGAGATCGGATTCGGTGATGCCGACTTGCTGCAGCGTCCGCTCGATTCCGGTGATGATGGCGATTTGCTGCATCGCAACAACCAGAGCCTCGGACTTTGCCTCGTCGGAGCCGCTGGCGTGAGGCACGACGATCGACGCCAGTTCGGCATAAAGCGGCGCCGCGGCGGGCGCGTTGAAGCGCAATACATGAGGCAGCACCAGCGAGTTCGATAGTCCGTGGGGAACATGGAATATCCCGCCGATTGGATAGGCCAGCGCATGCACGGCGGCGACCGGGGCGTTGGAGAATGCCTGCCCCGCCAGCATGGCGCCCAGCAGCATGCCCTGCCTTGCCGCCAGATTGCGTCCATTCTCGCAGGCCGGAATCAGGTTGGCCGACAGCAGACTGAGCGCCTGTCGGGCGAGTCCATCGGACAAGGGATTCTTCTTGTGCTTGCTCGTGTAGGCTTCAATGGCGTGGACCATGGCGTCAATACCGGTGGCCGCCGTCACGGCGGGCGGCAGGCCCAGCGTCAGCTCGGCATCCAGCACCGCCATGTCGGCGTACAGCTGGGGCGCGACCACACCCATCTTGGTCGTGGCGCCTGTGGTGACGATGGAGATATTGGTGACTTCAGAGCCGGTGCCTGCCGTGGTCGGGACCAGGACCAGCGGCAGCCGGCCACCCTTCACATTGCCAATCCCGTAGATCTCGCGCAGCGTCTGCTTGCTCTCGGCCATGACCGCAATGAGCTTGGCTACGTCCATCGAGCTGCCGCCACCGATGCCGATAATGATGTCGGCTTCATGTTGACGGGCTGCGGCGACCGCTTCCAGCACGATCTGCTCGGGTGGATCGGCGATCACGTCAGAGTAAGTTTTCACGTGAAAACCGGCCGACTGCAGACTCTGGATCGGCAGGTCCACCAGTCCGGCACGCAGCAGTCCGGGATCGGTCACGACAAGGGCGCGGGTGACGGATGGGAACTTTGCGCGCAGGTGGTCGCCCAGGGATCGGGCTGCTCCAAGTTCCGAAATGATGTGTGGGACAGTGCTGAAGCTGAAGGTCGGATTCGGGTTCATCACGGTGTCTCAACTGGAGTGACGGTGTAGGAAAGCTTACACCAGTGGCGGGCGGCGTGTGGATTTCCTGCGTACAATGTGAGGTTTGCGTTTGGGGAGCAGGGCGGTGGTGTTCGATCTGGGTGTTGGTGTTTTGGCGGTCGCGGCGTTTGCTGCCGGCTTCGTGGATGCGGTAGTGGGCGGCGGTGGCTTGATCCAGATTCCCGCGATTTTCTCCGTCATGCAGGGTACGTCTCCGGCGACCTTGCTGGGTACCAA
This sequence comes from Pseudoduganella sp. RAF19, assembly GCF_052114165.1. NCBI lineage: Bacteria > Pseudomonadati > Pseudomonadota > Betaproteobacteria > Burkholderiales > Oxalobacteraceae > Pseudoduganella > Pseudoduganella sp. RAF19. Next base: position 125,213 of record NZ_JBFREF010000009.1, on the reverse strand, counting down.
CAAGCTGGCCAGCGTATTCGGCACCAGCGCGGCGGCCATGAATTATGCGCGCCGGACGCCGGTGGCGTGGTCGACGGTGGCCCCGGCGGCGGCGACGGCTTTCCTGTTTTCCCTGATCGGCGCCTGGACCGTTACCCGTATCCCCGCCGATTTCCTACGCAGTCTGTTGCCCTTCGTGCTGTTGGCGGTGGCCATTTATACTTTCCGCCGCAAGGACCTGGGCAGCGTCCATGCACCGCTGCATACCGGAACCAAAGAGAAGGTAATGGCTGTGCTGGTCGGCGCTGGCCTGGGTTTCTATGACGGCTTCTTCGGTCCGGGTGTGGGCAGCTTCCTGGTCTTCCTGTTTGTGCGCAGCTTCGGCTTTGACTTCCTGAGCGCGTCGGCGGCATCCAAGGTCGTCAATGTGGCGACCAATATTGCCGCCCTGCTCGTGTTTGGCTTCAATGGCCACCTGATCTGGCAGCTGGGTCTGATGATGGCGGTGCTGCAGATTATCGGTTCGGTGCTGGGGACGAAGCTTGCACTGAAGCATGGCAGCGGATTTGTGCGGCGACTTTTCCTGGTCGTTGTAGGAATCTTGATTCTCAAGACCGGCTATGACGCTTGGTTGAAGTGAACTGTTTCACGTGAAACAATGTTGGAAAGGGGCCTGATGGCCCCTTTTTTTGTTCCACGTGAAACATTAACAGACAAAAATTTCTGCCCAAAAAATTCGCAAGGCGCAAAAAACTTTATAATTCTGTTCGATCCCCAGATTTCCCCCAATTTTCACCATGCTATTTCCTACTGAATTCGACGTCATCGTTGTCGGTGGCGGTCACGCCGGCACCGAGGCGGCCCTGGCTTCTGCTCGAATGGGACAGAAGACGCTCCTGTTGACCCACAACATTGAGACGCTGGGCCAGATGTCGTGCAACCCGTCCATCGGCGGTATCGGCAAGGGCCACCTCGTCAAAGAGGTCGACGCCATGGGCGGCGCAATGGCTATCGCCACTGACGAGGCGGGCATCCAGTTCCGTATCCTGAACTCGTCAAAAGGCCCGGCAGTCCGCGCCACGCGCGCCCAAGCCGACCGTATCCTGTACAAGGCCGCCATCCGTTCGCGCCTGGAAAACCAGCCGAACCTGTGGCTGTTCCAGCAGGCCGTCGATGACCTGATGGTGGAGGGCGACCGCGTGGTCGGCGCCGTCACCCAGATCGGGCTGAAGTTCCTGGGCCGCGCTGTCGTGCTGACGGCCGGCACCTTCCTGAACGGAAAAATCCACGTCGGCCTGGAGAACTACTCGGCCGGCCGTGCCGGCGATCCGCCAGCCATCTCGCTGGGCGCCCGTCTGAAGGAATTGAAGCTGCCTCAAGGCCGTCTGAAGACTGGCACGCCGCCGCGTATCGACGGCCGCAGCATCGACTTTTCGCAGATGACCGAGCAGCCGGGCGACCTCGATCCGGTGCCGGTGTTCTCGGTAATGGGCAGTGCCGCCATGCACCCGCAGCAGCTGCCGTGCTGGGTGACGCACACCAACACCAAAACCCACGACATCATCCGCAACGGCCTGGACCGCAGCCCGATGTTCACCGGCGTGATTGAAGGTGTGGGTCCGCGCTACTGCCCGTCGATTGAAGACAAGATTCATCGCTTCTCGTCCAAGGAATCGCACCAGATTTTCCTGGAACCGGAAGGCCTGACCACGCACGAGTTCTACCCGAACGGCATCTCGACCAGTCTGCCATTTGACGTGCAGATCGAGCTGGTGCGCTCCATGAAGGGCCTGGAAAATGCGCACATTCTGCGTCCGGGCTACGCCATCGAGTATGACTATTTCGACCCGCGCGGCCTGAAGGCTTCGCTGGAAACCAAGGCCATCAATGGCCTGTTCTTCGCTGGCCAGATCAACGGCACCACCGGCTACGAAGAAGCCGCGGCGCAGGGCATGCTGGCCGGCATCAACGCCGCGCTGCAAACCCAGGGCAAGGAATCCTGGACGCCGGGCCGCTCCGAAGCTTACCTCGGCGTGCTGGTGGACGACCTCGTCACCCAGGGCGTGCAGGAACCATACCGCATGTTCACCAGCCGCGCGGAATACCGCCTGAGTCTGCGTGAAGACAACGCTGACATGCGCCTGACAGAAATCGGGCGTAAGCTGGGTGTGGTTGGCGATGCGCAGTGGGAAGCATTCGAGCGCAAGCGCGAGGCGGTGGCCGTTGAGCTGGAACGCCTGAAATCGACCTGGGTGAACCCGCGCATTCTGGCGGCAACCGAGTCCGAGCGTGTGGTGGGCCAGGCGATCGAGCGCGAGTATTCGCTGGCCGATCTGCTGCGCCGTCCGGGCGTCGAGTACGACAAGCTGATGAGCATGACCGGCAACGAAGGCCAGGCACTGGCTGGTCCAGGCGTGGCCGACGAGTCGGTGAAAGAGCAGGTGGAGATCACCCTGAAGTATTCGGGCTATATCGATCGCCAGCTGCGCGAAGTGGAGCGTCACGAGCACTACGAAAACCTGAAGCTGCCGGAAGGCTTCAACTATGCCGAGATCACGGCGCTGTCGATGGAAGTGCGCCAGAAGCTGCAGAAGCATCGTCCGGAAACCCTGGGCCAGGCTTCGCGTATTTCGGGTGTGACCCCGGCTGCGATTTCGCTGCTGCTGGTGCATCTGAAGAAGGCCGGCTACGGTGGCTTCGTTACGCTGAAAGATGAGGCTGCTTGATGGCGCTGTTCGACCGCGCGCGGCTGGCGCAAGTATTGCAGAATGGCGTAACGGATCTGAAGCTGGGACTGTCGCAAGAGCAGCAGGAGAAGTTGCTGGATTACCTGGCCCTGCTGAACAAATGGAATCACGTGTACAACCTGACGGCGGTACGCGATCCGATGGAAATGATGACGCTGCACGTGCTGGATTCGCTGGCTTCGGTGCCCGCCTTCGAGCAAGCGCGGAATGTGCTGGACGTTGGGGCAGGGGGCGGACTGCCGGGCATGGTGCTGGCGATCTCCCGGCCGGGCATGAAAGTGTCCATGATCGATACGGTGCACAAGAAGACGGCCTTCCTCACGCAAGTGAAGGCGGAGCTGGGGCTGAGCAACGTCACGGTCTACACGAAGAAGGTGCAGGACCTGCAGGTGAAGACGCCCTTCGACGTGATCACCTCGCGGGCCTTCGCAGACCTCTCGGACTTCGTGAACTGGTCCGGGCACCTGCTGGCGGATGGCGGGCAATTCATCGCCCTGAAAGGCACGGCGCCGGCAGACGAAAGAGAGCGACTGCCAGAGCCCTGGAAAGTGAGCGATCTGCAAGCGCTACAGGTGCCAGGGCTGGACGCGGAGCGGCATCTCGTGTTTATCAAGAAAACAACTACGACAGCTACGACTATAGAAACGGTATAAACGATTTATACCGTATAAACTGAATAAATAGTATTAACAATTTATACCGTATAAACGATTTATATCAAAAGAAGAATACATGGCCAAAATTTTCTGTGTAGCAAATCAAAAAGGCGGCGTGGGCAAAACCACCACGACAGTGAACCTCGCCGCCGGCTTGGCCAAACTTAACCAGCGCGTATTGCTGGTAGACCTGGACCCTCAGGGTAACGCCACGATGGGCGCAGGCATCAACAAAGCAGGCCTTACTTCCTCCACCTATGAAGTCATGCTCGGTACTTCCGACGTGGCCACTGCGCGCCAGCGTTCCGAGGCAGGGCGCTTCGACGTGCTGCCTGCCAACCGCGAGCTGGCCGGCGCGGAAGTGGAGATGGTGCAGCTGGATAACCGCGAACGCCGCCTGCGCGATGCGCTGGCCAAGGTGGATAGCGAATATGACTTCGTCCTGATCGACTGCCCTCCGGCACTGTCGATGCTGACGCTGAACGGCCTGTGCGCCGCACACGGCGTGATCATTCCGATGCAGTGCGAATACTATGCACTGGAAGGCCTGTCCGATCTGGTGAACACCATCAAGAAGGTGCACGCCAATCTGAATCCGGACCTGAAGATCATCGGCCTGCTGCGCGTGATGTTCGATCCGCGCATGACACTGTCGCAGCAAGTCTCGCAGCAGCTGGAGCAGCACTTCGGCGACAAGGTCTTCAAGACCATCATCCCGCGCAATGTGCGGCTGGCCGAGGCGCCGTCCTACGGCATGCCGGGCGTGACGTTCGACCCGGCTTCCAAAGGGGCGCAGGCATACATTGCCTTCGGCGCCGAAATGGTTAAACGCATCAAGAAAATGTAATCACACATGGCAAAGAAAATGAAAGGCCTCGGACGAGGCCTCGACGCATTGTTGGGCGGCGACCAGGACCCGGCAGATCCGACCTCCCATCCAAACCCGCACGAAATGCAGGTGGCTTATCTGCAGGCGGGTAAGTACCAGCCGCGTACCCAGATGGACGAGGGCAGCCTGGCCGAACTGGCGGCATCGATCAAAACCCAGGGCATCATCCAGCCGCTGCTGGTACGCCCGGTAGGTGTGGATAAGTCCAACGGCCACGTGCGTTACGAGATCATCGCCGGCGAACGCCGTTTCCGCGCGGCGCAGATTGCGGGCCTGGAAAGCGTGCCGGTCCTGGTGAAGGATGTGGACGACACGACTGCGGCCGCCATGGCCCTGATCGAGAATATCCAGCGCGAAGACCTGAATCCGTTGGAAGAGGCGCAAGGCATCCATCGCCTGATCACCGATTTCAACTTCACCCACGAGCAGGCGGCGCATGCCGTCGGCCGCTCGCGTTCTGCCGTGTCCAACCTGCTGCGCCTGATGAACCTGGCCGAGCCGGTGCAAACCATGCTGATGGCAGGGGATATCGACATGGGCCACGCCCGTGCGCTGCTGGCCGTCGACGCCGCCAGCCAGATCCAGCTCGCCAATGTTGTTGTTGCAAAACGACTGTCCGTGCGCGAAACGGAAAAACTAGTGCAGAAGCACATGGAGGAGGCGGCCGAGAAACCGGCCGCCCGCGTGCGCGAAAAATCGGGCGACATCAAGCGACTTGAAGAAGAGCTATCTGACACATTGGCAACTTCCGTGGTGTTCAAAATGGGCGCCAAAGGCCGTGGACAGATGATTATCGACTTCGCCGACCTCGATATCCTGGATGGCGTGATCGCCCGATTGCGTAGTTAGAACCCAAGGCCAGGACCAGGTGGCAGGCACGATGTGCCTGCCACCAGATTTTGCACTGTGGTTTTGTATGCAAGTTCCGCGTCAGCCAGCTGCGCTAAGCTGGGCGGCGATTACGTTGCAAGTAGTCGTCAGTTGACTGCGAATTCAGCAGAATAACGTTGTTGTTAGGGTGCTTTTTGCGTTGCACCATGTTTGACCATGCCCGTGTAAACCGACTATAATCCCGTGTCTTTGGGTCTATAGGAACGCGGTAAGTGAGTGATTCTTCGAAGAGTATCGCCAAACCAGTCTTCCGAGTAGTTGCCCTGCAGTTAACAATCGCCGTCCTTTTCTCAGCCCTCGTCGCGCTTTTCGCCGGGGTGGGGAAAGGCTGGTCCGCTGCCATGGGCGGCATTATTGCGGTCTTGGGTAGCCTGGTCTACGCGACCATGGTAGCGCGCGGTAGCGAGGATGCAAAAAAAGCATTCCGGACGCACTTCCGCGGCGAGATGGCAAAAGTATTTGTAACGGCAGTGCTGTTTATTTTGGCACTGGTGCTGTTCCCGTCAGCTGCATGGTTGTGGCTGATTTTAGGATTCGTGGTGACGACCTTCGCATACTGGTTGGCACTGCTCACGGTTTAAAAATCAATACATTTAATTATGACCACTGAACACACTGTGGGCCATGAGGGCCCGGCTAACGCCACAGAGTATATTCAGCACCACCTTTCCCACAATAGCCTGACCGATTCCAGCGTCGCCGCCGGCACGTTCAACCTGGATACGTTCTGGATCTCCGCGATCCTGGGCCTGGTTTTCCTCGGCATTTTCTACATGGCTTCCAAGCGCGCCACCGCTGGCGTTCCTGGCAAGCTGCAGAACTTCGTCGAATGGATCATGGAACTGGTGAACGACACCGTTAATTCCGCCTTCCACGCCAAGTCGAAAGTGATCGCCCCGTTGGCCATCACCATCTTCGTCTGGGTCTGGCTGATGAATGCAATGGACTTCCTGCCAGTCGACCTGCTGCCGAAGTTCCTGACCTTCTTCGGCGTGCACAAGCTTCGCGTTGTTCCTACCGCTGACGTGAACCACACCTTCGGCATGTCGATCGGCGTCCTGCTGTGCATCATCGGCTTCTCGATCAAGGCCAAGGGCATTGGCGGCTGGGGTAAAGAACTGTTCACCGCGCCGTTCCACGCGCACGGTGTGGCCGCCATCTTCCTGGCGCCTGTGAACTTCATCTTCCAGATGCTGGAACTGTTCGCCAAGCCAATCTCCCTGTCGCTGCGACTGTTCGGCAATATGTACGCCGGCGAACTGATCTTCATTCTGATCGCGCTGCTGCCATGGTGGGCACAGTGGCTGCTGGGCGGTCCATGGGCAATCTTCCACATTCTGATTGTTACCCTGCAAGCGTTTGTGTTTATGGCGTTGACGGTTGTGTATCTGGCCCTTGCGGTTGAGAAGCATTAATCAGCAACTTATTTTTGGTTTATTGGTATTTAGTTTTTTGGTATTTTCGTTTTTTTAAATTAGGAGAAATCTAATGCAAGCTCTGATCGCACAAGTACAAAGCATGACCGTTCTGGCAGTTGCCATCATCGTTGGCCTGGGCGCCATCGGCACCGCACTCGGCTTCGCTATCCTGGGCGGCAAATTCCTGGAAGCTTCCGCACGCCAGCCTGAACTGATGCCTCAGCTGCAAACCAAACTGTTCGTTATCGCTGGTCTGCTGGACGCGATCTCCATGATCGGCGTTGGTGTTGCTCTGCTGTTCACCTTCAACAACCCGTTCCTGACCGCCCTGGCTACCGCTGCTGCTCAGTAATCTTTCTCCTCTTTTCGGAGAAAACTTTTAGGAGCAAGGTATGAACATCAATATGTCTCTCATCGGTCAGATGATCACCTTCGCGGTGCTCGTCTGGTTCTCGATGAAGTTCGTATTCCCGGCGCTGAATAATGCGCTGGATGAGCGTGCCAAGCGTATTGCAGACGGTCTGGCTGCCGCCGACCAGGGCCAAGTGCTGGTAAAGCAAGCTGAAGAGCGTGCTTCCACCGCTCTGGCCGCTGCCCGCGACGAAGCTGCCCAGCGCGTCGCGGACGCCGAAAAGCGCGCTCAGCTGGTTGCTGAAGAAATCAAAGCCAACGCACAAGCTGAAGCCAACCGCATCATTGCGCAAGCGAAAGCAGAAGCCGACCAGCAAGCAACCCAGGCCCGCGAAGCACTGCGTGGTCAAGTGGCTGATCTGGCTGTGAAGGGCGCCGAGCAAATCCTGAAGCGCGAAGTCAACGCGTCGGCTCACGCTGACCTGCTGGCCCGCCTGGCAACCGAGCTCTGATCATGGCAGAACTCGCAACCGTCGCCCGTCCTTACGCGGAAGCCCTCTTCCGCGTAGCCAAGGCTGGTAACCTCGCGCAGTGGTCCGATCTGGTGTCCGAAATGGCCCAGATCGGTTCGCATTCGGAGGTGCTGGCGTATGTCCGCAACCCGAAAGTTTCGGCTGCCGACATCACCGCCACCATCCAGTCCCTGCTGAAATCGCCGCTCAACGCGGAAGCGAACAACTTCCTCTCGATGCTGATCGATAACGGCCGCATCGAACTGCTGCCTGAAATCGGCGCCCAATTCCAGCTGCTGAAGAATGCAGCGGAAGGTGCGGCAGATGCCGAAATCACGAGCGCATTCGACATGAGCGACGCCCAGGTGGCAGCGCTCGTCACGACGCTGGAAAAGAAATTCAGCCGCAAGCTCAAGCCGGCCGTTACCGTGGACCCAAGCCTGATTGGCGGCGTCCGCGTGGTGGTCGGCGACGAAGTGCTCGACACTTCGGTGCGCGCCAAGCTGCAAGACCTGCGCAATGCGCTGGTTGCTTGAGCCCCGCTTCGGCAGAGACCCTTTACCCTCGCGCAAGCTGAGAGAGAAAACATTTAGGAGTTAGTATGCAACTCAACCCATCTGAAATCAGCGAGCTGATCAAGAGCCGGATTCAAGGCATTGATGGCGGCGCTGAAGTGCGCAATCAAGGCACCGTAATTTCCGTTGCCGACGGTATCTGCCGCATCCACGGTCTGTCCGAAGTGATGCAAGGCGAGATGCTGGAATTCCCGGGCAACACCTTTGGTCTGGCAATGAACCTGGAGCGTGACTCCGTCGGCGCCGTGATTCTGGGTGCTTACGAGCACATCTCCGAAGGCGACACCGTGAAGTGCACGGGCCGCATCCTGGAAGTGCCGGTTGGTCCGGAACTGAAAGGCCGCGTGGTCAACGCCCTGGGCCAGCCGATCGACGGCAAAGGTCCTGTGGCTACCACCATGACCTCCCCAATCGAAAAGATCGCTCCAGGCGTTATCGCCCGTGAGTCCGTCGGCCAGCCTATGCAGACCGGCCTGAAGTCGATCGACGCGATGGTTCCAATTGGCCGTGGCCAGCGTGAGCTGATCATTGGCGACCGTCAAACTGGTAAGTCCGCCGTAGCGGTTGATGCGATCATCAACCAAAAAGGCCAGGGCATGACCTGCATCTACGTTGCAATCGGCCAGAAAGCATCGACCATCAAGAACATCGTGCGTTCCCTGGAACAGCACGGCGCGATGGAGTACACCATCGTTGTTGCCGCTTCCGCTTCGGAATCGGCTGCGATGCAGTACATCTCGGCTTACTCCGGTTGCACCATGGGCGAATACTTCCGCGACCGCGGTGAAGACGCCCTGATCGTGTACGACGACCTGTCCAAGCAAGCTGTTGCCTACCGTCAGATCTCCCTGCTGCTGCGCCGTCCACCAGGCCGCGAAGCATACCCAGGCGACGTGTTCTACCTGCACAGCCGTCTGCTGGAACGCGCAGCCCGCGTGAACGCCGACTACGTCGAGAAGTTCACCAACGGCGCCGTGAAAGGCAAGACCGGTTCCCTGACCGCACTGCCGATTATCGAAACCCAGGCTGGTGACGTTTCCGCCTTCGTTCCGACCAACGTGATTTCGATTACCGACGGTCAGATCTTCCTGGAAACCTCGCTGTTCAACGCCGGTATCCGTCCTGCGATTAACGCCGGTATCTCGGTGTCGCGCGTGGGTGGTGCTGCTCAGACCAAGGTCATCAAGGGCCTGTCCGGCGGTATCCGTACCGACTTGGCACAGTACCGTGAACTGGCTGCGTTCGCGCAGTTCGCTTCCGATCTGGACGAATCGACCCGTAAGCAGCTGGACCGCGGTGCCCGCGTGACCGAACTGCTGAAGCAGGCGCAATACTCGCCGCTGTCGATCTCCCTGATGGGCGCCTCCCTGTTCGCAGTGAACAAGGGCTTCCTGGACGATATCGCTGTCAAGCAAGTGCTGGCTTTCGAAGCCGGTCTGCACTCGTACCTGAAGACCAAGCAAGCTGCCCTGCTGGCCAAGATCGAAGAAACCAAGCAACTGGACAAAGACGCCGAAGCAGCGCTGTCGGCCGCCATTGCTGATTTCAAGAAATCCGGCGCATTCTAAGATGCACGGCGGCCTCGCAAGGGGCCGCCATCAAGCGCAAAGGAGTAAGGACTCATGGCAGTAGGCAAAGAGATACGTGGCAAGATCAAGAGCGTAGAGAATACGAAGAAGATCACCAAGGCGATGGAAATGGTCGCCGCATCGAAAATGCGCAAGGCGCAGGACCGCATGCGTGCCGCCCGTCCCTACAGTGACAAGATTCGTAATATCGCTGCGAACCTGGCAAATGCCAACCCCGAGTACACGCATTCCTTCCTGGCGGAAGCCAAGACGGACGCCAAGGCTGTAGGTTTTATCGTTGTCACGACCGACAAGGGTCTGTGCGGCGGCCTGAACACCAACGTTCTGCGTATGGTGACGAATAAAACCCGCGAGCTGGAAGCTGCAGGGAACAAGATTGAAGCAGTAGCGATTGGTAATAAAGGTTTGGGCTTCCTGAACCGCGTCGGTGTACCTGTTGTCGCTCAAGCTACCCAGATCGGCGATACGCCGCACCTGGAAAAGCTGATCGGCCCGGTACAGGTGATGCTGGAGAAATTCCAGGAAGGCAAACTGGACGCCGTCTACCTGTGCTACACCAAGTTCATCAACACGATGAAGCAAGAGCCTGTCGTCGAACAGCTGCTGCCGCTGGCCGCAGACAAGATGAAGGCCGATGCGAACAGCCACAACTGGGACTACATCTACGAACCAGACGCGGCGACCGTGATTGACGAACTGCTGGAGCGCTACATTGAAGCGCTGGTGTACCAGTCGGTAGCGGAAAACCTGGCATCCGAACAGTCGGCGCGCATGGTGGCCATGAAGGCCGCCAGCGACAACGCCGGTAACGTGATCGGTGAACTGAAGCTGGTCTACAACAAGACCCGCCAGGCGGCAATTACCAAAGAACTGTCCGAAATCGTGGCCGGTGCGGCAGCGGTTTAAACGAATTTAACTATATTTGAAGGAACGAACATGGCTGATGGCAAAATCGTTCAGTGTATCGGCGCTGTGGTGGACGTTGAGTTCCCACGCAACGCGATGCCTAAGGTTTTTGACGCGCTGAAAATGGAAGGCTCCGAGCTGACCCTGGAAGTGCAACAGCAGTTGGGTGACGGCGTGGTCCGTACCATTGCTCTGGGCTCCTCCGACGGTCTGCGTCGCGGCATGACCATCCAGAACACCGGCAAACCAATCATGGTTCCAGTGGGTAAAGCTACCCTGGGCCGTATTATGGACGTGCTGGGCAACCCGATCGACGAATGCGGCCCTGTGGCGCATGACCAGATCGCTTCCATCCACCGCGTAGCTCCGGCTTACGACGAACTGTCCCCTTCCCAGGATCTGCTGGAAACCGGCATCAAGGTTATTGACCTGGTGTGCCCGTTCGCAAAAGGCGGTAAGGTTGGTCTGTTCGGCGGTGCAGGTGTGGGCAAGACCGTGAACATGATGGAACTGATCAACAACATCGCTAAAGCGCACTCGGGTCTGTCCGTGTTCGCCGGTGTTGGTGAGCGTACCCGTGAAGGTAACGACTTCTACCACGAAATGGCTGACGCCAAAGTGGTTGACCTGGAAAACCCGGCCAACTCCAAAGTGGCCATGGTTTACGGTCAGATGAACGAACCACCTGGCAACCGTCTGCGCGTGGCGCTGACCGGTCTGACCATCGCCGAGTCCTTCCGTGACGAAGGCCGTGACGTTCTGTTCTTCGTGGATAACATCTACCGCTTCACCCTGGCCGGTACCGAAGTGTCCGCACTGCTGGGCCGTATGCCTTCCGCAGTGGGCTATCAGCCGACTCTGGCTGAAGAAATGGGCCGTCTGCAAGAGCGTATTACCTCCACCAAGACCGGTTCGATCACCTCGATCCAGGCCGTGTACGTTCCAGCGGATGACTTGACCGACCCGTCGCCAGCGACCACCTTCGGTCACCTGGATTCGACCGTGGTTCTGTCCCGTGACATCGCTGCTCTGGGTATCTACCCTGCAGTGGACCCACTGGATTCGACCTCCCGTCAGCTGGACCCGCTGGTCGTTGGCCAAGAGCACTACGACACCGCGCGCGCCGTGCAGGGCACCCTGCAGCGCTACAAAGAACTGCGTGACATCATCGCAATTCTGGGTATGGACGAACTGGCTCCGGAAGACAAGCTGCTGGTGGCGCGTGCTCGTAAGATGCAGCGTTTCCTGTCCCAGCCGTTCCACGTTGCTGAAGTGTTCACCGGCTCCCCAGGCAAGTACGTTTCGCTGAAAGACACCATCAAGGGCTTCAAGATGATCTCTTCCGGCGAACTGGACCACCTGCCAGAGCAGGCCTTCTACATGGTTGGTACCATCGAAGAAGCCATCGAAAAAGCCAAGAAACTGGGCTGATCGATTGACGTAGCGGCCTCCTGATCGAGGCCGCTATCACCGAGGATAAACATGGCAAACACTATTCACGTTGATGTGGTTTCGGCCGAAGAGCAGATCTTCTCGGGCGAAGCGACTTTCGTGGCGTTGCCGGGCGAGCAGGGCGAGCTGGGTATCTACCCGAAGCACACCCCGCTGATCACCCGTATCCGTCCGGGCGCGGTGCGCATCCAGGTTCCTGGCCAGGCTGAAGAAGAGTTCGTCTTCGTCGCCGGCGGCCTGCTGGAAGTGCAGCCGAACTCCGTGACGGTCCTGGCCGACACCGCAATCCGCGGCCACGATCTGGACGAAGCCAAGGCAACCGCCGCCAAGAAACTGGCGGAAGAAAACCTGGCCAACAACAAGACCGGTATCGACTACGCGAAAGCACAGGCGGAACTGGCAGCGGCCATCGGCCAGCTGGCAGCTATCGCCAAACTGCGTCAGACCAAGCACTAATCCGGTTTGCGCATCACAAAAAGGCAGCTACGGCTGCCTTTTTTTATTGTGTTAGCATTTCCCTTTTTGCAATGAGGGGTCTATGCGTCGCATTCTTCTGGCTGCACTTGGCCTGCTGTTCAGCGGCACGGTCGCCGCAGCGGAATTCCGTGATCTGACCGCGACCTTCACCGCGACCTGGGACGCGACCCAGCAGCTGTCCGAGCCGCAGCGTGTGGCAGCCATGAAGCAGGCATTGATGGCGCAGTATCCCGAGTTCTATGGCCGCGGCGAACCGGCCCAGCAGGATGCGCGCATCAGCCGCGCCATCAAGCGCTTTCCTACGATTCGCGCTGCCTATCTGGATCAGGCGCAGCGCTTCTCCGCTGCCATGCAGCAGCATCTGCAAACCTTTAACGCGGTCTTTCCCGACTTCCGCCTGACTGTGCCGACCGAACTGGTGCACTCGCTGGGCGAAATGAATGGCGGCACGCGCGAGCTGAACGGCAAGACGCACCTGATCTTCGGCGCCGACATGATCGCGGCGCTAGACCCGAAAGGCGATGCGGCGCCGCTCTTCCATCATGAGCTGTTCCATGTTCTGCATCAGCAGCATTTCACCTGCTCCGAAGATATCGTCTGGTCGCATATGTGGATTGAGGGCTTGGCGACGTACGTGTCGGCAGTCATGAATCCGCAAGCGAATGAAAAGGAACTTCTGCTGGACTATCCGGCCGGGATGGCCAGTGCGACAAACGCCCTGTTGCCTGCCGCCTGGGCGCAATTGAACACGGTGCTCGACAGTGCAAACGAAAAGGTGAACGAAGATTTGTTCTCCATGGGCGACAAGACGGACAAGCTGCCGCCGCGCCGCGCATACTATCTGGGCTACCTGATTGCAAAAGACGCCGCGAAGACGCACGATCTGCCGGCGCTGGCAAGGCTCGACTGCAAACAGGTGCGCGCGCTGGTCGGCGCCACGGTGGCCAGATTTGCGAAGGAGTCCGCACAATGAAGACCGTTCTGATCACAGGTGCGGCAGGTGTCCTCGGCCGCGCAGTAGTGGCTGCGTTCCGCACCGCCGGCGATAACGTCGTCGCTTTGGGGCGCGACCGCGCGCAGCTGGAGCAGGCGTTTGGGCCGCAGGCGGATGGCATGCTCTACGTTGCAGTCGACCTGCGCGATGCGGCCCAGGTGGCGTCTGCCGCTGCGGCCGCCAGGCAATGCTTCGGCGGCATCGATGTGCTGGTGAATGTCGCGGGCGCCTTCCGCATGGGCACGCCCGCGCACTCGGCGCCGGACGAGGAATGGGACCAGATGCTGGATGTGAACTTCCGCAGCACGCTGAATGCGGTGCGGGCGGTGGTGCCGCATATGCTGGAGGCGGGCGGCGGCAGGATCGTCAGCGTGGCCTCGGCAGCCGCGCGGCAGGGGCAGGCCAATATGGCGCCTTATGTCATCAGCAAGGATGCGGTGATCAGGCTGACGGAATCGATGTCCACCGAACTGCGCGGCAAGGGTATCAACGTCAACTGCGTGCTGCCGGGGATGATCGACACGCCGCAGAACCGCGCCGACATGCCGAACGCCGACCGCAGCAAGTGGACGGCGCCGGAAGCGTTGGCGGACGTGATCGTCTTCCTCTCCAGCGAAGGCGCCCGCGCCATCCACGGCGCGGCGATTCCCTGCACCTGAGCCGCGAAGGCGGGTCAATGACCCGCCCTACGCACCTCCGTCGATGACCCGCCATACGCGGGGCGGTCGATGATTCGCCGTGCCTACCGGCACATCGAATACGACTTCTTCTCTTCGACCCAACGGAAGGTGAAGGTGCGCGACTCGTAACGGGTCTGGCCGATCATCACGTCCGGCGTGACGAGGTCGAAGCGCTGCGGCAGCTTGCCCTTCAGGCGCAGGCGATAGCGGAACTGGGTGTCGTCGCTGGTTGCCACCGCTACCAGGGCCAGCGGCACGCCATTGACGATTTCCACAATCTCCGGCTTCTGGTTGGTGGGCCGCTGATAGACGCTGATCACCTGCGCTTTTTCGATCAAGGCGCCTTTCGGCTGCGTGGCCAGGAAACCATCCGTCTTGAACTGCAGCTGCGTGGAACGCGGCAGCATGTAGTTCAGGCCGATGTCGATGCCACCGTCCGGCGAAGCCGTCGGCGTGGTTGCCGAAACTGTGATGCCGCGCGGGAGCGGGAAGGTGTCGCCGTCCAGCAGCGTGCCGCAGTCGGCCGACGTGGCCTGATACAGCGGCGGAGGATTGTAGGCTTCGCCACAAGCGGCGAGAGCGAGGAGCAGGGCAAATGGCGCGTAGCGGCGCATGATGTGATGTCTTGTTGTTCTTGAGTCCCGCAAGTTTACCTGACTTCGCGGAACTCCAGCCAGAGTCCATGTGCCGAGGAGGGCGGCAGGAAGATGCTGCGGCCGGGTGGCGTCGTCACCGGCTCTGGCGGCGGCAGCCCGCTCGCCTTCATCGCAGCCTGAAGCGCAGCCAGATCGTGCGTTTTCAGCACCGCGCCGATGATGCGCCGTCCCGGTACGAGCTGCCGTGCGGCAGGCAGGAAGACGACCTCGCCTTCAGCGAGCCGCGCGACCGTCGCGGTGCCCGGCTCCGGCGTGTTGACCGGCTGGTTTGCGGCCAGGTCCGCGCCGAGCATGGCCAGCAGGGGCTGGTCGTCATCCGGGCCGGCGAGCCAGACGCCTATCAATCCATACGCGCCGTTGGCATGCGTGAAGTAGGCCTGGCTATCGGTCGGCGATGCGAGCCGCGATGAAAAGAAGAGGTGTTGGGGCGACTCCAATGCGACCGTCGCCCAATCACGGCGGAACGGCAGGCTCAGCGCCTTGAGCCGCGTGCCGAGCGCATCGAAATCCGGTGCGTAGAAGGCTACAAAAGCCGGGCCGTCGCTGTCCCGTAGGTGGTGGACATACTGGCCGCTCAACTCGTCACGCGCAGCGGGCGCGGTAATCAGTTCAATTTCTGTGCGATCGGGGAATTTCAGATGCAGGTTGCGGATGCCATTCTCATGCGGCCGGCCTGGCTTGACCGTGAAGCCGAGGCGGACGAAGTCCCTGGCCGCCTGATCAAGATCGCGCACCGCCAGCGGAATATGGTCGAGCCCCAAAATCACAGGGGCCGGCGCTGCGTGCGCCAAGCCGGCTGTCAGAATGGAAGCGAGCAAAAGTAGTAACAACCTTCGCATTACTATCGGTGCGCCATTGAGTTTCGCGGAATGATACGCTGGGATACCGGCGGTTCCTTTAATTGGAGGTCCTATGATCAACCATTTTGGCCTGGTCGTGACAGATTTTGTGCGCAGCGCTGCGTTGTACGATGCCTGCCTCGCACCGTTGGGCTTCCATCGTCTGGAAACTGATTTAGATTGGGCAATTTATGCACCTGCCAGCGGTGAGCCATTCCTTTGGGTTGGATCGGAAATACCCAGCTATTGGCGATCGGAACACGAAGCTGGACGCTCTCCATTTCATGTAGCATTCAATGCACCCGATCGCACTGCGATTGAAGCATTTTATTCTGCCGCCTTGGCTCACGGCGCCAAGGATAATGGTCCGCCAGGGCCGCGCGTCAGCTGGGCGAATTTTTACTCCGCTTATATCCTTGACCTCGACGGCAATAATATCGAAGCCACCATACGCGAACCTTAGTTTTTCTTCTCTTCCATCAGGGCCAGCAAATGGCCGTCAGGATCACGGAAAAAAGTCATCCACAAATCGTGGTCAGGCATTTTTGCGACAAGATGGGGCTCGTCTTCAAAAGCAACCTGTTTGGATTTTAAATCGGCAGCGACTGCTTCTATATTTTCCACCATGAAGTAATGGCAAGCACCAGATCCAGGTGAAACGGTTTTGGGTGAACCTTCCAGCATCAGCCGTACACCAGCGCAGTCGAAAAATACCAATTCGCCAAAACGGAAGAGTTTTTTCAAGCCGAGCGCTTCGCCATAAAAGGCTTCGGCGCGGTTGGCGTCGGAAACGGGGAGTGCGATCTGGCCAATGCGGGAGAGGCTCATGTTGGCTCCTTATGTTGTTGATTTACATGGTAGCACGACATGGCATGAACGCTAATGTTTGGTGCATTCATGCCACAAACTAGCATAACGATAACTAACTTCGCTTCTCTCGTGCCCGAGCGAGCGCCGCTTTGCCGAGCGACTTCCACTTCGTACGATCGGCGATCCGGTCCAGCGGCGTCTGTTGCGCGCGGCGGACTTCGCGCAGGAGTTTCTGGTAATTCTGCAAGCGGTCCTGATCAATTGCGCCACGAACCGCGCAGCCGGGTTCGGATTCGTGATGGCAATCTCGGAATTGGCAATTTGCGGAAAGTAATTCAATATCGTCGAACGTCGCGGCAATTGCCGATTCATCCGCGTCCGGACTCCAACTTCTTAATCCTGGCGTGTCGATAATACAGGCGCCGGTTTGGCAAAAATACATGGAACGGGCTGTCGTCGTGTGGCGGCCGCGATTATCGCCATGCCGAACGCTACCGGTTTCCTGATTTGCACCGGTCAGCGTATTGGTTAATGTTGACTTACCGGCGCCGGACGCGCCTAATAGGCAAACCGTCTGACCTGCTGCGAGCCAGGGACTTAATTGCGCAGCCGAGGCCGGATCGGCGCCATTAATTTGAAAAACCGGAATGTGAGCGGGCAAGCGAGTGGAAACATCACGCGGCACGGCGATATCGGATTTTGTAAATACGATGAGTGGCGCAATATCCGCAGCACTGACGATTGCAATATAACGCTCAAGGCGGCGCAAATTGAAATCATGGTCAAGACCCATAAGCAATAAGGCGGTGTCGATATTGCTGGCCAATAATTGACGCTGGCCAGATGAATTACGCCGGGTGATTTGATTGGCTGGGGACATCTGTTGAATTATCCACAGCTCGCCGAGAGAGTTAGTCTCAGCAATAAGCCAGTCGCCGACAGCCAATTCGGCATGTAGCGATGGATGGGCGCGCGCGGCGAGTTCGGAACAACCGTCGTGAACAGTCATCCATTCACGCTGGATTTCGGTGAGCCGTACCAGGCGAGAAGTTGGCCCGGCAGGCGGCAGCGTCGCGAGACGCGAAACGATCGGATTATTCAGGCCGAGACGGCGCAATGCTTCGAAATCGAAGTCGATCATGATGAGTTGGTTTTCCCAAAAAATAGATCACGGCGCTCGCAAAGGCGAGCGAACGAAGAAAAGGGAAAGTCGGCGCGCGGTCAGCCGCGGCTCAGCACCAGCTCAGAGAAAGCTAATCGGGGAAGATCGCGGAGATCAGGCGGCCGACAGGAGGGCAATATCCGGCTTACGCATAGTTTTGTCTCCTGTGGGTTGAAAGTTCGCCAAGTGTGGCACTCGGCCGGCTGCCTGTCAACGCGGCGGAATGCGGCGGATTGTCGTGATCGCGCAGCCGGAAGGATGCAAGGCCTCGCGCAGCAGCGACAGCGCCCGTTGCGGATCGGTCCTGCCGCACATGAAGATGTCGGCCGCCGCAAAGCCGGTTTCCGGCCAGGTGTGGATTGAAATATGGGACTCGGCCAGCAGCACGACACCGGTCACGCCCTGGCCCTCGCCAAAGCCGTGGAAATGGCTGTGCAGCACATGCGCACCCGCCGCCGTGGCTGCATCGCGCAGTAGCTGCTCAATTTTCGAGCAATCGGTCAGTAGCTCCGCCGCGATGCCGGACATATCCGCCAGCAGGTGAACGCCCGCTGGCTGATAAAGTTGTTGAACGTGAGCGCTCACTTATGTCCACCTCCGCCACCACCGCCGCTGCCACCGTAGTAGCCGCCACCGCCCCAGCTGCCGGAACTGGACGACCAGCTGCTGCCGCCGCCCGTTGCGGACGGGCCGGAGAACATGCGTACCCAGCTGGTTCCCGAGCTGAACAGGGTGACGAATAGGGCGTAGGCCAGGAATTTATTCATTGCTTGTCGATCGAATCAAGGAAGATCGCGGGCAGGTAGATCGCCAGCGCGCCGAGCATACTGTACGCAAACTGAGCACCGAAGCCGCCATTGTCCATGCTCGCCAGCAGCGGGATGGCATTCAGCACCAGCATCACAATGATGAAATTTTTGGCAGAGCGCTTGTAGCGGCCGGCCTGCTCGGCCAGCTTGGGACCGGACACCGGCGCCGAGCCGTGCACCGAGGTGCCGAACCAGGCCTTGAGCTGGTCGAAAGCCAGCGGCGTCGAGCGCGACCAGGTCAATTCCTCGTCCGTCAGCTCCGCCGCCAGCGAAACCTGCTGGCGCTTGAATTCGGCCACGCGGGTGCGGTCGCCCGCTTTCACGCGCCAGTTGAAGGCGCCCGCCGCGTAGGTCACTACCGAGCCGTAGGTGTAGAGCTTCTCGAATTCGGCCTTGTCCAGCGTGGCGGTGCTCCCGCCATCCCAGGTTGGCCAAACATCCAGCACATTGGCGCGTGACCAACCTTCGTCCGTCTCCACCAGCCAGGTAAAGCCGGCGCGGGGGCCATACAGCAGATATTCGGTCCACTGCGTGCCCTCGTCGTCTGCGCGGCGCATGGCGCCAATCACGGTGAATTCCTGATTGCCCAATTTTCCGGATGCGCCCAGATCGAGGGTAAAGCGTTGCCGCTCCACGCTTTCGCCCGCTGCCAGCACCTCCACCTTCGGACTGGATGCGTCGATCTGCGTGTGGCAGGCATGGCAGACCAGATTGGCGGTCATGCCGGGCAGATACTGGATAGGACTGCCGCAGGAGGGGCAGTCCAGCTTATCCAGCTTGCCGCGGTAACGTCCCGCACTCTGTTTGATCTGCTCATCGTCGCGCAGCAGCTGGCATTGCATCGATTCCAGCGTGACCGGCACGCCGGTGTATAGCGCTGGCGGACCTTCGTCGGAATAATCCAGCGTGACAAAGCTGGAGCCGCGGCGGAAGTCCGCCACCCTGGCTTGCCAGCCGTCGCCGGCTTTGAAAGGCAGCTCGCCCTGGCCGCCAATGCAATCGGCCGTGCGCACATCGGCCGCCGTGTAGTGCTCGTTGTTGATCTTGTACTGCTGTCCTGCGCGCAGCGATTCGAAGGCAGGCAATGCGCTTTCAGGCTGGCGCAACGTTGTGATCATGTACTGGCCGGACGCGTCGCCCAGCCAGCCGGTAGTGGCATCGTCGAACATCAGGTACCACTCGTTCCACATGCCCGCGTCGTAGCGCAGCTGGATGCGGCCCACCACGTTGAAGGGGCGGCCGCCCAGCACGCCGCTGGTGCCGATCTGGATCGGCGAATAGTCCTCCAGCACGGACGAGATTTTGCCCAGGTCCCGCACCGCGTCTGCTTCTTTGAGCACGCGCGTATTGCAGTACTCGCACACGGCCATGACCGACGCGGCCGAGCGGAACTTGACCTCCGCGCCGCAGCTGGGGCAGGAAACGATTTGCATGCGGGCGGATTATCCGATCAGTTTCTTCAGCAGTTCCGCCTTGGTGCTGTCGTAATCGGCAGCGGAGATCAGGCCCTTGTCCAGCAAGCCTTTCAGCTTGGACAGACGATCTTCGATCGATTCCTGCGCTGGTGCTGCCGCCGCTGCCGGCGCTGCAGCCACAGGAGCCGCCTGTCCCATCGTCTGGCCCATGGCCTGGCCGATTGCCTGGCCTACCGCGACGCCGGTACCCAGCCCTGCACCGAGGCCAGCCAGTCCGCCTTCGTTCTGCGCTGCCAGCGGAATCGCCTGCGCAGTCTGGAACTTGGTGTAGCCGGCCATCTTGTCGGCGCCCAGGCCGCCTTTCATGCCGGCGGAGATTCGCTCGTCCAGCGCTGCCTGCAGTTCCTCCGGCAGGCTCACGCTGGCGACATTGAATTCATCCAGTCCGATACCGTAACGGGCGAAGGCGTCGGCCAGGCCGCCTTTGACTTCCTGCGCCATCAGGGCCTGATTAGCCGCCATATCGAGGAAGGCGATCTGTGATGCGCCCAGCGAGCTGGCCATCGACGCCATCAGAATACCGCGCAGCTGGTCTTCCACCTGGTCGCGCGTGTAAGTGTCGCGCGTGCCGCTCAATTCGGTGAAGAACTTGCGCGCATCAGCGACGCGATAGGAATACATGCCGAAGGCACGTACGCGGATCATGTCGAAGTCTTTGTCGCGGATCGTGATCGGCTGCTGCGTGCCCCACTTGCGGCCGGTCTGCACGCGGGTGCTGAAGAAATACACGTCCGACTTGAACGGGGAGGCGAACAGCTTGTCCCAGTTTTTCAGGTTAGTCAGCACGGGCAGGGTCTGCGTGGTGAGCTTGTGCGTGCCCGGACCGAACACGTCGGCGATCTGGCCTTCGTTGACGAACACGGCCACCTGCGACTCGCGCACGATCAGCACGCCGCCGTTCTGGATTTCGAAGTCCTGCATCGGATAACGCCAGGACAACACGCCTTCCGTGTCTTCATTCCATTGCAGTACATCGATAAACTGCTTCTTGATAAAGCTGCCGATACTCATGATGGACCTCGTTCGAAAAATCAGGAAATGCAGGCGGCGTTGATACCACCGATGGAAATGGAAATGGTGCCAAGCAGTGCACCAAAGGCGCTGTTATTGGCTTCGATCTGGTCTTGCGCCATTTTCAGGCAGCGCGTTACTACAGCATAGCTG
This sequence comes from Pseudoduganella sp. RAF19, assembly GCF_052114165.1. NCBI lineage: Bacteria > Pseudomonadati > Pseudomonadota > Betaproteobacteria > Burkholderiales > Oxalobacteraceae > Pseudoduganella > Pseudoduganella sp. RAF19. The sequence continues at coordinate 104,182 of NZ_JBFREF010000009.1, read as the reverse complement.
ATGGCTTGCACCACCATCGCGCCAGCGGCCCAGGCAAAGAACTCCTGGTAGTTAGAGGTGTGCAGCAGGCTTGAACCGATGGTCAGCGAGAAGCCGATCATGGCGCCGCCCAGCGACAGCGCAGCGGCGTGATTGCCCTGGCGGATCAGCATCACTTCATCGTAGGGGGTGAACCAGGTGTAGGCTTTGAAGAACACAGCGAGCAGTACGGCGGCCAAAAATAGATGGATCAGATAATTTGCGATGGCGTACACGTCGATCCCCGGTTAAAGTGACAAGCTTGCTAACATAGAAACATATTAGAGCAAAAGCAGCCAAATGACCAAAAAGATTCTGATCCTGTCCGTATTCGTTGTGGCGTCCTGCGGGCTGGCCTACGAACTGATTGCCGGCGCTTTGTCCAGCTATCTGCTGGGCGATTCGATCCTTCAGTTTTCCACCATTATCGGCTGTTATTTGTTCGCGATGGGCGTCGGCGCCCACCTCTCGAAATATGTGAAGGACGACGATGTGCTGGCGCGTTTCGTCGACATCGAATTGGCCGTGGGGCTGATTGGTGGCGTGTCGGCGGCAATGCTGTTCATGACCTTTTCGTGGATGGCGGCGCCGTTCCGCACCGTGCTGTATGTGGTGGTGTTTCTGATCGGCGCACTGGTAGGCATGGAAGTGCCGCTGGTGATGCGTGCGCTGAATTCACGGCAGACGCAGTTCAGTGAGCTGGTGAGCCGCGTACTGACCTTCGACTATCTGGGCGCGCTGGCCGTGTCGCTGCTGTTCCCGCTGGTGCTGGCGCCGCATCTGGGCCTGGTGCGCACCGGCTTCCTGTTCGGGATGCTGAATATCGGCGTCGCCCTGTGGACAATTCTCGTGTTTCGCACAGAGCTTGCGAATGTTACGGGCCGCATGCTGCGCGCTTGTGCAGTGCTGCTGGCGCTGTGTGTCGGTTTCGCCAGTGCGGACCGGCTGACCAGCTGGGGAGAGCATGGTTTGTTCGGCGACGAGATCGTGTATTCGACCACCACGCCGTATCAGCGGCTGGTGATTACGAAGTGGAAGGACGATATCCGCCTCTACATCAATGGCAATTTGCAGTTCTCCTCGCGCGATGAGTACCGCTATCACGAGGCGCTGGTGCATCCGCTGATGGAAGCGCTGCCGTGGGCGCGGCGCGTACTGATTCTTGGCGGCGGCGATGGCCTGGCCATGCGTGAAGTGCTGCGCTATCCGAATGTGCAGCAGGCCACGCTGGTCGACCTTGATCCGGCAATGACGGCGGCGTTCAGCAAGCGTGAAGAGCTGGTGGCGCTGAATAAGGGATCGCTGACCGACAAGCGGGCGCGCGTGATCAATGCGGATGCGGCGTTGTGGCTGCAACAGAACGAGGAAATGTTCGACGCCGTTATCATCGACTTTCCGGACCCTTCCAGCTTCGCGTTGGGCAAGCTGTATTCGGTGCCGTTCTACGGCATGGTGAAGAAGCATCTGGCTGCGAACGGACTGGTGGTGGTGCAGTCCACGTCGCCATTCTTTGCGCCGCATGCTTTCTGGACCATCGACTCGACCTTGCGCGAAGTGGGCCTGCGCACCTGGCCTTATCACCTTTACGTGCCATCGTTTGGAGAGTGGGGCTTTGTCATGGCTTCACCGCAGGCGAACTACAAGGCGCCCGAATCGTATCGCCTGCCGATGCGCTATCTGAATGCGCAGACCACGCAGGAGATGTTCACCTTCCCGCCGGATATGAAGCCGATGGCGATGGAACCTAACCGGCTCAATACGCAATCGCTGGTGCATGAATTCGAAGAGGATTGGCGGAGGGTGATCCGCTGATGCTGCGCCGTTCGTTTTTGGTGTGGGCTGGCGCCGGTGGTCTTGCCGCTGCAACGGCCGTCACGGGCTTTGAACGCTGGCGCGAGATTACGCCGCGCGTACTGGCTCCCGGCCGCGAAGAAGGCCACTTCCTGCGCGATCGCCACGCTTTGCCACCGTCTTCGCAGACCATCGAGACGGATGTGCTGATTGTCGGTTCAGGCATTGCCGCCATGACTGCCGCCTGGAAGCTGCGCAAAGAAGGGCACGATGACTTTCTGATCCTTGATGGGCCGGAACGCTATGGCAATGCGGCCGGTGGGCACTTCGGCAATCTTGCGTTTCCAACTGGCGCGCATTATCTGCCGCTGCCGACACAGGATTGCTTCCATGTGCGCGAGATTCTGGCCGACCTGGGCGTGATTCAGCGTGATCCACAGGGGCCGAAGCCGTACTACGATGAACGTTTTCTGTTGCATGCACCGGAGGAGCGCGTGCTGTACAAGGGCGCCTGGCAGGAAGGCGTGCTGCCGCGCGAAGGTGTTCCGGCAGAGGAGGTGAAGGAGCATCAGCGCTTCTTTGCGCAGGTGGCATCCTTGCGCGATGCGCGGGGGAGCGATGGCAAGCGCGTGTTTACCTTTCCAACTGCGCAGTGCTCGACGGACCCGGAGTGGCTGAAGCTCGATGCGCTGACGTTTGCGGCATGGCTCGATCGCGAGGGCTACCGTTCGCCATCGCTGCGCTGGTATATGGATTACTGCTGCCGCGATGATTACGGTGCGGGCAGCGATAAGGTGTCCGCCTGGGCGGGGCTGCACTATTTCTGCGGACGCGGCGCAGAAGCGGCCAACGCGGAGCCGGGTGCCTGGCTGACATGGCCGGAAGGCTTGCAGGCGCTGGCCAGTGGCATGGAGAGCAGGGCGCAGCCGCGCAGAATGGCGGGGACGGCGGTGTCGCTTCGCATCATCGATGCCGCGCGTGCCGATGCGGCGCCGGAAGCTCCTGCCGCGGAATCGAAGCCGGCTCGGCGCCGCGACAGCGCCGCGGCAGGCGGTGTCACAGACTCCGCGGCGGCGCGCGTCGAAGCGCTGTGCTTCGTGCTGGAAGGCAGCAAGCCGCGTACTTTCACGATCCGTGCGCGCAAGGCGATTTGCGCGATGCCACTGCACGTCGCTTCGCACGTGGTGGCGGCGATGCCCGGCTTCGACCCGGCACAGCATATGCCCCAGCATGCGCCGTGGCTGGTGGCGAACTTCCTGATGAGGCGCTTTCCGGACGAGCTGCCGCAAGCGCCGCTGTCATGGGATAACGTGGTGTATGGCAGCCAATCGCTTGGCTACGTCGTTTCGACGCATCAGGATATCCGCGTCACGCCGCCAGAAAAAACCGTCTTCACCGCCTACACGGCGCTGGCCGGAAAAGACCCAGCCGCAGCACGCCGATGGATGCAGGAGGCAAGCGGAGAAGAGCTGCTGGCGCTGGCCAGCGTGGATTTGCGCGCCGCGTACGGCAGGCAGTTCGATGCCAGTGTGGAGCGCGTAGACATAACACTGCGCGGCCATGCGATGGCGGTTCCGCAGCCAGGATTCCGCAGCAATGCCGGACTACAGGTCTTGCGAACGCAAGATGGGCCAATTCTGTTCGCCCACTCCGACCTGAGCGGCTTCTCCGTCTTCGAAGAGGCATCGTGGTGGGGTTACCGCGCGGCGCAGCTGGCGTTACGCGGCGCGTAAAAAATAGGCAAAAAAAAGCCCGCGAATCTCGCGGGCTTTGGGAGAGCTTACTTGGCGGCTGGCGCAGCTGCTGGTGCAGGTGCTGCGGCAGGCGTTGCGGACGCCGTTGTGGTTTCCTTGGCTTCCTTGGTCGCCTTGTGCGCCTTATGCGCTACTTTGTGATGCTCGGCTTTCACTTCAGGCTTCGCTTCAGCTTTCACTTCGGCCTTGGCTTCCGGTGCCGGGGTGGCAGCGGTTGCGGCGACTGGCGCCTTGGCAGCTGCTGGAGCCGGTGCTGCTGCAGGAGCAGGAGTCTGTGCGAAAGCGGCGGTAGCGAACAGGCCTACGATCAGGGTAGCGATGGTCTTTTTCATGGTGTGTGTCCTTTCGGGGTAAATGGTATAAATTGTTTGTTACGGATTACTTGCTGGCTTGCTGAGTAGCCGGTTTTTGCACTTCAACTTTGGTGTCGCTCTTTTCTGCAGGCGCCGGAGCCGGTGCGGTAGCGGTGCTCGTCGCTGCGGGTGCAACCGGTGCGGAAGTTGGCGTCGCGGATTGCGCGAAAGCGGCGGTTGCGAACAGGCCTGCGATCATGGTGGCGATTACTTTCTTCATGTTTGTATCCTCACTTTGGTTGCTATTGAAGTGCACTATATTGCTGTGTCACTTGAGCATAAAACGAGGCTGGTTACGGCCTAGTTGACCCCATTTACACATGCTTACAAAAGGAGAAAAGATGAAGGCGACGGCGCAATTCAGAGCTCCATCAAAACTCAAGCTACGCGACAAGGATGCGCACGGCCCCCACGGCCGCAGCGACAAGCACAAGGCCGCGCTGGACTCCCTGCTTGAAAAGATCGCGGACTTGCAGGAGATGCTGTACGCGGAGCACAAGCGAAAGGTGCTGATCGTCCTGCAGGGCACCGATACGTCGGGCAAAGACGGAACCGTGCGCGCTCTGTTCAGCAAAATCAGTCCCATGGGCCTTCGCGCGGTCGGCTTCAAGGCGCCGACAGCAATCGAGGCGGCGTACGACTACCTTTGGCGCGTGCATCGCGAAGTACCGCGGGATGGTGAGGTCACGGTCTTCAACCGCAGCCACTATGAAGATGTGCTGATCACGCGTGTGCACGACATGATTACCGTTGGCGAGTGCAAGAAGCGCTATCAGCAGATCCGTGACTTCGAACGCCTGCTGACTGAATCCGGTACCACCATCGTCAAGATCTTCCTGCATATATCCAAGGAAGAGCAGCGCGCGCGCTTGCAGGAGCGGGTGGACGACACAAGCAAGCACTGGAAATTCGACCCGCAGGATTTGAAGGAACGCGAATATTGGGACGAGTATCTGCGCGCCTATGAGGCGGCCATCGCCGCCACGGATGCCGATCACGCGCCCTGGTATGTCGTGCCGGCGGACTCCAAACCGCATCGCAACCTGATCGTCGCCGAGATTCTGCTGGAGACTTTACAGGGAATGAAGCTGAAGTGGCCGCCCGCCAAACCGGAACTGGCGAAGATGAAGATCAAGTGAAAATCAGGTAAGCAGCGGCAGCAGGCGGTTGCGCAGCTGTGCGTATGGCTCGCCGCCATGCCGCGCCAATGCGCGCACTGTTTCTTCGATGCGTTGCGCACTGACCGGACCATCTTTCGCTTCCTCGATCCGGCACTGGACATCGCGCAGCTTGGCGAGTGCGCTGTCCGGCGGCGCGGGCACGTTTTCCAGCTGCTGCAGAATCACCTCGGTCAGCCATCCGATCTGGCGGCCGTAGCTGGCGATGCCGAATGCGCGCTTCTCTATTTCGCCATTGCCCGCGTTGGGCGGAATGGCGTTGAAGAAGCGCTCCAGATCGAACTGCTGCGCCACGCCGCCGCTGAACGGATAGTGATGCTGCGGTGCCCAGTACCAGAACCATGGAAGCATGCTTACCTCCTTATTCGTCAGGGACAGCTGCCGATCTCGTAGTAGTTCGGCGCAGTGCGTTTCAGTGTAGTACGCGAGAAGGTGTTGTCGAGGCCCATCCTTTGATCTGAGCCAAGCGCGTACGCAAAAAAGAAGCGGTCGTAGGCACGGCCTGCCTTCACGTGCTCGTAGTTGGTGGCGGTGAAGCACTCGCCCGGTTGTGGTGGCGGTGACGGCGGCGTGGCGCCGCCCTGGCCGGTGAGGCGGTCCGTCATGCGCTTCACGGCCTGCATCTGGCGTCCTGACTGGATGGCGTAATTGCTGTCGTCATAGGCCCACCAGTCCCAGCACGCATTGGGATTGAGCGGCGTGGTGGTCGCCTGTGGATAAAGGATCACGATGCGGTTGGCGTCCGCCCAGCCGTTGTAGCCCGCGTTGCGCACATAGGTATCGCCGATATTGGCCGGGTCCTGTTTGCAGCCGTGGAAGACCACATGCAGCCTGCAGCTGGCCGCATCGCCTTCGCAGCCAGGCGGGATATACAGGTAGCCGGTGGCCGCCATGCCATGGCTCGCAGGGTTGGACAGGAATTCCGACTGATCGAACTGGATGAAGGTGCCGGCCGGCGTGTTGCTGGTCTTCGGCGTCAGGCTGCCGTAGATCCATTGCAGCAGCGCGCCCGCCGCATCGTAATTGCAGTTGTTGATGTAGGGCGAGCCGAGCGTGGTGCAGTTGTTGCCGTAGAAGTCCGTGGGCATGGCGTGCTGGGCTTTCAAGTCCTTCTTGAAGCTGATCTGGCCACTGGTGATGTAATTTCGGTAGTAGCTTTCCAGGTCGCCCATCACCGCTTGCGGCACGAGCGAATCGGCGCTGCCGGAAAACATCCAGATGCGGTGGCTGGCGAGGCGGGCCGTGGGATCGATGCGTCCGCTGGATGCATTCTGGCTGGTGGTGGCGATCAGGTCCGCGACGCCGGTGCCTCCGGGCGAAACCTGGCACTGGCCCAGTCCGGTACAACTGCACACGGAGGTGGCGCGGCCAACCTGTCCTTCAGCGCAGTAGTAGGGACCGCCGGCCACCACGCCCGCACCAATGACGCTGGCGGAAAAGGCGACATCGAACTGCACCGCCATGAATGCCCCGGACGACAAGCCGGAAACCGATAACTGCGACGCCTTCAGCGACGGCAGCGAAACGACCTGCGACAGCGCGAACAGCGGCGACATCAGCATGGCAAGTGCGAATGCTACGCGCATCATGAGCAGACGAGACATGGCGTCCTCCCGGTCAGGGTAAGACCCTTAATCTACGCCTTTCGTGGGCGGCCGTGCGCAGGTTTCGGTATGCTATGGGCTCTGAAATGGAGGCAAGCCTGCATGATTGAAATCGTTCCTTATGAGCCCGCATACCAGGATGGCGTTGTGTCCGTCATCCTGCCGATCCAGCGCGAAGAGTTCGGTGTGCCGATCACGCTGGAGGCGCAGCCGGACCTGCTGGATATCCCCGGCTTCTACCAGCAGGGTAGCGGCAATTTCTGGGTTGCGCTGGATGAAAGGGAGGTGATCGGGACGATTTCGCTGCTCGATATCGGCAATGGACAAGCCGCGTTGCGCAAGATGTTCGTGAAAGCGGCCTATCGCGGGAAGGAGCATGGTGTGGCGCAGCGGCTGATGAACGAACTGGTGGCGTGGTCGGGCGCGCATGGCGTGCGTGAAGTCTTCCTTGGCACCACGTCCTTCTTCCTGGCGGCGCATCGCTTTTACGAGAAGAACGGCTTTGACGAGATTCGCAAGGATGAGCTACCGCCGACCTTCCATTTCATGCCGGTAGACAGCAAGTTCTACCGCCTTGGCATACAATCGGTTTCTTAATGAACCTTTTTTTGAGGAAGCCCATGTCCCACACTCTAGCCAAATTCGCCGTGATGTCTGCACTGGGCCTCAGCGCTGCCGGTGCTGCGCTGGCGCAGAACCCCGCGCCAGCCATGCCGGGCGCCGCAACCGCCGGCCAATCGCTGGCCTGCCCGGCAATCCTGAAGCAGACCTTCAACCGTCTGCAGGACGATTCGCCGCAGGACCTGTGCCAATACTCCGGCAAGGTAATCCTGATTGTGAACACCGCCAGCTACTGTGGCTACACCAACCAGTACGAGGGCCTGGAAGCGATGTATGCGAAGTACGCGCCCAAGGGTCTGGTGGTGCTGGGCTTCCCGTCCAATGACTTCGGCAAGCAGGAGCCGGGCTCCAGCAAGGAAATCGCCGACTTCTGCTACAACACCTATGGCGTGAAGTTCCCGATGTTCGCCAAGTCGGTGGTATCCGGCCCAACGCCGAATCCGCTGTACGTGAACCTGATCAAAGCCACCGGCAAGACCCCGGCCTGGAACTTCCACAAATACCTGATCGACCGCAAGGGCAATGTGATCGAGAGCTTCCCAAGCAAGGTCACCCCAAGCGACAAACAGCTGGTCGTCGCGATCGAAAAGGCATTGGCAAGCTAAGCAGCCTGCTGTTCACCACCCTGGGCGAGGTCGAACCCCTCGTCCAGCCAGCCGGTGATGCCGCCGGTCATGATCTTGACCGGACGGCCCAGTCTGGCCAGCCGGATGGCTGCCCGCGCAGCGCCATTGCAATGCGGGCCGGCGCAGTAGGTCACGAACACCGTCTCGGCCGGGTAGGCGGCCAGCTTCCAATATGCGTTAAGATTGCGCCATGGCCAAACATCTCGTTGTGGCGCTCGCTTACGATCGCCTTTGCACTTTCGAATTCGGCTGTACCGTCGAATTGTTCGCGCTCGACCGTCCGGAGCTGGGTGTGGACTGGTACGAATTCGCCGTCTGCGCCGCCGAGCCGGGGCCGATCAGCGCCATGGGCGGCATTACCGTGCAGGCGCCGCATGCGCCGGAGCTGCTGGAGCGTGCCGACACCATCATCATCCCCGGCTGGCGCAATGCCGATGAAGAACCGCCTGCGGAGCTGCTGGCGCAAATCCGCGCCGCGCACGCACGCGGCGCGCGCTTGTGCTCGATCTGTTCAGGCGTCTTCGTGCTGGCTGCCGCGGGCGTGCTGGACGGTCAGCGCGCCACCACGCACTGGCGCTACGCCGAGCGTCTGGCCAAGCGCTATCCCAGGATTCTGGTGCAGGAAGACGATCTGTATGTGGATAACGGCCAGCTTATCACCAGCGCCGGTTCGGCGGCGGGGCTGGACATGCTGCTGCACCTCGTCCGCCGCGATTACGGCGCGCGCGTGGGTAACCTGGTGGCGCAGCGGCTGGTGGTCGCGCCGCATCGCGAAGGCGGCCAGGCGCAGTTCCTGCCGCGTCCTATGGCGCATGACGAGCAAGGGCGCCTGTCGAAGCTGATGGACTGGCTGCGCAGCAATCCAACCTTGACCCACACCATCGCCAGCATGGCCGAACGCGCCGCCATGAGTCCGCGCACATTGCAGCGTCAATTTCAGGATGCTACCGGAATGGGGCCGATCGAATGGCTGACACGCGAGCGCGTGGCGATTGCCAAAGACCTGCTCGAATCGCCGGAGATCGCCCTGTCGCAAGTAGCGGAACGGGCCGGATTCGGCTCCGAAGAATCGCTGCGGCATCACTTCCGCCGCATCGCCTCAACCACCCCCGGAGCTTACCGGAAGGCATTCCTTGTCAGCGCCAATTGTGTGGCATAAGCTGAACGCTTTCCAAGGGAGGCTGATATGGCATACGTTGATGGCTTCGTCGTACCACTGCCGCGCAAGAATATCGATACCTACCGCAATATGGCGGAAAAATGCGGTGAAATCTGGCGCGAGCATGGCGCCCTGCAATTCCGCGAGAACATCGCTGAAGATGTGAAGCCCGGCGAGTTCACTTCCTTCCCGCAATCCGTGAAACTGGAAGATGACGAAGTCGTGGTCTTCTCATGGATCACCTTCCCTTCGCGTGCGGCGCGCGACGAGATCAACGACAAGGTGATGAAGGACCCGCGCATGAAGGACATGATGGACCCGAAGAACATGCCCTTCGACGGCAAGCGCATGATCTACGGCGGCTTCGAAACGATCGTCGATCTATAGCAATTTGGCGCGCAGGGCGCCGCGCAGCGCGTTGCACAGGACGATGTCTTCGGCATCGGCCAGCATCTCGCGCGTGATCACGCGTTCCTCCGCGCTCCATGCATCGAGAATCACCGCGCGCATCACGCCGGGCAGCAGGCCGCAGGCGAGCGGTGGCGTGAACCAGCGCCCGCCCAGTTTGACGAAGACATTGCTGCGGCCACCTTCCGTCAGTTCTTCGCGTTCGTTGAAGAACAGTTGGTCGAAGGCGCCTTGCGCTTCGGCGGCTTTCCATGCGGCGTCGTAAGCTTCGCGCATGGTCGATTTGTGGCGCAGGAAAAGCCCGCCGCTTTCGGTTGGCGTATCTGCCAGCAGCACATTCACCGGTTCCTGCAAGGGCTTCAGTTCACCTTTCTGCACCGCGAAAGCGCCCGCACTATTGGTGGCAAGGCGCAAGCGATGCGGCACGCCTGGTGGCATCGTCTGGCAAGCGACGGTGATGTAGGCACGTGCAGCGGCTTCATCCCACGCGAAGCCGAAGTAGCGCGCCGATGACGCCAGGCGTTGCAGGTGGCGCTCGATGTGGCGCGCGCCCGTTTCGCGCGTGGCGTACATGGTTTCAAACAGTTCGAAGTCGTTGGAGAGGCCGGTGAGGAAACGCGCCTTCAGCTGGCATTCCGCGAATTCATCCTGCGGATTGCTGTCGTAGACGATGCCTGCACCCACGCCCATTTCGCCGCGCCGCACGCCATCGACCGGCGCTTGCAGCGACAGGGTGCGGATCGGCACACTCAAACAGAAGTCGCCGAATTTGCGCGCCGGATCGACTGGCGCATCGAACCAGCCGATGGCGCCGGTGTAGACGCCGCGCGGTTCCGCTTCCAGCTCGGCGATGATTTCCATCGTGCGGCGTTTGGGTGCACCCGTGATCGATCCGCAAGGGTAGAGCGCAGCGAAGACTTCCTGCAACGTGGTGTCTTCGCGCAGTTGGGCTGTGACGGTGGACGTCATCTGCAGCACATTGCCGAAGCGCGTAACTTCGAACAGCTTGGGCACTTCCACCGTGCCGGTGGTGGCGATGCGGCCGATGTCGTTGCGCAGCAGATCGACGATCATCAGGTTCTCGGCGCGGTTCTTGGTATCGGCAGCCAGGGCGGCGGCGCGCTGTGTGTTTCCGACGTCGGCGTCCGCGCCGTCCGGCACGGACAGGGCAGCCGGTGCTGTGCCCTTCATTGGGCGCGCCGTCAGCGCGCCGGCTTCGTGGCGCACGAACAGCTCCGGCGACAGCGATACGATGGCGCTGCCGTCGCTCATTCCGATCAGCGCGCCATAAGGCACGGGCTGGCGAGCGCGCAGGCGCGAGTACAGGCCAAGCAGCGAGCCGAATGCGTCGAAACGCAGGCGGAAGGTGTAGTTGACCTGGTAGGTATCGCCGGCTGCAATGTAGTCGCGAATGCGTTCGATGGCGTCGGTGAATTGCGCCTCACTGACGTTGGCGTGAATGCCGCCCAGACCCGCCGGCGATTCATCTTCTGCCGTGAGCGCGGCCAGCCAGGCGCTGACTTCAGGCTGGTTCAGCACTTCGCATTGCTGGAACAGCAGCACGCGCGCTAGCGGCATCGTGTCCGCATTGGCGGCGCGCGGCGGGATGCCGACGATGTGATGGCCCAGTTCATAGCTGCCTGTGAACACGGCGTACTCGCCCCGCGCCAGCGCGGCCTGCACATCTTCCAGCAGCTGCGGCCAGTCCTCGAAGCGATGGCAGGTCAGCGTGCCAAGGTGGCCGGTGTACAGGCGTGAGCGATGCGCGCCACCCGCATTGGGGCTGGCGTCATCGAGCAGGGCAAAGCATTCAACATCCATTTAATTCAACAACAGTGAAATCTGTACAGCGGCATCCTGCGAAGGATTGAACTTGAAGCCGGTCTTCGCATAACGGTGCCAGCGTCCCAATACGAATGCGACCAGCATTGAAGCGCGTGCCGCCACATCCTCCTCATGCGCCTGGCCTTCCGATGCAGCCACACGCAAGGCTTGCTTCAGCGCCAGTTCAACGCGGTCGTAGAACTGATTCATGCGCTGCTGCAGGCGCTCGTCTTCATTGACCAGCGCATCGCCGATCAGCACGCGCGTCATGCCCGGATTGCTGCTCGCAAAATTGAGCAGCATGCCGAGCATATCGCGCGCCTGGCCCATGCCATCCGGCTGCTTTTCAGTGATCTGGTTAATCAGACCAAATACCGACGACTCGATGAATTCGATCAGGCCTTCGAACATCTGAGCTTTGCTGGCGAAATGCCGGTACAGTGCCGCTTCCGACACGTCCAGTTTCCGCGCCAGGGCGGCGGTGGTAATTTTTTCCCCTTTCGGGTGCTCCAGCATCTCTGCCAGTGCCTGGAGAATTTGCAGCTTGCGCTGGCCGGGCGGTGTGCTTGCCATAGTCCTGTGACCTGTTTATGACATTGGGTTCAGCGCAGCCGGGATAGCCGCGCGGGCAGATGTTTGACAGATTTTACTTGCACATCGACCCAAGCGGGTCGGTTCATTCGTTTTGGCAGGTGCGCCGCACCGGCAGGGTCGCTTGTTTTCAGATATTGCGTGATCCACACCGTGCGCAGTCCCAACTGATGCGCCGTGCGCAAATTGGCCAGCGTGTCTTCCACCAGGATGCAGCGGCGCGGCGTGAGTTTTTGCCTGCTCATGACCTTGCGCAGCAGATGCTTGGATGGCTTGGGCCGCAGCTTGCCATGCACCCGCATGGATTCGATCGCGATGTGATGCGAGAAGTGGCGCTGCAGGCCCATATGGCGCAGCACGCGGGTCGAGTAGCGGTGCGGCGCATTCGTCAGCAGGATCTTGCGGCCGGGCAGGCGCTCCAGCAGGCGGCCCAGGCCTTTTTCATGGCGCACTTGCGACAGCAGGTCGGGAATGTCGTGCGTAGTGTGCAGAAAGTGGTCCATGTCGACGCCATGGTGCTTCATCAATCCCAGCAGGGTGACGCCATAGCGCTTCCAGTACAGCGTGCGCGCCGCGTTGATCTGTTCCTGCGTGGCAGGCGTGCCTTCCTGGCCCAGCACGCGCGCAAGGTAGTCGTTCATGTTCGCCATGATCGCCGGGAAGATGGCGTGCGAAGCATTGTGCAGGGTGTTGTCCAGGTCGAACAGCCAGACCGGCGCAGAGGGTTTAATATTCACGACACTCATCGAAAGGAAATCATGCGACGCCAGATTATAGTGATCTTTTCCCTGCTGCTCGGATTTGCCCTTCCGGCGGCATGGGCAGAGGCGCCGAAACCCGCCGTGCAGGCGCAGCGGCACGGCGCGCTGTTCAAGCTGGAGAAGGGCGGCCATACCTCCTGGCTGTTTGGCACCATCCACGTGGGAGCACCGGATTTCTTTCCGCTGGAACCGCAGGTGATGTCAGCGCTCGGCAAATCCACCGCGCTGGCGCTGGAAGTTGATCCGCTGGGCGATCCCTCGCGCATGATGCAGGCCGTGATTGAGCACGGTTTGTACAAGCCTGGCCAGGGACCGGCACTGGAGGCCCTCAAGCCCGATTATCGTCCGCGCCTGGAAAAGCTGCTGCACCAGTACAGTATTCCCACAGCGACCGTGGAGCCCATGAAGCCGTGGATGATTGCCAGCGTGCTGACCGTCGCCGAATTCACGGCGCAGGGCTATCAGAGCGAGCTGTCGGTGGATAGCTGGCTGTCCGCGCAGGCAAAGAAGCGCAAGATCAAGGTTGTCGAACTTGAATCGGCAAGCGCGCAAATGGCGCTGTTTGACCGCATGACGGCGGAAGAGCAGGTGCGCTTCCTGGAAGAGGGCATCGACGCCATCGAAGACAAGGAACAGGCGGAGCAGGCGCGCGACATCACCGATGGCTGGCGCTACGCCGATCAGGCCAAACTGGAGGCACTGGCGAAAAAAGCCGCCGAAGACGACACCTTCTCAGGCCAGTTCGTGCAAAAGATCCTGCTGGATGAACGCAATCCGGGCCTGGCCGACGGCATCGTGAAACTGATGGCGCGCGAAAAGAACAGCTTTGCCGCGATCGGCGTTCTGCATCTGGTTGGTTCGGGGAGTGTGCCGGAGCTGCTGCGCCAGCGAGGTGTATCCGTACAGCGGATATATTGAAGAATGGTGCCCTTGACGTGGATTGAACACGTGGCCTCTCCCTTACCAAGGGAGTGCTCTACCACTGAGCTACAAGGGCATTCACATTTCGGCGGCGCGGTGGTAAGGCTCTTGCACCGCCAAAAAATTTAGTGAGACCGGATCATAGTGCCAAAAGCCTGTTCGGTCAAGACTTCCAGCAACAAACTGTGTTCAATTCGTCCGTCGATGATGTGCACGGTGTTCACGCCGGACTTTGCAGCGTCCAGAGCTGACGAAATTTTAGGCAGCATGCCGCCCGAAATCGTACCGTCGGCGAACATCTCGTCGATTTCACGCGCGGAGAGGTCGGTCACCAGATTGCCGTTCTTATCCTGCACGCCGGCGATGTTGGTCATCATGATCAGCTTTTCCGCTTTCAGGATCTCGGCGATCTTGCCCGCCACAACGTCGGCGTTGATGTTGTAAGCCTGGCCATCCTGGCCGAAACCGATCGGGGAAATGATCGGGATGAAGGCGTCGTCCTGCAGGGCTTTCACCACGGCCGGGTTGATCGCATCGATCTCGCCGACGTAGCCGATGTCCAGGAACTTGCCCGGATTTTCCTTGTCCGGCATGGCCATCTTGCGCGCGCGGATCAGGCCACCGTCCTTGCCGGTCAGGCCCACTGCCTGGCCGCCGTAGTGATTAATCAACATCACGATGTCCTGCTGCACTTCGCCGCCCAGCACCCACTCCACCACTTCCATGGTTTCTTCGTCGGTGATGCGCATGCCCTGCACGAAGGTGCCTTGCTTGCCGATCTTCTTCAGCGCGTTATCGATTTGCGGACCGCCGCCGTGCACCACGACCGGATTCATGCCCACCAGTTTCAGCAGGATCACGTCGCGCGCGAAGCCGTGCTTCAGGTTCTCGTCGGTCATTGCGTTGCCACCGTATTTGATGACGATGGTCTTGCCATGGAAATTGCGGATATAAGGCAGTGCCTCGGCCAGAATCTGAGCCTTGATCCTTGGCTCAACGCCGCTCAGGTCAGCAGTCTGGTCTGGGTCTACTTTAGGAAGATGGGTCATGGCGGTTCCGGAAAAGATATTTGTGCGATTTTACGGCAATGCAGCAAAGGATGGTACGCATTTGCTGCGCATTATAGGGCCATCCAATTGTAATTTTTTGTTTGTTCCGCTAGTCTGCCCGCATATGAGCGCTACCGACACTCTCTACAGCCAGCTGGAAACGATGCGGCCAATGCTTGTCCGTTTCGCACAATTGCAATTACGGAACCAGACCCTGGCCGAAGATGCGGTGCAGGATGCGCTGCTTGCCGTGCTTGAGCAGCCGGACCGTTTCGCCGGCCAATCCAGCCTGCGCACCTATGTGACCGGCATCCTGAAGTTCAAGATTATCGACAACCTGCGCGCCACCACGCGGGAACGCCAGCTGGAGCCGGACGAAGGCCAGACCGAGGACGAGGCCATCGACGCGCTGTTCGTGAGCGACGGCCACACGCGCGATATGCCGCGCGACTGGGGCAGTCCCGATGCTACGCTGCAGCAGAAGGATTTCTTCCGCGTGCTGGAGGTGTGCCTGGAAAAGCTGCCCGCCAAAACCGCCCGCATTTTCATGATGCGGGAATGGCTGGAACTGGAAACCGAAGAAATTTGTAAGGAATTGGCGATTACGACGTCTAATGCATGGGTGCTGCTGTACCGGGCGCGCATGCGCCTGCGCGAATGCCTGGACCTGAACTGGTTTGGAACAACATGAGTAACGGCCTGAAACCAACCTGCCGCGAGGTACACCGCCTCGTATCCGAAGGCATGGACCGCGATTTGAGTTTCGTGGAGCGTACGCGCATGCGCCTGCACCTGATGGTGTGCGATGCCTGCACGCGCTTCAACGGCCAGATGGACGTGCTGCGCAAGGCCATGCGCGGCTTCCCTCCCGACGAAGGTGCGCCATGAGCATCTGCGAACGCTGCGGCGCCGAGTTCCATTGCGCGATGGCCGATTCCGAGGTGAAGCCCACCGGCGCGGCGGATGAAACGCCGTGCTGGTGCACCTTCGAGCCGGCCACCGTCCCGGTGCCGGGCGCCGATGCCGTGGGCTGCTGGTGCCCGTCCTGCCTGCGCGCCCACATCGCCAGCCTGAAAGCGCCGGATGCCGTCTGACGTCGACCTGCTTGGCTATATCGCGGCCTTTTGCACCACATTCGCCTTCGTGCCGCAGGTATGGCTGGTATGGCGCCAGCGCCACGCCGAGGGTATCTCCACAGGGATGTACCTGATCTTCTGCACCGGTGTATTGCTGTGGCTTTTCTATGGCATCGCGATGAACGCCTGGCCCGTGATCCTCGCCAATGGCATCACATTTGTGCTTGCGCTCTGTGTGCTGTTGATGAAGTGGCATTTCGAGCGTTCGCGCCGCTGATGGCGCTGAAGAAGCGCATCATTTCGCGGCTGGCGTCCGGCCCGCGCGCATCCGTGTAGCTGCCAGCCTCGCTGCCGCCGGACCAGGCGTGGCCTGCGCCATGAATCACCCAGTGCTCGCCCAGCGGTGAGCCATCTTCCAGCCAGTGCGCGGTCAGCGTGAACTCGTGGCCATCGGGCACGCGTCCCGCAAGGCGCGCGGGATTGGCACTGCCGCCCAGCGGATGGCTGCGCAAGCCCTGCGCGATCAGCTCTTCGCCGTTCACAGGGTGCACGGTGCGGTCCTGGTCGCCGTGGAAGACGATGATGGGCTGGCCCGCGCTGTTGGCCTCACGCGCGCTCGATGCGCCGCGCCGCATGGCGCTCAGTGCCGACGGCAGGTCGCGTGCCGATGCGAAAGGCAGGCCGGAATGCACGCCGACTGCGGAGAACAGCTCAGGATACAGCGTGCCCACAATGACGGCCATTGCGCCGCCGGCCGATAGTCCCGCCACATACACCTGGCCTTTCATGACCGGATAACGCGCCATCACCTGCCGTGCGATGCCGGCAATGATGGAGGGCTCGCCCTGTCCGCGTTTCTGATCCAGTGCGCTGAACCAGTTCCAGCAGCGCGTGTGGTTGGCGCTGGCCGATTGCGCGGGATAGACGACGATGCAGCGCCGTTCTTCGGCCACCGCATTCATTTGCGTGCCGGTGGCAAAATCGTCGGGATCTTGCGTACAGCCGTGCAGCATCACCAGCAGCGGCATCGGCTCGCCGGTGAATGTGCTGGGGATGTAGAGCTTGTAACTGCGGGCGCCCGCTCTGTTGCGGAATTCGCCGTTGATGAATTGCGCGGTCCCGTGGGACGGCATGTGGACGTGCAGCAAATCGCTTGCTCGTTTGCGGACACGGGACAACCATCGATAGTCGAGTTTCATATGCACCTCGGAGTTCAGGTTGGAACAGTGCTGCTGTTACCGCATCTCCTCGGCACTCCGGTGGCTTGCCGCTTGCCATCTGTTTGATCACAGTATATCGCGTCGCAAAAAAATGGGGACGCAACACAATTTCAGGAATCGCGAAATTTGTGTTGCGTCCCCATTTTTTTGCACTGCGATAGAATACGGCTTGACTATCCAAATCTGCCGTGTAATGAACACTGATCTGCCGCCTGGCGCGCCTGAATTGGCCTCGCCGGTGCCTTCCCCCTGCGTCAGCCTGTGCAAGATGAACCGCGATACCGGTTTTTGCGAAGGCTGCCTGCGCACCATCGACGAAATCGTCGCCTGGTCGGGGGCGGATGACGCATTCAAGCGTGCTGTCTGGGCTGAAATCCGCCGCCGCGAGCAATTGATCGACTTCGAGTAATGACGAAACTTCCCAGCTCCATCCAGGTGTTTGAACGTGGATGGCTTTCCGCTAACAATGTGCTTCTGTTGGGCCGTAACGACACGGCGCTGATCGACAGCGGCTACTACACGCACCGCGATCAGACGCTGGCGCTGGTGCGCCATGCGCTGCACGGCCGTCATCTCGATCGTCTGTTCACCACGCACCTGCACTCGGATCACTGTGGCGGAAACGCCATACTGCAGGCGCATTTTGGATGTAACACCTTTATTCCCGCTGCCGAGGAAGACAAGGTGCGGCGCTGGGATGAAGAGGCGCTGTCCTTCAAGGCCACCGGCCAGCAGTGCGAGCGCTTCACCATCGACGGCGTGATTACGCCGGGCGAAACGCTGACCTTGGGCGATCTGGAATGGCAGGTGCTTGGCGCACCGGGCCATCACGCGCATTCCGTCATCTTCTACTGCCCGCAGGAGAAGGTGCTGATCTCCGCCGATGCGCTGTGGTGGAATGGCTTTGGCGTGATCTTCCCTGAACTGGAAGGCGAAGAGGGGTTTGCGGAAGCCGGCGCTACGCTGGACCTGATCGCTGGCCTCGACGTGCGCGTTGTGATTCCCGGCCACGGTGCAGTGTTTGAAGATGTCGGCCCGGCGCTGCAGCGCGCGCGCCGCCGCCTGGATTTCCTGTCCGGCGATCCGAAGCGCAACGCGGAATATGCAGTGAAGGTGCTGCTCAAGTTCCTGCTGCTGGAACGCCAGCGCATTCCTGTCGCCGACGTGCCGACGATTCTCGGTTCGATGCCGGTCATCGCCGAATCCAACAAGCGCTACCTGCATCTGTCGAATGAAGAACTGTCAGCGTGGGCCGTAAAACACCTGGTCCGCGCCTGCACGGCCCGCATCGACGGCGACTATCTGCTCAACGACGGCTAAGCGCCACCGGCCTGGTGGCCGAGACGTGCGTGAACGATAAATTGACAAGCGTTTGATTGCGCCGCAAGATCAGGCTTTCTTATTCTATTGATAAGCCATGAACTTGACCCGCATCGCCGCCGCGCTGACTTTGTCTTTTGCATTCCATGACTACGCCTGTGCGGACAATGCGCCGATCACGGGCGTGACCTTGTACTCGGGCAGTGCGACGGTGGAGCGTAGTGCGCCGGTGAAGGCGGGGATGACTGAGCTGGAGATCGGCGGGCTGCCGGCAAATTTCGATGGGCAGACGATCCGTGTGCAGGCCTCGAACGGCATTCAGGTCGGGCAGATCGTGGCGCACGATGTAGGCAAGCAGGAAGCGGCCAGTGCGCGTGAGGCGGAGTTGGACGCGAAGATCCAATCGCTGAAGGACAGCCGGGACGTGCTGAACGTGGACCTCGAATCGGCCGCGCTGGTGAAAGGCTATCTGGCGAACCTGAACGGCGGCGACCGCGGACAAGCCCAGCCCACCGTCGCCGTGATCGACACCATCAAACGCAGCGGCCATGATGCGCTGGCGCAGATGCAGCGCATTCAAGTGCAGATGCGCGACATCGACAAGAAGATCGCCGTACTACAGGGCGAATTGAACAAGGTGCGCAGCGGTGTGCGCGATCAGCGCAGCATCACGATTGCCATCGCCGCGCATCAGGCGGGATCGGTGAAGCTGTCGTATCAGGTGAATCGCGCCGGATGGAAGCCTGCTTACCGCGCCACACTGAACTCCACGACCTCGGTCATTGAACTGGAGCGTATGGCCGTGGTATCGCAGAAAACCGGCGAGGACTGGTCCGGCGTGGACGTGAAGCTGTCGACCGGTCAGCCGCGCCTGTCGCCGCAAGCACCTGATCCGTCGCCCCTGCTGCTGACATACTCCAAGCCGCAGCCAATGGCCGACTACCGCATGGTGACGCCCGCGCCTTTGGCGGCGCCGATGATGCTAAGCGGCTCGCGCTCGGTGGAAGAGAGCTACATCCCGCCGGTCATGGAGTCGCAAAACACCTTCGACACCGAATTCGCTGTGCCTGGACGCGTGAACCTGGCGTCCGATGGCCGTGAAATCACGCTGTCGCTGTCGCATCAGAACCTGCAGGCAAAGCAGCGCGTGCGCATCGTCCCGCGCCAGGACAAGTTCGCGGTGGTGACAGCGGAAGCCGAGCGCCCGGCAGGCGTCTGGCTGAACGGGAATGTGCAGCTGTTCCGCGACGGCGCCTACGTCGGCGCGGCTTACTGGAACACGCAGGCGTCGGACAAGCTACAGCTGTCCTTTGGCCGTGATGACCTGATCCGCGTAACAGTCGACCGCGCCGGCCAGCAGTCGGGCAGCGCCGGCTTCCTGTCGCAGCGCGGCGAGCGCCAGGTGAAGGACCTGTTCACCATCAGCAGCCTGCACAAATCGCCGGTGGACGTGCTGGTGCTGGAAGCCTCGCCCGTCAGCACATCCGACGAAATCAAAGTGCAGAAAACCTTCACCCCGCAACCGGGCATTACGGCATGGGAGCAGCGCCAGGGCATCGTCGGATGGGAGACATCGCTGGCGCCAAACGAGAGCATGAAAATCGACGTTGGCTACACTATCGCCTATCCCAAAGACGGAAGCGTGAGTGGGATGTCGTCGCTATAATAGGCTTTCGAACTTACCGGACCGCCGCACCATGACTATCCCAGCCGTCCTGCAGAATCTGACTCTCCCGGTCATCTCGTCGCCCATGTTCATCGCCAGCGGACCGGCGCTGGTGGCGGCGCAGTGCAAGGCCGGCATCGTCGGCTCCTTCCCGGCGCTGAACGCGCGGCCCAAGGAGCTGCTGGACACCTGGCTGACCGAGCTGCAAGCCGAACTGGCGTCGTTCCAGCAAGCCAATCCGGACAAGCGCGTCGGCCCGATCGCGGTGAACCAGATCGTGCACCATTCGAACGACCGGCTGGAGCACGATGTGGAAGTCTGCGTGAAGCACCAGGTGCCGATCATCATCTCGTCGCTGCGCGCACCGCCCAAGGAAATGCTGGATGCTATTCACTCCTACGGCGGCATCGTCATGCACGATGTGATCAACATCCGTCACGCCGAGAAGGCACTGGAAGCAGGCGTTGATGGCTTGATCCTGGTTGCCAGCGGCGCAGGAGGCCATGCCGGCACGCTGTCGCCGTTTGCATTGGTAGGCGAGGTGCGCCGCTTCTTCAACGGCCCGATCGCGCTGTCCGGCTCCATCGCAACGGGCGATGCCATTCTGGCGGCACAAGCCATGGGCGCCGACTTTGCCTACATCGGTTCGCGCTGGCTGGCCACGAAAGAGTCCAACGTCACCGACCAGTACCGCGAAGCCATTCTCGATTCCAGCGCCTCGGACATCGTCTACACCAACCTGTTCACCGGCGTGCACGGCAACTACCTTAAAAAGTCCATTGTGGCCGCAGGTCTCGACCCCGAAGACCTGCCGCAGTCGGACAAATCGAAGATGAGCTTTGGCAGCGGCAGCGCCAAAGCCTGGCGCGATATCTGGGGCGCAGGGCAGGGCGTAGGCCTGATGCATGATGTGCCCACAGCTCAGGAAATGGTCGAGCGCCTGAAAGCCGAATACAGCGCTGCGCGCGCCCGCCTTCAGTTGAGCTAGAATCGTCGGATGGCCGGAGGGCCGGCCGCTTATAAAAACGGAGGGTTCCATGCGAAATCGAATGATTCTGTTGAAAACCGTGGCAGCGCTGGCCCTGGCCGGCATGTCATTGGGAGCATGCACTACCACCACCACGGCCAACAAGGCGCCTGCCGCCGACCAGCGGGCGGACATCGTGCGCGGCGCGGACACCACCCTGGATCGCCTTTACAAAGAGGTCAAAGGCTCGCGCGAGCTGGTGGCCAAATCCAATGGCGCCCTGGTGTTCCCGAACGTGGTCAATGCGGGCCTGATTGTCGGCGGCGAGTATGGCAAAGGCGTGCTGATCACCGGCGGCCGTCCTAGCGGCTATTACAGCATGGGCAGCGTATCGGTGGGCCTGCAGGCAGGCGCCCAATCCAAAGCAATCATCATCCTCTTCATGACCCGCGACGCGCTGGAGAAGTTCCGCGCCAGCTCCGGCTGGACCGCAGGTGTGGACGGCACCGTGGCCGTGCTCAAAGTCGGCGCCAATGGCGAAGTCGATACCACCACCGCCACCCAGCCTGTGGAAGCCATGGTGCTTACCAACGCGGGCCTGATGGCTGGCGTGAGCCTGGAAGGCACCAAAATCTCGAAGCTGGATCTGTAGTTTTCTCCCTTGGGGGCAGGGCGTTGCAACCTTGCCCCATCTTTTGCGTAAGTATTGCGCTCATCTTGTTAAGTTTTGTAAGCCTGGCTTACATCACGTCTCACGGTTTTACGGGCCCCGGCGGGCGCTCTGTAAAGTTATGTAAGCGGCGCAGCGCCGCATTTTAAAAATCCTCAACAAAATCATAAGCTTATGAATTAGGCTATGCGTTGGCGTGCGCGCTGGTGTCACGTTTTTTCGGGTGTTAGCATGAATTTACTGAACGACAACAACCCGAGGAGACCCCACCGTGCCAACCCGCCGCTCCCTGCGCGCCGTACTTTGCCTGGCCATGCTGTGCGCCAGTACCGCCCGCGCCGGGACCATCGTGCTGGAAAGCTGGCGCGAGGACGACAAGGTGCTGTGGGAAACCGTTCTGCTGCCGGCCTTCGAGCGTAAGCATCCCGGCATCACGGTCAAATTCTCGCCGACGGCACCGACCGAATACGACACCAGCCTGGCCGCGCGGCTCGGCAACGGGACGGCGGGCGACGTGCTGGCCTGCCGTCCCTTCGATACCTCGCTGCTGCTATACCGCCGCGGCTATCTGGAAAAGCTGAACGGCAAGGCCGGCATGGAGAACTTCGCGCCCGGCGCACTGGTCGCCTGGCAGACGGACGATGGCAAGGACACCTTCTGCATGCCGGTCGCGTCGGTGATCCACGGCTTCCTGTACAACAAAAAGATCTTCAAGAAGCTGAATTTGCAGGTGCCCGCAACGGAGACTGAATTCTTCGGCGTGCTGGATGCCGTCCGCAAGAGCCCATACGCCCCGCTGGCGCTAGGCACCGCCGACCAGTGGCTGTCCAGCCAGACGGTGTTCACCAATATCGGCCCCAATTACTGGAACGGCGAGCAGGGCCGCCGCGCCCTGATCGATGGCCAGGCGCGCTTCACCGACCCGCAATTCCTGGCCGCCTTCGAGTTCGAATCGCGCCTTGCCGCCTACATGCCCAAGTCGGCGCCGGTGCAGACATACCGCGACAGCCAGGCCCAGTTCGCACAAGGGAATACGGCCATCTATCCCGCCGGTTCCTGGGACATCGCCTACTTCAACCAGTTCCCCGACCTGGAGCTGGGTGTATTTGCACCACCGCTTCAGCATGCGGGCGACAAATGCCAGATCTCCGACCACATGGATATCGGCATCGGCATCAACCGCAAATCGCGCAACAAGGCCGATGCCTACAAGCTGCTGGCCTGGATGGGATCTCAGGAGTTCGCTGACCTCTACACCAACCGCGTGATCGGCTTCTTCACGCTGTCCAATCACCTCATCGCAGTGCATGACCCGCTGGCCAAGCAGATGGCTGCATGGCGCAGCAGCTGCGATTCGAATTTCCGCCTGAATGCACTGATCATGAACCGCGGCTTGCCGAATATGGAGAGCGAGCTATGGAGCGTGAACGCGCAGGTCCTGAACGGCAAGCTCGGTGCGCGCGAGGCGGCGTCGCGGATTCAGGCCGGTTTTGCGAAGTGGTACAAGCCGCAACAGAACTGATCACACTCCCCCAAGTGTGTTGGCCCCGGTAATGGGAGTATTCCGGGGATTTTTTTGCAGATTCGAATAACGACAAGGGTACGCAAATGAGTGAGGCACTGCTTAGGAAAAAACGCTTGCCGCAGCTGATCGCTGTGGTGCTTGGCACGCTCGCGCTGCATGGCGCACACGCCGCGGAAGGCGACGATGCGCTGCAGACGGTGGAAGTTCGCGGCATCAAGGAAACGCTCAAGAAGAACCTGGCGGAAAAGCGCGATGCGCTGAACGTGGTCGATACCGTTACCGCCGAGGACCTGGGCAAATTCCCGGATAAGAACGTAGCCGATTCCCTGCAGCGCGTGCCCGGCATTTCGGTCGACCGCACCTGGGGTGAAGGCCGCGATATCTTCGTGCGCGGCACGGACAAGAACCTCAACATGACGCAGCTGAACGGCCAGTCCGTCGCCTCCGCTTACTGGTGGAAGAACGACTCGCAAAGCCGCGGCTTCAACTACGACATTCTGCCGTCCGAACTGGTGGGCAGCCTGGATGTCTACAAGAGCCCATCGGCAGATCTGGACGAAGGCAGTATCGGTGGCCTGGTGATCGTGAAGACCCGCAAACCGCTTCAGTTCAAGAAGCCGCTGACTTTGCAGGCCTCTGTCGAAGCAACCTATAGCGACCTGCCGAAGAAAACCGACCCGCAGGTATCGGGCCTGGCCAACTGGATCAATGAGAGCAAGACTCTGGGCGTATTGCTGGCTCTGAGCCGCCAGGAGCGTACCATGCGCCGCGACGGCCTGGAGGACTTCACCGACGCCACCAAGTACGCCATCGTCGACCAGCATGGCGTCGCGACGCCGAACGCATACGCTTCCTGGGGCGGTGGTACGCCAATCTTCCGCCAGGACCGCAAGCGCACCACCGAGGATCTCACGCTGCAGCTGCGCCCGACGCCGGAATCCGATGTGTCCGTGCACTACCTCCATTCCTATATGGACATGGATAACAACAACCAGAACTACCTGTGGCAAATCGGTGGCCTGGCGGATTCCACCAACACGATCCACATTACCGATCCGCGCTTCATCACCACCGGCGATGGCACCAAGGCCGTGGTCGGCGGCACTGTCGGCCCAACCACTGGTGTATCGTTCGAGCCGATTTACCGCCAGGCTTATGTGAAATCCAAAGTGCTGGACTTCGACGGCACCTACGACGGCAATGGCTGGAAGCTGCACGCGCAGGCCGGCACCACGTCCGGCGCGGGCGGCAGCCTGCATGACCGCAATTTCTGGTTCACCGGGAATACGCGCGCCACCATCAATATCGCACCGGACACCTACGAGGTGAAGTACCTCGACATGAATCCGCTCGACCCCACCAAGCTGACCTTGCAGAGTGCGCGCGACTGGATTCGCCGCATGGAGAGCAAGGAGAACTACGGCCAGGCCGACCTGACCTTCGATCTCGACAACGCCTTCATCAAGGCCATCAAGGTCGGTGTGAAATACCGCGACAACACCGTGCAGAATCATCGCACCATCGGCACTGCCGGTCCGGGTAGCCCAGGCTGGATCTCGTATTCGCTGGCTGACTTGTCCACTGGTCCATCGCCGATGATCAGCCAGGCCGCCGCCACGGCGGGCTCGCTGACCCAGTTCGCCTGGGTGGATGACGGCCTGGCCGCGAGCAAAGGCTTCACCATGTACGACAAGGCGATGTCGTATGCGGAAGCAAAGGGCGAGTATTACCGCATCCAGGAGAAGATCGCTGCGGCCTATGTGCGCGCCGACTTCGCCTACGACAAATTCCGCGGCGATGTCGGTGGACGCTTCGTGCACACCAAGCAGACTTCCGAGGCGTACCAGGACCTGAGCGGCAACGGCAATTACGTGCTGGGCGAAGTGCCGCGCAGCTATTCCGAGTTCCTGCCCAACGTGAACGTGGTGTACGACCTGCGCAAGGATTTGCTGGTGCGCGCTGCCGCTTCGCGTGTCATGGCGCGTAACACCTTCAGCGATCTGAGCGCAAGTACGGAAGTCAGCGGCACCACGAACGCTGCCACCGCAGGTAATCCGCTGCTGAAGCCTTATCATGCCAACCAGTTCGAGATTGGCGCGGAATGGTATTTCGCTGATGCGTCGCTGCTGTCCGCTACCCTGTTCACCAAGCAGCTGGACACCTTCATCTACACTTCGACCGCGATGGAGAACGTGGCCGGCGTGCAGCGTCCGGTGACCCGGCCGCACAATGCCGACAACGGCGCCAAAGTGAACGGACTGGAACTGCAATGGCAGCAAGCCTTCGGCAACACGGGCTTCGGTACTATCGTGAACTACACCTTCACCGATGCCAAGACCGGCGCGGTGGCGGGCGGCCGCAAGCTGAATGTGATCGGCAACTCGCGCAACCAGCTGAACGCCAGCGCGTACTACGAGAAGAACCGCTACAGCTTCCGCGTCTCGTACAACTACCGCTCCAAATCCTATGGTGGTCTGGACGAAGGTGGCCAGGACGTGACCAGCGCCTACGGCCAGTGGGACGCGACGGCGAACTACGACATCACGCCGCAAATCAGTCTGTTCGCCACGGCCGTCAATATCGGCAATGAAGTAATCCGCACCAATACCACGGACGGCCTGCCGGTCGGCGTGTACGAAAACGGTGCGCGTTACAGCATCGGCCTGCGCGCCAAGTTCTGATACGCAGTACCGCTGCACAGCCTCCCCCGGTGGCGGGGGAGGCTTCTCCTTCCTCGCTCCACGGATTCACATGCACAAAGATCAGACTCTCAAGCTGGCCGTGCCGGCCGCTTCTCCAGCCGGTAACGTAGTGGTGGCCATGCTTTTCGTTGGCCTCATGTTTTTCATTCTCGGTTGCGCTACATGGCTGAACGGATCGCTGATTCCCTTCCTCAAAATCGTCTGCAATCTGAATAACTTTCAGTCGCTGTGGGTCACGTTCGCTTTCTACATCGCCTACACCCTGATGGCGTTGCCTTCCGCCGCCGTGCTGCGGCGCGTGGGATACAAGAATGGTATGTCGCTTGGCCTGGCGATCATGGGCCTGGGCGCACTGCTGTTTATTCCGGCCGCGCGCAGCAGCTGGTATAGCCTGTTCCTGCTGGCGCTGTTCACACTGGCCAGCGGCATGACCTTGATGCAGACAGCCATCAATCCCTACATTGTCTGCATCGGCGCACGCGAGAGCGCGGCCATGCGCATCAGCATCATGGGCTTCTTCAACAAGACGGCGGGCGTGCTGGTGCCGCTGGCCTTCAGCAGCATGATGCTGTCGGGTATCAGCCGCTATTCCGATGCGGCGCTGGCCACACTGGATGCGGCGGCCAGCGCTGCGCTGCGCAGCGAGCTGGGTCAGCGGCTGGAGTTTCCTTATGCCGCAATGGCCGCGGGCCTGTTCGCCATCGCGGTCGTGGTGCGCTTCTCGCCGTTGCGCGAAATTCCGGAAGAGGCGGAAGTGGGCGGCCATTCGGGCTCGCATTGGGGCGTGCTGCAATTTCCCCAGCTGGTGCTGGGCGCGCTGGCGCTGTTCGTCTACGTCGGCGTGGAAGTGATTGCCGGCGACACGATTGGCCTGTATGGCCGTAGCCTGCGTGTGGAGAATTTCGGCGTGCTCACGTCTTACACCATGGCCTTCATGATGGCGGGCTATGTGGTCGGCATCGTTGCGGTGCCGCGCTGGCTGTCGCAAAAGCACGCGCTGCTGCTGTCCGCGCTGTGCGGCATGGTATTCTCGTTCGGCGTGACGCAAGCCTCCTCGGCGGGCAGCGCGCTGTCGAGCGCCATGCTGGGCTGGGCAGGCGTGCCGGCAGTGCCGGACACTGTGATGTTTCTCGCCATGCTGGGCTTCGCGAATGCGCTGGTGTGGCCTGCAATCTGGCCCCTGGCGCTGAATGGCTTGGGCAAATACACCGCCAGCGGCTCGGCTTTGCTCATCATGGGCATCGCGGGTGGTGCGCTGCTGCCGATGATTTACGGGCACTTGTCTGATCTGTCCAGTTCACAAGCGGCGTACTGGGTGCTGCTGCCATGCTACGCAATGATCCTGTTCTATGCCGTGAAAGGCCACAAGATGACGTCATGGAGATAGAATTAGCAGATCGTTATCTGCTGGAGTAGCGGGTGCCAAGGACCAACCGGCGTTTGCAGATCGCGCGGCTGGCGCGGTTGCTCGCTTTTTCTTTTATCGTGGTATCGCCTTCAAGCCAGGCGGTGACTACGCCATCGCTGCAAGTGCTGCATTGGTGGACTTCGGCCAGCGAGCGCCATGGCGCCAACGTGCTGGCTGCACGCCTGGCCGATGAAGGTGTCACGTGGCAGGATGCGGCCATTCCCGGTGGGGCGGGCCTCGGCGCCGGCAAGGTGCTGCGCAGCCGCGTGCTGGCGGGCGATGCGCCGGACGCCACGCAGATCATCGGCGTTTCCATCGGCGAGTGGGCCGAGCTGGGATTGCTGCTGGAGCTGGATAGCGTGGCGAATGCCGGCAACTGGAGCAATGTGCTGTTCCCCACCGTGCGCGATCTGGTTCAGCATCGCGGCCACGTGGTCGCTGCGCCGCTCGGTATCCATCGCATCAATACACTTTTCTACAATCGCAAACTGTTCGCACGCCTGAATCTCGTGCCGCCCGCGAGCTGGAAAGAATTCGAGCAGGCCGCTCACCGGCTGCGTGCAGCAGGCGTGGCGCCGCTGGTACAAAGCAGTGAGCCCTGGCAGGTTGCCACATTGTTTGAAAACCTCGTACTGGCTTCCGGCGGCCCGGAATTTTATCGCGAGCTGTTCGTGCGCCGCAGCCCGCAGGCAGCGAACGATCCGCGTCTTGCCGAGGCGCTGCTTCGCCTTCGCGCGATGAAGGCCTGGATGCTGAACCCGGCCGACGAGCAGCCATGGACCGAGGCTGCGAAACGTTTCGCACGCAGCGAGGCGGCCATGTTCGTCATGGGCGACTGGGCCAAGGCGGAGCTGAATGAAATGGGGCTGGCTACCGATGTCGAATTCGGCTGTGCAGCCATGCCGGGTACCGACAAGTACCATCTCTACAGCGTCGATACGCTGTCGATGTTCGTCAACGATTACGCCCACCAGCCCGCGCAGGAAAAGCTGGCCAAAGTCGCCGTAACGCAAGCCGCGCAGCTGCAATACCACGCCGCAAAGGGTTCGGTGCCGGTGCGCCGCGACGCTAATCCGGCCGCCATGGACAGCTGCGCGCGCTCATCCTGGCGCAGCTTTGCGCGCGGTGCATCCGCGCAGGCGCCCAGCCTCGTGCACCGCATGGCCGCCGACGAAGAAAGCCGCGATGCCATCATCGCCGAACTGCACCGCTACTACATGGACGACAGCGTCACGCCCGCCGACACGCAGCGCCGCCTCGGCGGCATTCTGCGCACGCTGAACATCCGCTCGCACAAATAAGGATCTGATCATGGCACGCAAGATACTCATTGTTGACGACGACCAGAAAACCCGCCTGCTGCTCAAGACTTATCTTGAAAAGAACCAGTACGAAGTGATTCTCGCCCACAACGGTGAGAGCTTCCTGGCCGAGCTGCACACACATGCCGAGCAGCTGTCGATGGTGATCCTGGATGTGATGCTGCCCGATACCGACGGCTTTGCGCTGTGCCGCATCGTGCGCAAGCGCTCCAATCTGCCGATCATCATGCTGACCGCCAGTTCCGATGAAACCGACCGTGTGGTGGGACTGGAGCTTGGTGCGGACGATTACATCGCGAAACCATACAGCCCGCGTGAACTGCTGGCGCGCATCAAGGCCATTCTGCGCCGCGCATCCAATGAGCCTGCGGCCTCGGTGCGTTCCTATCACTTCAACGGCTTCACGCTGGACCTGCTGGAGCGCACCGTGGTGGACAGCGAAGGCGCGCCGGTGCAACTGACGGGGCTGGACTTCCAGTTGCTGAAGTATTTCGTGGAACATCCGGGCACGATTCTGGATCGCAGCCTGCTGTGCGAAGAGACGCGCGGCCGCGATTCCGGCCCGCTGGACCGCTCGCTGGACGTGCAAATCAGCCGCCTGCGTCTGCGCCTGAACGACGACGGCAAGCAGCCCATGCTGATCAAGACCGTGCGCGGCGCGGGGTATGTGTTCTCGGCCACGGTCGATGTCACCCATGCGTAGATTCTGGCCGCAATCGCTGCTGGCCCGCTTGTCGCTCGTGATGGTGGCGGGGCTGCTGCTGGCGCAGATCGTGGCCAGCGTGATCTGGGCCACGCAGCTGCGCGCCAAGACGGAAGCGGACGTGAAGTCAGCCGCGCAGTATCTGGGGCAGGGCGCGGCCAGTTCGATCCGCTTCTTCAAAAGCCTGCCGCCCAGCTACCGCAGCCTGCTGATCCAGCAGTTCCGCGAAATGGGCGGCACACGCTTCTATGTCGCGCTGAATCGCGCTGAAGTGACGGTACGGGAAATCGCACCGCAGGCACTGGCACAAACGGCGCTGACTGCATTGGACGCGAGGCTGCGCAACGATCTGCCGGGCGAAACCAAGCCGCGCCTGGCCTTTGCCTGGCCAGATCAGCTGGTGGTGTCGCCGGACGGCATCCATGTCGGCGATCTGCCGGAAGCGTGGGTGCGCCACATCCTGCTGCTGAAGCCCGATCCCGCACCCATCGTCGTCATTCAGACCGAACTCGAACCGGGTAACTGGCTCTATCTCGCCACGCTGATGCCTAACCCGTACTTCCTGAATTCGAATGACCCGCTGTCGCCGGACCGCCTGGTAGTGCAGGGTGCGTCGCTGGCGGTCGTATTGCTGCTGTCCTTCCTGATGGTGCGCTCGATTACACGCCCGCTGGCGGCGCTGTCCGATGCGGCGGAGGCTTTCGGCAAGGATGAAAATGCGCCGGCGCTGCCGGAAACGGGCAGCCGCGAATTCGTCAACACGGCGCGTGCCTTCGGCGCCATGCGCGAGCGGATTGCCCGCTACATCAAGGACCGCGAACGATTGTTCATCTCCATCTCGCACGATCTGCGCACGCCCATCACCCGCCTGAAGCTGCGCGCCGAGCTGCTGGATGACGATGCACTGCGCAACGACTTCGAAGAAGACCTCGATGAGCTGGACGTGATGGTGAAAGGCGCGCTGCAATGTGTGAAGGACAGCGATATCCACGAGAATCCGGCCGAGGTGAAGCTGGATACGCTGATACGCCGCCTGGTGCGCAGCGCGGAGCTGGCTGGCCATAGCGTGGCGTATGAGGCAAGCGGCATCACCGTACGTGGCAAACCGCTGGCGCTGAAGCGTGCCATTGGCAACCTGCTCGATAACGCCCTGTTCTACGGCGAGCGCGCCGAGATCAGCGTGTGCGCCAGTGAGGAGTGGACGGAGATCGCGGTGCGCGACCACGGTCCGGGTGTGCCGGAAGATGCGGTCGCCAGTCTGTTGGAGCCATACGTGCGCCTGGACCACGGCCGCGAGCGCAATGGCGCCGGCATGGGCTTAGGGCTGGGCATCGCCAGCGGCATCATTGAAGGACATGGCGGCAAGCTGATGCTCGCCAACCATCCCGAAGGCGGCTTGAACGCCGTGATTCGCCTGCCCGCTTAGCGGGTGTTCAGATCCTCGGCGCGGATCGCCCAAAGGCCCGGCAGGTTGCGCCAGTAGCCGTAGACGTCCATGCCGAAACCGACCACGAAGCGGTTCGGAATAGTCAGACCGACCAGGTCGGCCTTCACCGGCTTGATCTTGCCGATGTTCTTGTCCGCGAAGACGGCGATGATCACTTCCTTGGCGCCCATCTCCAGCAGGCGCGCTTTCACGTGTGCCAGGGTTTCGCCTTCGTCCAGGATATCGTCCAGCACGATCACGGTGCGGCCGGACACGGTGGGACGCGGCACGACCTTCCACACCACCTTGCCGCCCTGGTCGTCGTCGCCATAACGGCTCACGTGGATGTAATCGAATTCGAGCGGGAAGGTCAGTTGCGGCAGCAGGCTGCCGGTGAACACAACAGCGCCGCCCATCACGCCAAGCACCAGCGGGAACTCCTGTCTGGCGGGATCGCCGAAGCGTTCGTTCAGGGAGTCGGCCATGCGGCGCACGGATGCTTGCACGGCTTCCTTGTCAAAGATCTCTTCCGCGTTTTCGATCAGCGCGCGGGCGCGATTGTGATGGAACTCTTGCATAATCTGCCTACTTAACGACTGGGTGATGAATGGCTTTCATTATCCGCCATCTGCCCAGCTGTCGCAGGATAAGTTGGTTTTACGCCACAGGCCGCGTTATCTCTGCGTTATTCAACTGTAATCGCGCACATCGTCGATGATCTTGCCGTCATTTGGCAGGCTGCCATGCGTCGCGAATTGCACTTCGCCGCGCAATTTGGTGACCTCGCGGATACTGGCGATGATGTCCGGCGCCGCATTGTGCGCTGCGGGATCGGCGACTTCGCAGTGCAGGGTCATGACTTCATCGGCGATTTTTCCTGATACCACAAGGCGCGCTTTCAGCACCTGTGGATGGCGGCGCGTGATCTCGTGCACCTGCGAGGGATGCACGAACATGGCGCGAATCTTGGTCGTCTGGTCCGCGCGGCCCATCCAGCCCTTGATGCGCGTGTTGGTGCGGCCGCAAGGCGAAGGCGCTGCGCCGGTCAGCACGGCAGACAGATCGCCCGTTGCGAAGCGCACCAGCGGGTAGTCGGGATTGAAGACGGTCACCACGACTTCGCCCACTTCGCCCGGTGCTACGGGCTCGCCTGAGCCGGGGCGCACGATTTCCAGGATCACTTCCTCGTCCAGTACCAGGCCGGGATTGACCTTGCCGTTACTCTTGGTTTCGTAGGCGATGTTACCTACATCGGCGGAGCCGTAAGTCTGCACCACGTCCTGCACGCCATGTGCGGCAAACCACTGGCGCAGCGACTCCGGCAAGGCCTCCGCGCTGACAATGGCGCGCTTCACGCTGCCAATATCGGCGCCGGTTTCCTGCGCTTTCTCGATGATGATCTTCAGGAAGGACGGTGTGCCAACATAAGTATCAGGCTTCAGCTCGGACATCGCCTGCACCTGCAGCTCCGTCTGTCCGGTACCGGCAGGAATCACCGTGCAGCCGATGCGCGCTGCACCGCCTTCCACCATGAAGGCAGCCGGGGTGAAGTGATACGAGAAGCAGTTCTGCAGCAGCCCGCCCGCACGCACGCCCGCTGCGTACATGGGACGCGCAAAGCGCCACCAGTCGCTGCCGCGTCCTTCAGGGTCGAAAATGGGGCCGGGCGACATGAAGATGCGTCCGAGCTGGCGCGGTTCGGTGCTGGTGAGTCCACCAAAGGGCGGCGCCATATGCTGCAAGCCTTTCAGGTCCGACTTGCGCGTGACCGGCAGCCTGGCCAGTGCTTCACGGCTGGTGACGGCCGCTGCGTCGACGCCGGCAAGAATGCGCGACCATCCCGGTGCCGACTTCGCATGCGCCACCAGCTGCGGCAGGCGTGCCATCAGCTCACGTTCGCGCTGTTCAGGGGCGCGGGTTTCCAGGCTGTCGAGGGTGTCGGCCATCATGCGGCTCCTTCGATTTCTCTTTGCAGTTTCTTGGTCAGTTTTGCGAATATCAGCTCGTGCGCGCGCTGCAGCAGCTCTTTTGCTTCCGCGTCGTTCAGCGATTTGATGTCTTCCACCTTTATCCAGCGCGATTTCGCCAGATAGGGCGCGGGGATGATGCCCGGGCGATCCGTCAGCTCCAGGAAGCGGTCGTCATCGACCTTGAACCGGATGCTGGTAGCCTTCGCGTCCACATCGGTGACGGCAAACATCTTGCCGCCGACCGAGAACACAAGGTGATCCACCCATTTGATGTCTTCCGTTGCGCCGGGCAGGCACCGGCAGAATTCCTTCGCTTGCTTGATATTCATGCGTCTCTTGATCAGGCCAGCCAGCGTTTGCGGCGGCGGTAAAACTTCATGTCCCGGAAGCTCTTGCGGCCTGCGCCGGACATGCCCAGATAGAATTCCTTCACGTCTTCGTTGTTCGCCAGCTCCGAAGCTTCGCCTTCCATCACCACGCGGCCGTTCTCCAGGATGTAGCCGAAATCCGCGTAGCGCAGCGCCACCATGGTGTTCTGCTCGGCCAGCAGGAAGGACACGTTCTCCTTCACGTTCAGGTCTTTCACGATGCCGAAGATCTCTTCGACGATCTGCGGCGCGATGCCCATCGAAGGTTCGTCCAGCAAAATCATGGAAGGCTTGGCCATCAGCGCCCGTCCGATGGCGCACATCTGCTGCTCGCCACCGGAGGTATAGCCGGCCTGGCTGCTGCGGCGCGTTTTCAAGCGCGGGAAGTAGTGATAGACCTTTTCCAGCGAATCGCGCAAGGCGGCGCGCGATTCGTTGCGGGTGAAGGCGCCGGTCAGCAGGTTTTCTTCGATGGTCAGGTGGCCGAAGCAGTGCCGTCCTTCCATCACCTGCGACAGGCCGCGCCGTACCAGCTCATTTGGCGTGAGCTGGTCGATGCGTTCGCCCTTGAACAGCACCTCGCCCTTGGTCACATCGCCGCGTTCATTGCGCAGCAAGGTCGAAATGGTCTTCAGCGTGGTCGATTTGCCCGCGCCGTTGGCGCCCAGCAGGGCGACGATCTTGCCCTGCGGGACTTGCAGCGAAACGCCTTTCAGCACGAGGATCACGTGGTCGTAGATCACCTCGATATTGTTCACCGACAGGTAGGGCTGCGGCGCTGCGGCGGCCTGAGGGGCCGTCGCAGCGGTTGCTGGGTGCAGTGTGCTCATGACTTCAGACAGGCCGGAGTAATTTTCTTCTCGGCTGCGTACTTGGCCGACGACTCATCGGTCAGCTTGCGTACCAGCGCTTTATCGCCGATCACCCAATTCGGAGTTATCGCGACCCACTTCTTGCCATCCCACTGCTGCACCTTCACGGCACCCGAGCCTTCATGGTCATCACAGCTGGTTTTCACAGGAGGGAACATATTGAACACGCCGAGGGCCTTCTGGCGGGCCTCATCCACGTTCAAATTCTCAAACCCCCAGCGCAACTGCTCTCCCGAGACCGGCTTTCCTTTGCCGAATTTCTCCTGCGCGGCACGCATTGCTTCCACATACATCACGCCCGCGGTCAGGCCGCGCATGTGGTACACCGATCCGATGCGCGACTGGTCGGCCAGGTTGCCCTTGCCGGCCGCGTAAACCTTCTTCCTCAAATCGTCCAGCAGCGGGTAATTGCCCGGCGTGTTGAACGTCATGGCCGTATAGCCCTTGGCAGCCTCGCCCGAAGGTACGGTGTCTTCTTCCGAACCGGCCCACCAAACGCCCAGCATTTTGTCGCGCGGGAAGCCGTTGCGCTGCGCCGTCTTGATGGCGACGGAGTTCATCACACCCCAGCCCCACAGGATTACGTGGTCAGGATTGGCCTGGCGGATCTGCAGCCATTGCGATTGCTGCTCGCTGCCCGGTGGTGCGACGGGGATCTTGATCAGTTCAAAACCGTATTCCTTGGACAGCGCTTCCAGCACTGGCAAGGGTTCCTTGCCGAAGGCCGAGTCGTGGTACAGGTGCACGATCTTCTTGCCCTTCAGGTTCTGCATGCCCCCGTGCTTGTCGCCCAGGTATTTGATCATGGCCGCCGCCTGGCTCCAGTAGTTGGACACCAGCGGGAACACATACGGGAACACCTTGCCGTTCGCTGCATCCGAACGGCCGTAGCCCAGGGTGGTCATGGGCACCTTGTCGGCCGGCAGGCGGTCCAGGATGCCGTAAGCGATACCGGTGGACAGTGTCTCGACGCCGGTGGCGCCACCGTTCTTGGTCTTCAGGCGCTCATAGCACTCCACGCCGCGTGACGGGTTGTATTCAGTTTCGCATTCTTCCCACGAGATCTTCACGCCGTTCACGCCGCCATTGGCATTGACCAGGTTGAAGTAATCGATCATACCGCCATAAAAACCGGAACCGCCCGCTGCATAAGGACCCACTCGGTAGGAAGGCAAGGCAACAAACTGCTCGGTGGGCTGAGCCCAGGCGCTGCTGGTGACGATGCTGCAAGCGGTTGCGATGCCGAGTACCAGAGATTTCATCTTCATTTATGTGTCTCCATGAATAGTTATGGATCGCTCAGTGCGGGAAAGGCCACAGGCGAAGTTTCTCTTTACCGATTTGCCACAAACGCGCCAGACCGTGAGGTTCCACGATCAGGAAGAAAATAATCAAAGCGCCGAATACCATGAGTTCGAGATTGGATGCGACGGTGGTTGGCAAGGCCAGACCGTGCGCCAGCACGTTCAGGAACACCGGCAGCAACACGATGAAGGCCGCGCCGAGGAAGGACCCCAGCACGGAACCCACGCCGCCAATGATGATCATGAACAGGATGCGGAAGGAGAGCTCCAGGTTGTAGGCCTCCGGTTCCACCGTGCCGAGGTAGGCGAAAGCGTACAGGGCGCCGGCCACGCCGCAGTAGAAGGAGCTGACGGCAAAGGCCAGCAGCTTGGTGCGCATCAGGCGGAAGCCGATCACTTCGGCCGCCACGTCCATATCGCGCACGGCCATCCATGAGCGGCCGACATTGGAGCGGATCATATTTTTCGCCAGCAGGGCCATGATGGCCACAATTACCAGCACCAGCAGGTATTTGCTCTCCGGCGTCTCAAAGGTATAGCCCAGGATTTCCATCTTCTGCGCGGTAATCACGCCGGACGAGCTGTAATTGGTCAGCCAGCCGATCTTGGTCAGGCACCACACCACGAAGAACTGCGTTGCCAGCGTGGCGGCGGCCAGATAGAAGCCACGGATGCGCAACGAAGGCAGGCCGAACGCCATGCCGACCAGCGCGGCGCTCAGGCCACCCAGCACGAAGGCCAGCAGCACCGGAATGCCGGGAATGCGCAGCACGAAGTTATACGACGCGAAGGCACCGACCGCCATGAAGGCAGCCGTCCCCAGCGACAGCTGTCCCGCATAGCCAGTCAGGATATTGAGGCCCAGGGCCGCCAGCGAAAAGATCAGGAAAGGAATCAGGATCGCAGACAGGACGTAGGGCGAGGACACGAAAGGCAGCACCAGCAGCGCCACGCCCAGCGTCACCATCAGCGCCATGCGGTCCTGGCGGATCGGCAGGATCTGGCCGTCCGTCTCGTAGCTGGTCTTGAATTGTCCTGCTTCACGGTAGAACATCGCTCAGATCCTCCGGATGATTTTTTCGCCGAACAGGCCTTCAGGCCGCACCAGCAGGAAGAGCAGGGCCAGCACATAAGGGAACCAGCCCTCGATGCCGCCGCCCACCATCGGACCGATATACACCTCCGCCAGCTTTTCGGAAGCGCCGATGATCAGGCCACCGACAATCGCGCCCGGAATCGACGTAAATCCGCCCAGGATCAGCACCGGCAGCGCCTTCAGCGCGATGAAGGTCAACGCGAACTGCACACCATTGCGCGCACCCCACAGCAGGCCTGCCACCAGCGCCACCATGCCCGCCACCGCCCACAGGATGCCCCAGATCCGTTGTAGCGGTATGCCGACAGCCAGCGCGGCCTGGTGATCGTCCGCCACCGCGCGCAGGGCGCGTCCGACCTTGGTCTTGGCGAACAGCAGGGCGAGGATGGTGACCATGATGGCGCAGATGGCCGCCGCGGTCACATCGAACTGGGATACGATGATGTTGAACTTATCCATCAGGAACTGCATCGGCACGTCTTCAATCGGTACATCCAGCTTGTGCACCTGCGAGCCCCAGATCAGCTGTGCCAGGCCTTCGATGAAGAAGGCAAGGCCGATGGTGGCCATGAACAGCGTGATTTCCGGCTGGTTCACCAGGGGCCGCAGCACCACGCGTTCGATCACGAAGCCCAGAATGACCATCGCCACAATCGTGGCGGGAATCGCCAGCCACAGCGGCATGCCGAACTTGTCCATGAAGCCGACGCAGGTCAGCGCGGCAAAGAACACCATGGCGCCCTGGGCGAAGTTGAATACGCCGGAAGCCTTGTAGATCAGGACAAAGCCAATCGCCACCAGCGCATACATCACGCCGGACAGCAGGCCGCCGATCAGCACTTCGAAGAAGAAATTGATGTTCATATCAGTGCGCCGTGCCGAGGTAAGCGTTGATCACGTCCTGGTTGGTGCGGACTTCATCCGGAGTGCCGTCGCCGATCTTCTTGCCGTAGTCCAGCACCACCACGCGGTCCGAGATATCCATCACCACGCCCATATCGTGCTCGATCAACACAATGGTGGTGCCGAACTGCTCGTTCACGTCGAGGATGAAACGGCACATGTCCTGCTTTTCTTCCACGTTCATGCCGGCCATCGGCTCGTCCAGCAGCAGGATCTGCGGCTCGGCGGCCAATGCACGGCCCAGTTCCACGCGCTTTTGCAGACCATACGGCAGGCGGCCCACCGGCGTCTTGCGGATATGCTGGATTTCGAGGAAGTCGATGATCTCTTCGCATTTCATGCGGTGTTCGATTTCCTCGCGCCGCGCCGGTCCCCAGTACAGGGTCTGCATCAGGAAGTTCGATTTGATCTTGAGGTTACGGCCGGTCATGATGTTGTCCAGCACCGTCATGCCCTTGAACAGGGCAATGTTCTGGAAGGTGCGGGCGATGCCGGATTTTGCGGCCTGGTAGCAGTCCATATTCTTGCGCTGTTCGCCGCGGTAGATGATCTGGCCCTGCTGCGGGCGGTAGACCCCATTGATCACGTTCAGCATCGAGCTTTTACCGGCGCCGTTGGGGCCGATAATGGCGCGGATCTCGTGTTCCTTCACATTGAACGAGATATTTGTGAGCGCTTTCACGCCGCCGAAGGACAGCGAAATATTCTGCAGATCCAGGATCACCGGGCCGACGTTGCGCCCTGCGTCCACAATCGCATCCGGTTCATTCATCTGCATAATGGCCTCGCTCATGCGGCCTGCCGGGTCACGACAGGGAAGGTCTTGCTGTTCCAGATCTGCAGGTCGGCGGATACGACGCCAGTGCGTCCGTCCTCGAACTTGACCTGGGTTTCGACGTATTGCGAAGGCTTGCTGTCGTACAGTGCTTCAATCAGCACGGCGTATTTGTCGGCAATGAAGCGGCGCCGCACTTTGCGCGTGCGGGTCAGTTCATCATCGTCCGGGTCCATTTCCTTGTGCAGCACGAGGAAACGGTGGATTTGCGTGTCGCCCATCAGGGCTTCACCAGCCAGGTCTGCGTTGACCTTCTCGACGCATTCCCTGACCAGTTCATAAACCTGTTTGTTGGCCGCCAGGTCGGTGTAGCCCGAGTAGGCAATACCGCGCCGTTCGGCCCAGTTACCCACAGCCTCCATATCGATATTGATGAAGGCGCACACGGTATCGCGCTGGTTGCCGAAGCTGACCGCCTCTTTGATGAAAGGGAAGAACTTCAGCTTGTTCTCAATGTAGTTGGGCGCGAACATGGCGCCGCTGTTCATCTTGCCGACGTCGGCCGCGCGGTCGATGATTTTCAGGTGGCCATCGTTGTCGAAGAAGCCGGCATCGCCGGTGTGGAAATAGCCATCGTCGTCGATGGCTTCACAGGTCGCGTCCGGACGCTTGTAATAGCAGTCCATCATGGTCGGCGACTTCACCAGCACTTCACCGTTGGCGGCCAGCTTCACTTCCACGCCCGGCGCTGGCGGACCCACGCTGTCGAACTTGATCTTGCCGTCCGGCTGGAAGCAGATGTAGGCGCAGGTTTCGGTGGAGCCGTAGAACTGCTTCAGGTTCACGCCAATCGAGCGGTAGAACTTGAACAGGTCCGGACCGATCGCCGCACCCGCCGTGTAAGCCACGCGCACGCGCGACAGGCCGAGCACATTCTTCAGCGGACCATACACCAGCACATCGCCGATGGCATATTCGACACGGTCGGACATCGCTACCGGTTTGCCGTCGAGGATATCAGCGCCGCAGCGCCGCGCAACGTCCATATAGTGATGGAACATCTTGCGCTTGATGGTCCCCGCGTCTTCCATGCGGATCATCACCTGAGTCAGCATGTTTTCGAAGATGCGCGGGGGCGCAAAGTAATAGGAGGGGCCGATCTCGCGCATATCCGTCGTAACGGTATCGCTCGATTCCGGGCAGTTCACTGTGAACCCCGCGACCATGGCTTGTGCGAAGGAGAACAGGCAGTCGCCTACCCATGCCATCGGCAGGTAGGAGAGTACGTTCTCTTCGTCGGTCAGCTTGTCGAAGCCAATGCCGCCGTTGGCGGCTGCGATCAAGGCCTTGTGCGTCTGGCACACTCCCTTAGGTTTCCCCGTAGTACCTGACGTGTAAAGAATGATCGCGTTATCGCATTCCATGCCTGTGGCGATGGCGCTCTCGTAGAAGGCCGGGTTTTGCTTGTCGTAAGCACGTCCCAGCTCTTGTAATTTCGCGTAAGAGATTAGTTCCTTGTGGGTGTAATTGCGCATGCCCCGCTCGTCTTCGTATGCGATGTGGGCGATGGCGGGGCAGCAGTCGATCAGTTCCAGCAGCTTGTCCACCTGCTCCTGATCTTCGACGATGGCGTATTGAATTTCGGCGTTTTCCAGCACGAAGGACATGTCGGCCGCCGGCGCATCCTGGTACAGCGGAACGGGCACGCCACCCAGGCACTGTGCTGCTAGCATTGCCCAATACAGGCGGGGACGGTTGTCGCCGATGATGGCCAGGTTCATGCCGCGCTGGAAGCCCAGTGCAGCCAAACCGCATGCCAGTGCGCGGATTTCCTCGTTCACTTGCGACCAGTTCCAGGTCTGCCAGATGCCGAGATACTTCTCGCGGAAGGCGGGCTTATTGGGCCTATTTTTTCCGTGCTCAATCAAGTAGCGCGGAAAAGTAGTCATCTCATGCTGCACCGTTGTCTCCTTGGTCCTCTGCCGAGACAGAGGCATCCTCATTGTTTGGGTGGGGGCCGCAATTTGTGTGATGATATTAGCGTGCGAATCTAGGCAAAGTTGTCTTTTCGAAGACAATTCGACGAATTTTGATGGTGCGCCGCAACAATGAAACAGGAATCTCCCAGCCTGAAGGAAGCACTGCACGCCGCCCTCTGGGCCAGCACTCTTACAGCTGAGCAAATGGCGCTGGTGGAAGCCACCACATATGAAGTATTCATCCCTAAAGGCGGCTTCGTCTGCCATAAGGGCGAAGTGGTGGATAACTGGATCGGCATCATCTCCGGCATGGTCAAGATGAACAATTTCTCGCCCTCGGGGAAAAGCGTTACATTCACCGGCGTGCCGCCTGGCGGCTGGTTCGGCGAAGGGTCGCTGCTGAAGGATGAGCACCGCAAATACGACGCCATGACCTTGCGCGACAGCCGCATCGCCCGCATGCCGGCCGCGACCTTCCATCACCTGCTGGAGAATAGCCTGCCTTTCACCCGGTTCCTGTTGATGCAGCTCAATGAAAGGCTGGGACAGTTCATCGGCATGGTGGAAAACGAACGTTTGCTGGACCCGGACACGCGCGTGGCCCGTTGTCTGGCCTCGCTTTTCAATAGCCACCTCTACCCCGGCATTGAGCGCCTGGTGCATATTTCGCAGGAAGAAATCGGCCTGCTGTCCGGTTCCTCGCGCCAGCGCGCCAACCAGGCCCTGCAAGTGCTTGAACGCGAAGGCCTGGTGCGCGTGGACTATGGCGGCATCCGCATCCTCGACCTCGAAGGCCTGCGCCGCTTCGAAGCCTAATACGCGGTATCATCGCGCTATGAAAGACTCGATCAATCCAGTACCGGCGCGCCTGTCTGCTTTGCGGCAGGCCATGCAGCGCCATGGCGTCGACGCGCTGATGGTGCCGTCGGCCGATCCGCACCTCTCCGAATATCTGCCGCCGCGCTTTAAGGGGCGCGAGTGGCTGTCCAATTTCACCGGTTCGGTGGGCACTTTTATCATCACTGCCGATTTCGCAGGCGTGTGGACCGATGGGCGCTACTGGACGCAGGCCGAGTTCGAGCTGGCCGGCACTGGCGTGCAGCTCATGAAGATCACCTCGGGCGCAAGCGTGCAGTACATCGACTGGCTGGCTGCGACCATGCGTGAAGGGCAGATTGTAGCGGTGGATGGCGCGGTGCTAGGCTTATCCATTGCACGCCTGTTGCAGGCCGCGCTGGAGACGAAAGGCGTCAAGCTGCGCACGGATCTGGATGTGCTGGATGAAGTCTGGACCCAGCGTCCAGGCCTGCCCACGGAGCCGGTCTACGAACATCTGCCGCCATACGCGCCGAAAGGCCGCGGCACCAAGCTGGCGGAATTGCGTGCTGAAATGGCGCGGGCCGGCGCCAGTCACCATCTGATTTCGACGCTGGACGATATCGCCTGGCTGTTCAATCTGCGCGGCTCGGATGTGCATTTCAATCCGATTTTCCTGTCGCACGCCGTGATCGATGCGCAGCAAGCCACGCTATTTGTCGCCGACGGCAAGATCAGCGCCGACCTGGCGGGCGAGCTGGCTGCTGACGGCATTGTCGTCCGTCCTTATGCTGGCGCCGCCGACGCATTGAGCGCGCTGCCGCAGAACGCCGTGCTGCTGCTGGACCCGCGCCGCATCACTTACGGCACGCGCCAGGCCGTGCCGCAGGGCGTACGCGTGATTGAAGCCGTGAATCCGACCACGTTCGCCAAATCGCGCAAGACCGAGGTTGAAGCCGACCATGTCCGCGCCACGATGGAGCAGGATGGCGCTGCGCTGTCCGAGTTCTTCTGCTGGCTGGAGGGCGCGCTGGCCCGACGCGAAAAGCTGAATGAGTATGAGGTCGGCGAGCACCTGCTGTCCTTCCGCAAGCGCCGCCCCGGTTTCGTGAGCCCGAGTTTCGGCACCATTGCGGGTTTTCGCGCCAACGGCGCCATCATGCATTACCGTGCCAGCGAATCCGGATGCGCCGCAATCGAAGGCGATGGGCTGCTGCTGATCGACTCCGGCGGCCAGTACGTTGGCGGCACCACGGACGTGACGCGCGTGGTCGGCGTCGGCGCTATCACGCCGGAACAGAAGCGCGACTTCACGCTGGTCCTGAAAGGCATGATCGCGCTCTCTGTTGCGCATTTCCCGCGTGGCTGCAAATCGCCCATGCTGGATTCCATCGCCCGGGCGCCGCTGTGGGCGGCCGGAGTCGACTTCGGTCACGGCACGGGACACGGTGTCGGCTACTTCCTGAACGTGCACGAAGGCCCGCAATCGATCTCGCCGTCCACCCCGCCGGAAGCGCATACGGCCATGGAGCCCGGCATGATCACCTCCAACGAGCCTGGCGTGTACCGCCCCGGCAAGTGGGGCATCCGCATTGAAAACCTGGTGCTGAACGTGCCCGCCGGGACGTCGGAATTCGGCGAGTTCCTGCGCTTCGAAACACTGACCCTGTGTCCGATCGACACGCGCTGCATTGACCGCGCGCTGCTGCGTGAAGACGAAATCGCGTGGCTGAACGCTTACCACGCCACGGTGCGTGAGCGCGTGAGTCCCCTGATCAACGGTGATGCGCTGGCCTGGCTGGAAGAAAGGACAAAAGAAATATGAGCGCACGCTCTACCAAAGCCTCCAACGCGCTGGCCCGCTTGAAAGAACGCAGCGGCAACCAGGGCTATTCGATGACGATCACCGGCGCCGGCCACTTCCTGCTATCCGAGTCGCCGGACAGCCAGCCGCTGAACCCACCGATGGAGCTGGACGACTTCGTCGCCTTTGTCAACGCACAGGGACCGCAGAAAGCAAAGCGCGTCAGCAAGCTGGATGTGGCGTTCGAAAAGCAGTTGGTCAAGAAAACCGGAAAATAAAGAATCGCCATGCCAACGATTGAATTCTTGAGTGCTTACTGGTCGTCCAGCGAATTGGCGACCAACGGGCTGATCCTGTTGAACCTCCTGGGTGCGCTCGCGCTTGGCCTGCTGGTTGGCTACGAGCGTTCATATCATGGCCGCGCGGCCGGCATGCGCACCTACGGGCTGGTTTGCATGGCCTCGGCCACGCTGACCGTGATCTGCGGCTATCCGACGCAATGGTTTGGCGGCCATATGACGGAACTGGTGGGTACGGACCCGACCCGGGTGATCCAGGGCATCGTGACCGGTATCGGCTTCCTTGGCGCGGGCGTGATCATGCGCGAAGGCTTCAATATCAGTGGCCTGACGACGGCGGCGTCGATCTGGGCGTCTTCCGTTATCGGCATCATGGTCGGTGTCGGCTTCTATCTCGGCGCCATGGGCCTGGCCGCATTGAGCGCGGCGGCGATGATTTTCCTGACCCGGCTCGAAGCCTGGCTGCCGTCGCGCCATGCGATTGCCATTTCCATGCGCTTCAAGGTGGGCTACGAGCCGCAGGAACAGGCGCTGCATGAGATGGCGCTGGCGCGCGGTTACCAGATTGCCGGCGGCTCGCTGACCATCAGCATGGTGGACGGCAAGCAGGATTGGAAATTCGTGGCGCTGGCGTTGAGCAAGCGCAGCGGCGCGCCGCTGTCCAAGCTGGCGGCCGAGATGCTGCACTTCGAAGGTATCGACGGCTTCAGCGTCACGCACGCCCGCAACTAGGAGATTCGCTTGCTTATCAATGCTCAGGATGTACTGGATTTCTGGTTCCTGCCGATTGGCGTGAAGGGCCACAATATGCAGCGCGCGGAGTGGTTCCGCAAGG
Organism: Pseudoduganella sp. RAF19; assembly: GCF_052114165.1. NCBI lineage: Bacteria > Pseudomonadati > Pseudomonadota > Betaproteobacteria > Burkholderiales > Oxalobacteraceae > Pseudoduganella > Pseudoduganella sp. RAF19. Next base: position 60,498 of record NZ_JBFREF010000009.1, on the reverse strand, counting down.
ATGACGCCTTCGATCAGCTGATCTTCAGCCAGTTCGGCGGCGTGGTCGAAGATGCCCTGTCCGGCGGCCTGCGCCAATGGGACGACGAGGGTACGCAAGGCACGCTGGCCCGGATCATTGTGCTGGATCAGTTCACCCGCAATATCTATCGCGGCACCGCCAAGGCTTTCGCTGGCGACGCGCTGGCGCTCGAAGCGGCCAGGGCGCTTGACGATTCGGGCGCCAACCAGACCTTGCCCGCCGTGCAGCGCGCGTTTTCGTTCATGCCGTTCGAGCATGCGGAGAATCTGTCGGTGCAGATCCGCTGCGTCGATTTATTCACCATGCTGGCTGCCGATGCGCCGGCTTTTGCGAACAATCTCGATTACGCCAGGCGTCACCTGGAAGTGATTCGCCGCTTCGGCCGCTTCCCGCACCGGAACGCCATCCTTGGCCGCGAGTCGACGCCGGAGGAAGTCGAGTTTCTTAAGCAGCCAGGTTCGAGATTCTGATGCGCAGCCTGACCGTGATTGGCGGCGGACATGTCGGCCGTGTGCTGGGCCGCCTGCTGCATACGCGCGCCGGCTTCAAGGTAAACCATGTCGTCGGCCGTTCCGCGGATTCCGCACGCGACGCAGCAGCCTTTATCGGCGCCGGCCACGCGCTCAATCACTACGGCGCGCTGACGCCTGCCGACGTCTACATGCTGACCGTACCGGATGACCAGATTGCACGCGCCTGCACCATGCTGGCCGCCGCCGTGCCTTTGCGCGGCGCGGTTGTATTCCATTGCAGCGGTGCGCTGGCCTCGGACAAGCTGCAGCCTGCACGCGCCGCCGGCGCGCATGTCGCCAGCGTGCATCCGATCCGCAGCTTTGCTGATGTGGAGGCGGTCGCTGCGGCCTTCGACGGCACGTTCTGCGGTGTGGAAGGCGATGCGCAGGCACTGACGGTGCTGCAGCCCGCGCTGGCGGCCATCGGCGCGCGCGTCGTGCCGATCGATGCGTCGGCCAAAACGGTGTATCACGCCGCGGCAGTCTTCGCCAGCAATTACCTCGTGACGGTGCTGGACGCCGCCTTGCGTGCCTATCAGGCCGCAGGAATTCCGGAAGACGTGGCGCGCGAGCTGGCGCGTCCGCTGGCCATGGAGTCGATGGCGAATGTGTTCCGTCTCGGCGCTGCGCCGGCCCTGAGCGGGCCGATAGCGCGCGGGGATATGGCGACGGTGAAGCGTCAGCAGGACGCAGTCGCGGCCTGGGATGCCGCGACTGGCCAGCTCTACGAAGCGCTGGTGCCACCTACAGTCGCCCTGGCAGCGCGCAAGCAAAAGCCTTAATGCGCTGGCCCTGCCTCGGCCATCAGCTGCCCGATCAGGCGGCCCACCAGCATATCGTCCAGCGCGCCAAAATGATTCAGGCGCAGTTCCCCGTCGCGGCCGAACAGCAGCAGGCTCGGTGTGCCTTTCAGCGCATAGTGCCGCATGGTGCGCGGCAGCGGATGGCCCGGCACCGGCTCGTCCACCGCGACCGGAATTGGTAGGCGGTTCTCGTGAATGAAGACTTCCAGCGCACGCGGTGTCATCACGTCGTGATGCTCGAATACTTGCGGCGCAAGGCGGCAAGGTCCACGGGAGCAGGCGTGTTGAGTCACGCCGAGGCATGCAATGTGATCATTTCACGCGCAGCTGCACGGTGGGGAAATCGACCGGCACCTGGAAGGCTACGTTCACATAATTGGTGAACAGGTTGAGCGCCACGTGCGCCAGAATTTCCACGATCTCTTCGTCGCCAAAGCCGGCGCGGCGCAGATCCTGCACTTGCTCATCGCTGATCTTGGCGCGGTTATTGACGACGGCCAGGGCGAAGCGCAGCGCGGCTTCGGTTTTCGGATCGTCCGAGACCCCGGCCTGGGCCGCGCTCATTTCCTGCGCAGTGGCGCCAGCCTTGCGTCCCAGTGCCGTGTGCGCAGCCAGGCAGTATTCGCAATCGTTGCGGTCGGCGATGGCCACGGCGATCTGCTCGCCCAGCTTGGCGCCGATCACGCCTTTGCCCAAGGCGCCAAAGCTGCCCCACATGCTTTTCAGGGCGGCCGGCGAGTTGGCGACCGCCTTGAACATATTCGGCGTAGCGCCGAAAGCGGATTGAATCTGGCCCAGCAGTTCAGCGCGTTCGCCGGCAGCAGCGGTAACAAGAGATACACGGGACATGGTATTTCCTTTCATTTAAAGTAGGAGTCCTAATTAATAGGGCTCAAAAAAAGGCCGCCCTCATCCGAAGGCTTGCCAATTCTTTTGCAGCGCCGCCGGATCGGCCGCTTCATGCTCCGGGCAATCCAGACGCAACAGTTTCACCGGCAGCGGTTTCCCGACCAGGCCGCAGTGATGCGGCGCGTCTGGATTCTGATGCCGGTTGGGCTGGAAATGCTTGCACGTCAGGCAAGCACGCAGTTCGGGGAAGCGCTCGCTTTGCTGCAATTGACCAATGAGCTGAAGCAGGCCGGACAGCAGCAGCTGCTGCGTTGCGGCGGGCAGGGCAGCGACAGCCTCGTCGGCAAAGCCGGTGGCGCCGGCGATGCGCTGGGCGACCTCGATGCCGGACTGCGTCAGGAGCAGGCTGGTGGCGCGTCCGTCATCGGCCGCGCGCGCCTTGCGGACCAGGCCCTTGCTCACCAGCGCCGCCACGGAATCGCTGGCGCTGGCCGCCGAGATTGACAGCTGGCGTGCCACCCACGACAGGCGTACGCCCTCAGGACGCGCCGCCAGCAGCTGCAGGATTTCCGCCTGCGTCGGGTTCAGATTTTCCGTGGTCGCAAACTCCCACATGCCCGACCGCAGCACGGTGCCGATGCGCGAAATGGCCGAAACGATGCGGACGGAGATGTCCGGCGTATCGCTCCAGGGGGAATTGCTAGGCTTGTCCATGGCGGCAAGTATAGTGAAATGCCCATTCTTGTCAAGGACTCCTAACTATATTATCTGTTGTGCCACAGCAAAAATATGGCCCGGAAGATCGACAAAGCTCCTGTAAGGCAATAAGCTAGACTATCTGGAGTTGTCACAAAAAGTAATCAGGGGAATGCTATGTTATTTTTAAAGTCCACGTCCGTCACCAAGGCACCTGGCATCTATGAAGTTGATATCGCCGCCAAGCCGCCTGGCAAGACCTTCGGCGTATACATAGCGACTGACCCGGACAATCCGCCGACCGCTGTGCTGCAAGCGCTGGCCGCCGGCGGTTTCCTGCAAACCCACAGCTCGGGTTACACCCATAAAGATCGCGGCAAGGTGCTGGACCTGCACTTCCACAAAGATGGCACCGACCTCTTCAAGGGCTGGAAGCCGGAAGAAGCCGAAACCAATATGGCGATCATCAACAAGATCTTCTCTGATGTCGGTATCGCCATCACCCCGCGCGTGATGTCGCTGGCGGAAGCCTACGCCTGATCATTCAGGCAGTCTGTACATCAATGTGATAGAGGGCCCACGGGCAGGAGCCGAAACGCTCCGCCAGGGGCCGCTTTGCCATTTCCGGAATGCGCCCGGGCTCGTAGACGGCCCATAGCGGACCCAGTCCACCCAGTGCCATCGCCGCGCCATCGATATGCGTAGCGACGATGAAGCGCTGGGCTTGCGCTTGCGCCACCGTGATGGCGACGGCGTAGCCATCCACTGCCCGCAGGGTCAGTCTGGTGCTGCCATCCAGCGGCGCGCCCGCCGCCTTCAGCACGTCGGCCAGCAACGGACCGGACAGCGTGTGCTGCTTCTGGTCGTATTCCAGCACGGGCTTGATCGTTATCGCGGGCAGCGCGCTGAGCGCGGCGAAATCGAAAGCGAAAGCCTTATCGAAACTCAGCTTCTGCTTGTGCATCATCTGGTCGATGACAGGATCGAAGGCCGGGCGGTTCGGCTTGGCGATGGCGCCGGTGACCGTGAGCAGGGCTGGTCCGCGTGCGGACTTCGGTGCCGCGTTGGCCAGGGGGGGAAGGGCGCCGGCCGCGGCCAGCGCAGAGAGGAAGTGTCGTTTATCCATTCCCGTATCATATCGGAATGGATCTCTTTGCTGCACAGCCCGAACTGCTACCCATCCCCGTCGAGGATGGCGAACTGTCCTTCATGACCCAGCTGCCGCTGGGCCTGTCGAACGCCAATATCCTGCGGCGCCTGCAGGAAGAAACCGCCTGGAAAGCGGAAACGATCTTCCTCTTCGGTCGTGAAGTGCCCCAGCCGCGCCTGAGCGCCTGGTATGGCGAAGCCAGCTATACCTATTCGGGACGCACCTTCCACCCGCTGCCGTTCACGCCGCTGCAACTGGAAATCAAACGCGTGGTGGAAGAGGTGACGGGCAAGCGCTTCAATAGCGTTCTGCTGAACTACTACCGGGACGGCAATGACAGCATGGGCTTCCACAGCGACGACGAAGCCGAGCTGGGGCGCGAACCTGCAATTGCCTCCGTCACTTTCGGCGACACCCGTACCTTCATTTTGAAGCACAAGCGTCTGCCCAGGACCTTGAAAATCGACCTGACCGACGGCAGCCTGCTGTTGATGGCGGGCAAACTTCAGCATAGTTGGCGACATGGCATCAATAAAGAGCGCCAACCGCGCGGACCGCGCATCAATCTCACCTTCCGGCTCATTTGCAGCTAAGTTCCGTTATTTTGAGTCGAACTGCGCTAATTCAAGGTCCCTTACATCTTAATACAAATCTTACCGGATTTGCGGCCACTTAAGTTTTAGCAAGTGCTATCGTGCATCTCAATCGCAATTCCAAGAGATGAACTGCGATCCCAAGCAAGACAATTTAACAACTTTGCTGAAAGATCACGACAATGAAAAAGATTGCACTCGCCCTTATCACTACTGCAGGCGCCCTTGGCGCACTGTCCTCCGCCCACGCTGAAGACTGGAATACCAGCAACCTGAAGCCTTATATCGGCGCCAGCGTCGTCGGCTCCCAGCATAAATACAACCTGGGTAACGACACCAGCGGCGGCGACAACAAGAGCACCGAATACGGCGGCAAGATTTACGGCGGCGTCCAGCTCGACAAGACCTGGGGTGTGGAACTGGGTTATACCGACTTCGGGAAGTCCAGCTATGGCTACGCGGTGAACGGCGTGAACGGCAATATCGATTCCCACGCCAAGTCCTGGTACCTGGCTGGCAAAGCCACCTGGCCAGTCAACGAGCAGTTCAATGTGTTCGGCAAGCTGGGTGTCGCCCGCAACAAGAATGACGTGAACGCCACCGGCCTGGCCACCATCTACAACTCCGGCGATAGCAACAAAACCGGTCTGTACGCCAGCGTTGGCGGCGAATATGTGATTAACCAGAAGGTATCTGCCGTGCTCGAATACGAACACTACGGCAAGAACGACATCGACCAGGGCCGCCGCAACGGCGCAGTCAGCCTGGGCGCCAAGTTCAACTTCTAAAGTCGTTGCGGGCGCTTGAGCCCGCCCCCGCTAGAGGCCGGGCGCGACAGCGGCATCCCCTCCGATGTGCCAATGTCCTTGTGCCCGCCTCACCCTTACTACTGGCAGGCCGCCCGCTTGAGCGGGAAATCGATGCCTTTCAGTTTCCCCTTCGACATGCCCTCAATCCGCGCGCCGATATTGTCGCCAGCGCGCTTGTAGATGATGCGCTGAGGGAAGTCATGCTGCAGGTTCTCGAAGATCACTTCCCCTTCCTCCAGCTTTAACACCGGGAAGGCCGCCTCAGCCTGATTGTGCGGCTTGGCCACGTAAGCCAGCTTGCCCGGCTCCACTTCGCGGATCGACAGGAATTCCCACTCAATCGTTTTGCCGCCCTTGACCGTGCGGCCGACGCCCATCATGGTCCCGCCCGCTGGCGCCATCCACTGTTCACCCGAACCGTTCTCGCCGCCCACCGCCGACCAGCATCCCGCCAGCCAGCCCAGGCTATCGATCGGCGCCGCGCAAGCCACCGCTCCAGCACTCGCCAACAGCAATCCGCAGAAGAATTGTTTGCGCATGGTCGCCTCCGATATTGTGGATTGTCAATATTACACCCCGCTCGCCAACCAGGGCGGAAAGGGTTAATATTTTTCAAATTTTTCCACGAGGTGTAATTCGATGAGTGAGAACCCCGCAGTGAATGCCTTTCTGGGCAAGGCCACGAGCTGGAAAGAAGAGATGACCAGGCTGCGCGAGATCGTGCTCAGCTGCGAACTGAAGGAAGAGATGAAGTGGGGCCAGCCATGCTATACGCTGGATGGCGACAATATTGTGCTGATCCACGGTTTCAAGGAATACTGCGCGCTGCTGTTCTTCAAGGGCGCCTTGATGAAGGACCCCAACGGCATCCTGATTCAGCAAACGGAAAACGTGCAATCGGCGCGGCAGATCCGCTTCACCAATCTCAAGGAAATTACCAAGTCGGCCAAGATCGTAAAGGCCTATATTGAGGAAGCAATCAAGGTCGGGCAGTCGGGCCAGAAAGTGGAATTCAAGGAAACCAGGGAATATCCGGTGCCGGAAGAACTGCAAATCAAATTCGACGAGCTGCCGGGGCTGCGTGATGCCTTCTACGCCCTGACTCCGGGCCGCCAGCGCGGATATCTGCTGCACTTTGCCGCACCGAAGCTGTCCAAAACCCGCGAATCCCGCGTGGAGAAATGCATGGACCAGATCCTCGAAGGCCGCGGATTAAACGACTAACGTAGAAAGAGAAAAATGTACCTGCTTCAAGATATGTCCCCCTTGCTCATCCCCATTATCGCGCTGCTCATCCCCATCGTCGGTGTCATCGCCTGGGCGGTGGTAAAGGTCAACCAGGCACACCTGCTGCACGAAACCGTCCGCATCCTGAGCGCCAACGGCCAGCCGATTCCACCGGAGCTGCTGAGGAAAATCACCGGCAGCAAAGACTAAAAAAAAACCCGCCGTGTGGCGGGTTTTTTGTTGCAGGCTTAGCCGTGCAGCGGCTTGTAGCGGATGCGCTTTGGCTTGGCGCCTTCTTCGCCCAGGCGCTTTTTCTTGTCCGCTTCGTATTCCTGGTAGTTACCCGCGAAGAAGCTGACCTGGGAGTCGCCTTCGAAGGCCAGGATGTGGGTGGCGATACGGTCCAGGAACCAGCGGTCGTGGGAGATCACCATCACGGAGCCTGCAAACTCGAGCAGCGCGTCTTCCAGCGCGCGCAGGGTTTCCACGTCCAGGTCGTTGGACGGTTCGTCCAGCAGCAGGACGTTGCCGCCCATGAGCAGGGTCTTGGCCAGGTGCAGACGGCCGCGCTCACCGCCGGACAGGTTGCCAACGATCTTCTGCTGGTCGGAACCTTTGAAGTTGAAGCGTCCCACGTAAGCGCGCGACGGCATTTCGAAGCGGCCCACGCTCAGGATGTCGGCACCGCCGGACACCGCTTCGAACACAGTCTTGTCGTTGTCCAGCTTGTCACGGCTCTGGTCCACCAGCGAGATCTTGGCGGTCTTGCCGATCACCACTTCGCCCGAATCCGGTTGCTCGATCCCGGCAATCATCTTGAACAGGGTCGACTTACCGGCGCCGTTCGGGCCGATGATGCCCACGATCGCGCCCGGCGGGACGATGAAGGACAGGTTGTCGATCAACAGGCGGTCGCCAAACGATTTGGTGACGTTCTTGAACTCGATCACATCGTTACCCAGACGCTCGGCCACAGGGATGAAGATCTCCTGCGTCTCATTGCGCTTCTGGTATTCGTATTCGCTCAGCTCGTTGAAGCGGGCCATACGCGCCTTGGACTTGGCCTGGCGCGCTTTCGGATTCTGGCGGGACCACTCCAGTTCCTTCTGCAGCGCTTTCTGGCGCGCGGACTCGGTGGCTTCTTCCTGCTTCAGGCGGTCCTGCTTCTGGTCCAGCCATGAAGAGTAGTTGCCCTTCCATGGAATGCCATGGCCGCGGTCCAGTTCCAGAATCCATTCGGCAGCGTTGTCCAGGAAGTAGCGGTCGTGGGTAATGCCGACCACGGTGCCCGGGAAGCGCACCAGGAACTGTTCCAGCCATTCGACGGATTCGGCGTCCAGGTGGTTGGTCGGTTCGTCGAGCAGCAGCATGTCCGGCTTGGACAGCAGCAGTTTGCACAGCGCCACGCGGCGCTTTTCACCGCCGGACAGCACGCTGATTTTCTGGTCCCACGGCGGCAGGCGCAGTGCGTCGGCGGCCATTTCCAGCTGCAGGTTCAGGTTGCCGCCATCGGCTGCGGCCAGGATGGATTCCAGGCGTTCCTGCTCCTTGGCCAGGGCGTCGAAGTCGGCATCTTCTTCGGCGTAAGCGGCATACACGGCTTCCAGCTGGGCTTGCGCGCTGAAGGCTTCGCCCAAGCCGGATTCCACTTCCTGGCGCACGGTTTTTTCAGGGTCCAGCTGCGGTTCCTGTGGCAGGTAGCCGATGTTCAGGCCCGGCATCGGGCGTGCTTCGCCCTGGATATCGGTATCGATGCCGGCCATGATCTTCAGCAGAGTCGACTTACCGGAGCCGTTCAGGCCCAGCACGCCGATCTTCGCGCCCGGGAAGAAGGACAGCGAGATATCTTTCAGGATCTGGCGCTTGGGTGGGACGATTTTGCCCACGCGGTTCATGGTATAGACGTAGTTTGCCATCAGGAAATTCTCGATTTTTTACAAAGGTCAACAAGGATACGCCAAACCGGCGTGGCAATCCAGTTTCAGGCCGTGGCGCGGCGGCTGGTCCACAGGCCTTCGCCCATGTACACAATCAGCGCACTCCACACGACGATAAAGCCGGCCATGCGCTCCGGCGAAAACGCCTCATGGAAGACCCACAGGCCAAGCAGCATCTGCATGCTCGGCGACAGATACTGCAGCATGCCGAGTACCGCCATCGAAATGCGGCGCGCGCCGGCGGCAAACAGGATCAGCGGAATGGCGGTAATCGGACCGGCCGCCACCAGCAGCCAGCGCGTGGTATTGCTTGGCGTGTTGAGGAAGGCGTTCTGGCTATGCAGGGTCAGCCAGACCACGTACACCAGCGCCACAGGGAACAGAATCATGGTCTCGAACGACAGGCCTTCCAGCGCGGCCAGCGCTGCCGTCTTGCGCAGCAGGCCGTAGCCGCCGAAAGTAATGCCCAGGATCAGCGCGATCCACGGCAGCTGGCCGGCCTGAATCGTCAGCCACGCTACGCCGGACGCTGCAATGGCGACCGCCAGCCACTGGCCGCGCCGCAGCTTTTCCTTCAGCACGATCTGGCCCAGCAGCACATTCACCAGCGGATTGATGAAATAGCCCAGGCTGGCGTCGATCACGTGGCCGTTGTTCACGGCCCAGATGTACATGAACCAGTTGGCGCTGAGCAGCACGGCGCTGGCGATGAAACTGGCGACCACTTTCGGCTTCCTGACCACGTCCGGCAGCCAGCGCCACTGGCTGCGTGCGGTCAGCACGATAACGAGGAAGAGCAGCGACCACAACATGCGGTGCGCCAGGATTTCGATCGGCGGCACTTCGCCAATCGCGTGGAAATACAGCGGAAACAGGCCCCAGCACAGGAAGGCGCCGGTGGCGTACAGAATGCCTGGATTCATCGTGCCGCCAGCTCCAGGTGCAGGATGGGGAATGGATTGCCCTGGCCGTCCAGTTCCGAGCGGCCGGTCTGAATGAAGCCGAGATGGCGGTAGAAGCCGCAAGCGCCGGGGTTCTGCTCGTTGACGTCCACGCGCGTCGCGCCCAGCGTGTTGATGGCGAAATCGGCCAGCGCGCGGCCCGCGCCGCGGCCATGAAAATCGGGATGCACAAACAGCATTTCGATATTGCCATCGGCCACACCAAGAAAGCCATATGGCGCGCCATCGCCCTCGCGCACGCTGTACAGTGGTGCAAAGGTGGCAAGTATTTCCCGCACCAGCGGGCTCAATTGCTGGATCGCGTTTTCGCTGAGGAAGGTGTGCGTGGCGCGCACGGCAGCTTCCCATACCTCGTGCAGGCGGGGCGCATCCGCGGCATCGGCTTTGCAGATTTGCATGATTTTCTTTCCGTAAAGGAGGAAAATAGCACAATTGCGGAAATCGCACCGGCCATGCCCAACTTGCAATTTGACCTCGGATGGCCTATTGTGCAACGCACCAAACCTTCAGTAAGGTGAAAACTTGACGTCGCAACAACATAAGAAAAGCAGCCTTGCGGCACTAACGCTGGCGGCGGTGGGTATCGTGTACGGGGATATCGGTACCAGCCCACTCTACACTCTCAAAACCATTTTCGATCCTGCCCACGGCCTCGGCCTGAACCACGACAACGTGCTGGGCGTCGTCTCCCTGATCTTCTGGGGCCTGACGATGATCGTTTCCCTCAAATACGTGAGCCTGGTCCTGCGCGCGGACAACCGCGGCGAGGGCGGCATCATGGCGCTGATGGCGCTGGCGCTGAACTCCGTCGCCAAGGTGGCGGACAGCTGGCACTTCCCGCTGCTGCTGCTCGGTACCTTTGGCGCCACCATGTTCTACGGTGATAGCGTGATCACGCCGGCCATTTCTGTGCTGGGTGCGATCGAAGGTCTGGAAGTGGCGGCGCCTGCGCTGGAACAGTACATCGTGCCGCTGACCATCGTCGTGCTGGTTGCGCTGTACGCTGTGCAGCGCCACGGTACCGCCGGCATCGGCCGCTTCTTCGGTCCGGTGATGGTAGTGTGGTTTGGCGCCATCGCTGCCATGGGTGTGGTGAACATCATGGAAACGCCGGCCGTGCTGGCTGCTTTGAATCCGCTGCATGGTCTGCGCTTCCTGGCTGCCAACGGCTTTGTCTCCTTTGTCGCGCTGGGCGCCGTGGTGCTGGCCTTTACCGGCGCCGAAGCGCTGTATGCGGACATGGGCCACTTCGGCAAGAAGCCGATCCGTGCCGCCTGGTTCATGGTCTGCTTCCCTGCGCTGGCGCTGAACTACCTGGGCCAGGGCGCGCTGCTGATCAAGACGCCTGATGCGATCAGCAATCCCTTCTTCAATATGCTGGGTCCGTGGAGCGTGTATCCGCTGGTGGTGCTGTCCACCATGGCGGCGGTGATCGCTTCGCAGGCCACGATTTCCGGCACCTTCTCGATGACCAAGCAGGCCATCGCGCTGGGCATGCTGCCGCGCATGCGCGTGCTGCACACCTCGGAAAGCGAGATCGGCCAGATCTACATTCCGGTGGTGAACTGGCTGCAGCTGATCGTGGTGCTGCTCGCCGTGATCGGCTTCCGTTCTTCGGACGCACTGGCTGGCGCTTATGGCATCGCCGTGACGGCAACCATGCTGGCCACCACCGTGCTGACCTTCTTCGTGATCCGCTACCGCTGGCACTTGCCGCTGGTGCTGTGCTTCCTGGCGACCGGCTTCTTCATCATCATCGACATCTCGCTGTTCTCCGCCAGCACCCTGAAGCTGCTGCATGGCGGCTGGCTGCCGCTGCTGCTGGGTACTGCGTTGTTCACTGTGATGCTGACCTGGCGCACCGGCCGCGAGCTGGTGTTCAAGAATCTGGAAAAGCACGCGATTCCGCTGGAAGCTTTCCTGAACTCGCTGTTCATGGCGCCGCCGGTGCGTGTGCCGGGCACCGCCGTGTTCCTGCGCGGCGAAAGCGATGGCGTGCCGCATGCGCTGCTGCACAATCTGTCGCACAACAAGGTGCTGCATGAGCGCGTGGTGTTCTTCACCGTGCACATCGTGGAAGAGCCGTATGTGGCGGCGGAGGAGCAGGTCAAGATCCAGCCGCTGGGTCACGAGTGCTACCAGTTGAACGTGCACTACGGCTTCAAGGACGAACCGGATATCCCGAAACTGCTGCAGCTATGCGGCGAACAAGGTCTGCCGTTCGAGATGATGGAAACCTCCTTCTTCATCGCCCGCCAGACCGTGATCTCGACGCCGGGCGAAGGCATGGCGCCGTGGCGCGAGCACCTGTTCGTGGCCATGTCGCGCAATGCGCGCGCGGCGGCGGACTATTATCAGATCCCTACCAACCGGGTCATCGAGCTCGGCACGCAGGTGGAAATCTGATACAAAATTGTAATTCTGTGTATGGCTACTGGGAAATGGAGGTAGCAGTCTGCTAAACTGCTGCTCCGGCTTCCGACCAATTCAATTTAGGTAAGACAAGATGAAATCGATGCTTCAACTGTTCGCCTCCCTGGCATGCGCTCTGGCTCTGACTGCTTGCGGCGGCGGTTCCAACGATACGACCACCACCACCCCGACCCAGCCTGCCTTCACCAAGACTGATACGGTAGTCGGCACCGGCATCGAAGCGATTGCAGGCGACCAGCTGACCGTGAACTACACCGGCTGGCTGTACTCCGACACCGCCTCCGACCACAAAGGCACCCAGTTCGAAAGCTCGAAAGACACCGGCACCCCATTCACCTTCACCCTGGGCAAGGGCACCGTGATTGGCGGCTGGGAGCAGGGCATCCCTGGCATGAAGGCCGGCGGCAAGCGCACCCTGATCATCCCATCGGATCTGGCCTACGGCGCCACCGGCTCGGGCACCAAGATCCCGGCCAACCAGGCACTGGTCTTCGATATCGAGCTGATCTCGATCAAGCGCTAACTCAGCGTCACAACAAAAAAGCGGCCTGCGGGCCGTTTTTTTTTATCTCAGCGCATCATGTCGATGTGCATGATGCCGTCTTCATCGTAGGGTTCCGAGATGGTCCGGAACCCGAAACTGCCATAGAACTTTTCCAGGTGCGCCTGGGCGCCGATGCGGATGCGGTGGCCCGGATGCAGCGCTTCGGCGCGGCGGATGCCTTCCGCCACCAGCTCGCGGCCGATGCCGCTGCCGCGTGCGGACTGTGTGGTCAGCACGCGGCCCAGCGACATCTCGGGGAATTTCACGCCCGGCCCGATGCAGCGCAGATAGGCCGCCAGCTCGCGCTTGCCGTCGACGCTATGCCAGCCCAGCAAGTGATAGGCACCCGCGTCCAAGCCGTCGAGGTCGGAATAGAAGCACTGCTGCTCGATCAGGAACACTTCCTGACGCTGGCGCAGCATTTCGTATAAATCGTTTCGGGAAAGACTCTCAAAGTCCAGCCACTGCCATTCGATCATTGGTCGCCTCTTGGTGAATGAGGCGACCATTGTACGGCAGCTCAGCGTGCGTCGCGTGGCTGCTGGGCGGGTTTGGCGGCGGCCATTTCGGCGCGCACTTCGGCACGTCGCGCAGGTGCGATCGGCTGCAGATTGAAGGGGTAGCTTTCGCCGTAGTTGATGTCACCGCGCTTCAGCGCTGCGATGGTTTCGGCACGCACTTCGGCGCGCGTTTTGGTCGATACGAAAGTCTGATCGGCCTGGTAGCCTTCACCGCTGTTCACGGCTTGGTCGGCATAAGCGCCGGTGCTCAGCAAAAGAGCGGCGGCTGTTGCGATAAGACGGGCTTTCATGATCCAAACTCCTGCTGCGAAATCGGCGCGGCCGAAGCCGCGCCTACGATACTGCTTATACGATGTTCAGGGTCACATCGATGTTGCCGCGGGTGGCGTTGGAGTAAGGGCACACTTTGTGCGCTTCTTCCACCAGTTTTTCGGCGACGGAGCGCTCAACACCTGGCAGCGAGATGTCCATTTTCACTTCGATGCCGAAGCCTTGCGGGATCAGGCCGATGCCAACGGTGGCGTTGATCGAGGTGTTTGCAGGCACGGCGATCTTGTCGCGGCCGCCAACAAATTTCAGGGCGCCGATGAAGCAGGCGGAGTAGCCAGCAGCAAACAGCTGCTCGGGATTCGCGCCAGGGGCACCATTACCGCCCAGTTCTTTCGGGGTGGTCAGCTTGTGCTCGAAGGTGCCGTCGTCGGCTTTGGTGGTGCCTTCGCGGCCGCCGGTGGAAGTTGCGCTGGTACGGTACAGAACTTGTTGGAGGGACATGATTCTTCCTTTCGATAAATAATTTGCGATTAAGTAGCGTGCTATCCGATGCTGGGCTTTCGGTTTAAGTGCAGCGCCCATGTGCACAATATACATAGCGCACGATCTAATTGCAAGCTATTTTTCTAAAAATTTTTAGACGGCGGTTTCGAAGCCTTCCAGCACGTTCACCACATTCGTGCCGAGTTCACGAGCCGCACCGCCAGCTTCCAGTATAAAAGCGGTTGGCAGCCCCAGCCAGGCCAGCCGTTCGCCCAGTCGTAAATAATCAGCCGCTTGCAAACCGAAGCCGCCGTGCGGCTCCCCAGCCCAGGTATTGCCGCCAAGCGCGACCACCAGTGCGTCGGGACGGTACATGCTCAAGCGTACGCAGGCCGATTCCAGTGCGGCGAACCAGTCCGCGCTCGTGCTGCCGGGGGCCAGCGTCAGATTGACGTTATAGCCAAGCCCGGCGCCTGTCCCGGTTTCATCCGCATGGCCCGCAAACCAGGGGTAGGCGTGGCGCGGATCGGCGTGAAGCGAAATGCAGAGCACATCGGCACGGTCATAGAAGATGGCTTGCGTGCCATTGCCATGGTGGTAGTCGAGATCCAGCACGGCGACACGCGACAAGCCATCGTCCAACAGGTGCTGTGCCGCCAGCGCGGCGTTGTTCAGGTAGCAGCCGCCACCCATCGCATCCGGTCCCGCATGATGGCCCGGCGGACGAGTCAGGGCGAACGTGCTGCGCTCGCCCACGCGCAGGGCATGCGCCGCATTGATGGCGCAGTCGGCGCCCATCTTGGCCGCGCTCCAGGTGCCGGGGCCGATGGGTGTCAGCGTATCCATGGCGTAGAGGCCGAAACGGGCGCCGAAATCATCGGGCTCGATATCGGCGCGCAGATTGCGGATCACGGACATGGACGGGAAGGCATCGCGTCCCGCATTGGCCGGCGCCAGTGCAAGCCACTCGCTCCAGGCGGTGCGCAGGAAATGCAGATAGCGCGGACTGTGCGCGCGCTCCAGCGACACCGGCGGCACGCTATGCGGCGTAACGATTTGTCCCAGTCCGCGCCGGCCCAGTTCGGCCAGCACGAATTCCGCGCGCTCGGGGTGATCCGGCGCGGGAGCCGGTGCGCCGCCCGTCAGAATGTGGCGGAGACGCTGCTGTGCATGCTGTTCGTTGTAGAAGGTCAGCAAGGGCTGTTAGGACAGAGGTTGCTTGCCCGGTAGGCTTTGACGTAATCATCGAAGCTGCCGGTCTGGGTGCGTTCCATTTCTTCCTGCTCATCCAGCGAGGTCTTGGCCAGCTGCTCGTAATAAGCCTGTTCCTCGGCGCTCGGCGGATTGGCGCGGAAGTACGCTGCGTGCTTCTCGCTCTGCCGCACGGAAAATTCGATAAACGATTTACCGTTCGCGCGCAGCTCGGCCAGCACGCGTGCGGACGGCGTCGCATCCGGGTCATGCAGCTTGACGGCCTGGGCTTCCAGCGCGCGCACATGGTCATTGCCGCCGCGTACGCTGTCCAGCAGTTCGGCGGCTGGGCGGATGCGTTCCAGCATATCCAGGCCCCACTCCGTCAGCGCGACTTCCTCGCCGTCGCGAATCAGCTTCAGGCCCGGACGCCGGCCTTCCTTCACTGTGCGGCCGAAATTGCGCGCCAGGATTTCGCCGTATTCCGGCGTGATCAGCGGGCTGCGTTCCAGTGCGCAGTAGAGCAGGAAGGCATCCAGGAAACGTCCCGTTTCGACATTGATGCCGACCGGCTCGTAAGGGTCCACATCCATGCAGCGTACTTCAATGTATTGCACGCCGCGGTTGCACAGCGCCTGGATCGGACGCTCGCCGGTGCGGATCACGCGTTTCGGACGGATGGTCGAGTAATACTCGTTCTCGATCTGGATCACATTGGTCGACAGCTGCACCCACTCGCCATCGACCTTGGTGCCGATCTTCTGGTACGGCTCGTAAGGCTGGTTCACGGCGCGGGTCAGCGTGGCCACATAAGAATCCAGGCTGTTCTCATGCGGATGCAGGCCGGACTGCGCCTCGTTCTGGTAACCCAGATCGCTCATGCGCAGGCTGGTGGCATAAGGCAGGTAGAGCGTATCGGACGACAGCGTTTCCAGCTTGTGCGGGCGGCCGCGCAGGAAGCTGCTGGCCAGCGCCGGCGAGGAGCCGAACAAGTACATCAGCAGCCAGCTGTAGCGGCGGAAATTGCGGATCGCGGCAAGGTAGGCTTCCGACTGGTAGGCCTTTGCGGAAATGTGCGTCGCTCCTTCGTCCTCGGCCAGGATGCGCCACAGCTGTTCGTCCAGCGAATAGTTGTAGTGGATGCCCGCGATGCACTGCATGGCCTTGCCATAGCGCAGGGCCAGGCCGCGGCGGTACACGTGCTTCAGCATGCCCAGGTTGGACTTGCCGTACCAGGCGATTTCGATGTCCTCTTCCGGCGGCAGCTGGCAAGGCATGGACTGCGACCACAGCAGCTCATCCTGCATCTTGGTATAGGAGAAGCGATGGATGCCATCCAGTTTCTGCAGCGTGGTGGCGATATCGTTCTCGGCCGGCGTAATGAATTCCAGCAGCGTTTCTGCGTAGTCGGTGGTGATGTGCGGGTTGGTCAGGGCCGAACCCAGCAGAACCGGATGAGGCGTGCGGGCCAGATGGCCGCTCTTGTCGACACGCAGGGTTTCTCGCTCGATGCCGCGCAGGCCGCCGCCCAGCACCGCGCGGTGCTTATCGTCGGCCAATAAGGCCAGGCGGCGAGACAATAGATTGGACAATTGGCACTTCCTTTCCGATGCAGCAAACTTTGAATTGGAGCGAATGTAACCGAAATCCGAAAACTGCGTGCAGGAGCCCTCAAAAACCGCCCGGCAAGCCGCATGGCGCCGTAGGAAGCGCTATTTTAACCGGGGACGCGCCCGCCGCTGACGCGCTCGATTCCGGCCAAATCTTGCCAGCTTGCCACCTCAGTGTAACCCGCCGATGACAGCAGCTTGCGCACGGCTTCAGACTGGTCGTAACCGTGTTCCATCAACAGCCAGGTGCCGGCGGCCGCATGCTGCGGCGCCCCTTTGATCAAGGCCTTGAGCGCCGACAGGCCGTCGGCGAAATCGGTCAGCGCACCGGAAGGTTCGAAGCGCAAATCGCCTTCGGACAGATGGCGGTCGCCGTCTGCGATATAAGGAGGATTGGAAACAATGAGGTCGAAGGTCTCGCCTTTGACGGCGGCGAACCAGTCGCTGTGCAGGAAGCGCACCCTGGCGCCATTGCGCTGCGCGTTGCGTTGCGCAACGGCGAGGGCATCGGTGCTGACATCAAGCGCCGTGACTTCCGCATCGGGCCGGCTGTGGGCCACTGCCACGGCGATGGCGCCGCTGCCTGTGCCCAGGTCCAGCACGCGTCCGCGTGGCGGCAGGCGTTCCAGGGCAAGCTCCACCAGAAGTTCGGTGTCGGGGCGGGGAATCAGTACGGCCGGCGTGGTTTCAAACGCCAGACCGTAAAACTCGCGCATGCCGACGATATAGGCCACCGGCTCGCCATCAATGCGCCGCTGCAGCAGCGCTTCGATGCGCGCCGCTTCATCGGCGTTGAGTGCGCGTTCCGCCTGCGTAATCAGCGCCGTGCGCGTGATGTTCAGCGCATGGCAAACGAGGATGCGCTGATCGACCGGATCGAGCAGCGGCTGGCGCTGCAAAGCGCCCAGCGTGGTGCCGGGAGCGACGTGGATGGTCATGCGCGCTTGCGCAGCAGCAGCCAGAGCATGGTGCCGGCGAGGATGACGAACCAGATGGCGGACCATTGAGGGATCGACAGGCCGAGGAAGCCGTCGGTCGCGTTCTCGCACAGGCCGTCGGCGTAGAACAGCCAGGGCAGGGCAGTCGCGGTAGGGATCTTGTTCAGGAAGGTTTCCATCGGATCGATGCCGCAGGACAGGCCCGGATGCGCCAGCACCCACAGATGCTTGCCGACCGCCACCAGACCGCCCAGCGCGGCCAGCAAACCCAGGCCCGCACCGACTTTCGGCTTGCCGAACGCGCCGATCAGGCAAGCGATGCCGATCGTAATGAACAGATAGCGCTGAATCACGCACAGCGGACAAGGCAGCAAGTACAGCACGTGCTGCAGATACATGGCCACGCCAATCAGCCCAAAGCACACGATCGCCGTCGCCAGCATCACCTTCTTCGAATTCATGATGTCCATCCGCTAAATTTAAACCGACTCATTCTCGCACAACTCGCTATCAATCGCCGAGGGCGGCCAGCTGTTCGGCTTGGTGCTCGGTGGTGAGGGTGGTGGTCAGTTCGGTCAGGTCGCCGTCCATGATCATGTCGAGCTTGTACAGCGTGAGGTTGATGCGGTGGTCGGTCATGCGGCCTTGCGGGAAGTTGTAGGTGCGGATGCGCTCGCTGCGGTCGCCGGAACCGATCAGGCTCTTGCGCGTCGCCGCTTCCTTCGATTGCTGCTCGCGCAGCTGCACGTCCTTGATGCGCGCCGCCAGCACCTTCATGGCCGATGCCTTGTTCTTGTGCTGCGAGCGGTCATCCTGGCACTCGACCACGATGCCCGACGGGATATGCGTGATGCGCACCGCCGAATCGGTCTTGTTGATGTGCTGGCCGCCCGCGCCCGATGCGCGGAAGGTATCGATGCGCAAATCGGCCGGATTGATATGCACGTCTTCCACTTCATCCGCTTCCGGCATCACCGCCACGGTGCAGGCGGAAGTGTGGATGCGTCCCTGCGTTTCGGTGGCCGGCACGCGCTGCACGCGGTGTCCGCCCGATTCGAACTTCAGCTTGGAGTAAGCGCCGTTGCCGATAATGCGCGCGATCACTTCGCGGTAGCCGCCCAGATCGCTCTCGGATGCGGAAACAATCTCCACCTGCCAGCGCGAGCGCTCGGCAAAGCGCGTGTACATGCGCAGCAGATCGCCCGCGAACAGCGCCGATTCATCGCCGCCGGTGCCGGCGCGGATTTCGAGGAAGATATTGCGCTCGTCGTTTTCATCCTTTGGCAACAGCATCTTCTGCAGTTCCAGGTCCAGCGTGGCGATGCGCGCCTTGCCGCCTTCGATTTCTTCCTGCGCGAATTCCTTCATGTCCGGATCGGACAGCATGGCCTGCGCTTCGTCGATATCGCTCTGCGCCTGCTGGTAGTCCTTGTACAGCGCCACCAGCGGGCCCAGCTCGCTGTGCTCGCGCGTCATCTTGCGGTAGCTGTCCATATTCGACGTGGCGCCTTCGGACATCAGCAGATGGTCCAGTTCGTCCAGACGGTTTGCCAGTTGGTCCAGCTTGGCCAGCATTGATGGTTTCATCAGAATCCTGTTGTTGAAGATTGCGCCGAGGTAGCGCGGGAAGTGCGGGAGGTGCCGCGTCGCGCGGCAGGAGACCGGCGCCGCTAACGGCGGCCGCGGAACAGCGTTGGCAGCAGTTCTGCCAGTTGGGCGCGTTCGTCGCCCTGTGCGCGGTGCAGCGCTTGCTGCGGGCCGTGCATGAACTTGGCGGTCAGGCCTTTGGACAGCGCTTCCAGCACCGCATCGACCGATTCGCCTTTCGCGAGCAGCTTGCGTGCGCGCTCCAGTTCCAGCAGGCGAATCGCTTCGCCGTTTTCGTGCAGGCCCTGGATGACGGGCACCACGGCGCGGTCGTCGATCCAGTGCATGAAGGATTGCACGCGCGTTTCGATAATCGCTTCAGCCTGCGCCACCGCGGCCTGGCGGTTTTCCAGGCCGGTCTGCACCACCTTGCCGAGGTCATCCACGGTGTACAGGAAAACGTCGTTCAGGCGGCCCACTTCGGCTTCGATATCGCGCGGCACGGCCAGGTCGACCATGAACATCGGCTTGTGGCGGCGTGCCTTGATCGCGCGCTCGACCATGCCGAGGCCAATCAGTGGCAGCGAAGAAGCCGTGCACGAGATGACGATGTCGTATTGGTGCAGCTGGTTCTGCAGATCGGCCAGGCGCGTGGCCTTGCCATTGAAGCGGTGTGCCAGCGATTCGCCGCGCTCCATGGTGCGGTTGGCCACCGTGATCGATTTGGGATTCTGCGCCGCGAAGTGGGTGGCGCACAGCTCGATCATTTCGCCCGCGCCGATGAACAGCACGTTCTGGTCGCTGATCTTGTCGAAGATGCGCTGCGACAGGCGCACGGCGGCAGCCGCCATCGATACGCTGTGTGCGCCAATTTCGGTGGTGCTGCGCACTTCTTTCGCCACCGAGAAGCTGCGCTGGAACAGCTGGTGCAGATAGGTGCCCAGGCCGCCCGCTTCATCGGCGGTACGGATGGCGTCCTTGATCTGGCCCAGGATCTGGGTCTCGCCCAGCACCATCGAATCCAGGCCGGACGCAACGCGGAAGGTGTGGCGCACGGCGTCATGCTGCGGCAGCATGTAGAGATGCGGACGCAGCTCGTTAAAGTTCAGCTGGTGGAACTCGGCCAGGAAATGTGCGCCCGCATCGAGCGGATTGTCGGCATTGCTGGCTGCGTAAAGTTCGGTGCGGTTGCAGGTGGACAGAATGGCCGCTTCATTGCCGCCGCCGCCGTCGATACGCTGGAACCAGTTGCGTGCCGCCGTGACCGCCGTCCCGAGCTGCTCAGGCGCGAACGCCAGCCGTTCGCGCAAGGCGACGGGCGCAGTGGTGTGATTGAGGCCGACGGCGAGAAGTTGCATTTACGGTCACGCGTGGGGGATTAGCCGACATTATACCGTGATGCGCTGCAATCCTTCAGGAACCCAGCTTTTCCAGACGGTATCCGTAGCTGTACACGGGCACCAGCCGGAAGCCGTTTTCCGGCTTCAGTTGCAGCTTGTTGCGGACCCGCGAAACGTGGGTGTCCATGGTCCGCGACGGCACTTCCGATTCGCGAATCCACACCGATTCGTGGATGTAGGCGCGGGACAGCGGGCGGCCGATGTTGCGGAAAAACAGCAGAGCGAGGTAGAACTCCTTGTGCGTCACGTCCAGAACCTGGCCATCCATCAGCAGACGGCCGGGGCGGGTTTCGAACACATATTGTCCAAATTGCAGCTGTTCTGCGCCATTCTGGCTTGGGTAAGCGCGGCGCAGCTGGGCTTGCACACGCGCCACCATCTCGCTGCGGCGCAGGGGCTTGATCATGTAATCGGATGCGCCCACCGCCAGGCCGGCGACGATATCGTCCTCGCCCGAGCTGGTGGTGATGAACATGACGGGGGCATTCTCCGGCAGCTTTTCGCGCGTCTTGCGCACCACGTCGGCGGCATCCATATCGCTGACTTGCCAGTCCAGGATGAGCATGTCGTAGCTGTCTTTGCGAACGTGGGCCAGCAGGTCCTTACCCGTCTGGAAACCATGGCAAACATGGCCCGCAGAGGTCAGTACCTGACAGATCAGATCTGTCTGGCTTTTGTCGGCATCTAAAACTACGATTCTCATTTTTAAGAATGTTAAGAAACAGTCACACAAATATAACAGAGATTTACAAAAAATAGTTGCCGAGACGGCTAAAAATTTCTTGTGGGCACTAACTCTGTGTAGCCGTGCGTACCTGTCTATTCATCACACGGTACACTGCTTAAGCACCCATTACAATGCATTGACTTAATAATTGCTAGTCACCAAAGGGCATAGAAGTGGACAACGACTGGACTTTGCTGCCTTCGTCGCCGGAGGATATCGAGGAAACGCGCCAGCGCTGCCGGCGTCTGGTACGGCGCCGCGCGGCGGTTTCGGCAGGCGTGGCGGCGGTGCCGATTCCCGGCATGGACGTCGCCGCCGATCTACGTCTTTTTACATTGTTGATCGACGATATTAACCGGGAGTTTGGTTTATCTGCTGACCAGCTCGACCGCTTGCAACCCAAATTCCGCCTGATCGCTTACGAAGCCGCCATCAGCATCGGCGGCATGCTGGTGGGGAAGGTGATCACCAAGGATCTGATTTTGGCGCTATTGAAACGCACCGGCGTCAAAGTGCTGGCCAAACAGGCGACCAAAATTGTGCCGCTGGCGGGGCAGGCGGCCTCGGCCGCTATCGGTTTCTTTGCCTTCCGCCAGATCGGCTACCAGCACGTGGATGCTTGCGCCAAGGCGGCGCAGGAGTTGCTGATGGCGCGCGCCTGAAACCCGCGGCGTAAAACGGGTGGCAGGCACGATGTGCCTGCCACCAGGGTTTGCCGCGGGGCTAAAGTCAAACGTCCCGGGCGCTCAAAAAAATCAAACGTCCGGCAGCACCACGTTAACGTCGAGCACTTCCAGGTTGCCCTGGCGGTCGAGCGAGATCTTGATATCGTCCGCGTTCACCTTGGTGTACTTGGAAATCACCTCGATCAGTTCCTTATGCAGCGCAGGCAGGAAATCCGGACCCGAGCGGCCATTGCGCTCGCGCGCGATGATGATTTGCAGGCGTTCCTTGGCGGCGGTAGCCGTCTTCGGCTTGTTGGGGAACAGGAATGAGAGCAGCGCCATTTACTTAGCTCCAAAGATACGCTTCAGGAAGCCTGGCTTCTCATAGTCGGTAAAGCGCAGCGGACGTTCTTCGCCCAGGAAGCGGCTTACCACGTCTTCGTAAGCATCGGCCACGTCGGTACCCTTGAAGTGAATCGCCGGGTTACCCTGGTTGGAAGCATGCAGCACTTGTTCCGATTCCGGGATGATGCCGATCAGCGGAATGCGCAGGATTTCCTGCACGTCTTCGTGGCTCAGCATTTCGCCCGCTTCCACGCGCTTCGGCGAGTAGCGGGTGATCAGCAGATGTTCTTTCACCGGTTCGCCGCCCGACAGCGCGCGGCGCGATTTGGCCTGGATGATGCCCAGGATGCGGTCCGAGTCGCGCACGGAGGACACTTCCGGATTGGTCACGATCAGGGCTTCATCGGCGAAAGTCAGCGCCATCAGGGCGCCGTGCTCGATACCGGCCGGCGAATCGCAGATGATGAATTCGAAGTCCATCTTGATCAGTTCGGCCAGCACTTCTTCCACGCCTTCTTCGCTCAGCGCGTCTTTGTCGCGGGTCTGGGAGGCAGGCAGGATGTACAGGTTGTCGCAGTGCTTGTCCTTGATCAGAGCCTGGTTCAGGGTGGCTTCCTTGTTGATCACATTGATCAGGTCGTACACCACGCGGCGTTCGCAGCCCATGATGAGGTCAAGGTTACGCAGGCCGACGTCGAAATCGATCACGACGGTTTTGTGGCCGCGCAGGGCGAGGCCGGTGGAGAAGCTGGCGCTGGAAGTCGTTTTGCCGACACCACCCTTACCGGACGTTACAACAATAATTCGAGCCACGAAGAGATCCTTTATTTCTAAGTACAGATTGCTTTAAGCACGCGTTGCGGAATTGACAGATTGTATATCCAGACTGTCGCCTTTCAAGCGGATTTGTGTCGGCTGGCGTGCGTGCTCAGCCGGGAAACCGTCCTCGAACGTGCGATAAACACCCGCGATGGACACCAGTTCCGGAGCCATTTGCAGAGCGAAAATGCGGGCGGTAGCGTCGCCGGAAGCACCCGCCAGCGCGCGGCCATTCAAAGTGTTGTAAACGTGAATACTGCCGTCCGCAATGATCTCGGCACCGTTGTTCACGACCGCCATCACGATCAGATCGCCGCCGCGCGCGTAGATGCGCTGGCCGGCGCGGACCGGAGTATCGATGATCATGGTGCCGCTGAAAGCTGGGGCGGCAGCAGCCGGCGCCGCGGCCGGGGCGGGCGCCGGTGCAGGCTTTTTCGGTTCGGGAGCGGGCGCTTCTTCGCGCTTGCCGCTGTCCAGCGACAGGCCGTGGGACTGGATTTCTTCCACCATATCCGGCGTGGCATTGCGCACGGCGACCGGATTCAGGCGGTATTTCTTGAGCAGGGCGATGGTGCCGGCCCAGTCGATGCGCTCGCAGCCAGGCGCCAGGGAGCCCACGTCGATTACCGCAGGGTCGCCCTCGAAGAAGTCGGACACGCCACCAGTCATTTCATGCAGCGCGGCGTCGAGGGTGATGAGGTCGGAGGTCTGCAGGATGGCGGACACTGCGACGACGGTGGAAATCTTGATTTCGATGGGCTTCTGGAACGAGCTTTTTGGCATACACGAGTCAGTAGTGGACGGGCTATGCCCGGGCTCGTGCATTTTACTGTGGAAAATACAAAAGGGGGAGTGCCTTTTTATTAATCAAACAGGCGCTCCCCCTAGTGTTTATGCGGTTTCCAGCCGCAATTGGCGGGCTGCGGCCACCATGTTCTGCAGCGCGCGCGCCGTTTCATCCCAGCCACGCGTCTTCAGGCCGCAGTCCGGATTGACCCACAGTTGCGATGGCGGGATGACCGCTGCCGCCTTGCGCAACAGCTGCGCCATCTCATTGGAGTCCGGCACGCGCGGCGAATGGATGTCGTACACGCCGGGGCCGATCTCGTTCGGATAACGGAACTGGCCGAATCCGCCCAACAGTTCCATTGCGGACCGGCTGGTTTCGATCGTGATCACATCCGCATCCATGGCCGCGATGGCCGGCAGGATATCGTTGAACTCGGCGTAGCACATATGCGTGTGGATTTGCGTCGCGTCGCTTGCCGAACTGGCGCTGATGCGGAAGGCTTTGGTTGCCCAGTCCAGATATTCGTCCCAGCGCGCGCGGCGCAGCGGCAAGCCTTCGCGCACGGCCGGTTCATCGATCTGAATCACCGCAATCCCGGCATGCTCAAGGTCGGCGACCTCATCGCGGATCGCCACCGCAATCTGCAGCGCGGTTTGCGAACGCGGCTGGTCATCGCGCACGAAGGACCATTGCAGGATCGTGACCGGCCCGGTCAGCATGCCCTTCATCGGCTTGGCGGTCAGGCTTTGCGCGTGCTGCGCCCACTGCACCGTCATCGCTTGAGGACGCTGCACATCGCCGTAAATGATGGGCGGCTTGACGCAGCGCGAACCGTAGGATTGCACCCAGCCGTTCGCCGTGAACGCAAAGCCGTCCAGCTGCTCGCCGAAATATTCAACCATATCGTTTCGCTCGGCTTCGCCGTGGACCAGCACATCAAGGCCCAGCTCTTCCTGTTTGCGCACGGCGAGCTCAATCTCCGCCTTCATCGCCCGCTCATACGTCACCGCATCCAGTTCGCCGCGCTTGAATGCAGCGCGCGCCGCGCGGATCTGCGCTGTCTGCGGGAAGGAGCCAATCGTGGTCGTCGGGAAGGCCGGCAGTTGCAAGCGCTCGCGCTGCACCCGCTGCCGTTCCGCAAACACCGACGCGCGTTGATCCGCCTTCGGATCAGCTACCAGCGACACCACGCGCTCCGACACCGCACGCCGATGCACCCGCTCGCTCAGCCTGCGCTGCGCCACCGCCGCCTGCGCCACAGCCCAGCCCGTGTGCCATTTGGGGTCAGGCGCTGATTGAGACATGAGCCCGGTTTTGAGGAGCGCGAGCTCGTCAAGTTTTTCCGTCGCGAATGCCAGCCACGAACGCAGCTCCGCGTCCAATGCCTGCTCGCTCTCAAGGCTGAACGGCACGTGCAGCAGCGAGCACGATGTCGATAGCCACAGCGCGCCGCCGCGTTTTTCGAGCACA
Organism: Pseudoduganella sp. RAF19; assembly: GCF_052114165.1. NCBI lineage: Bacteria > Pseudomonadati > Pseudomonadota > Betaproteobacteria > Burkholderiales > Oxalobacteraceae > Pseudoduganella > Pseudoduganella sp. RAF19. The sequence goes on along the minus strand of NZ_JBFREF010000009.1, from coordinate 35,146 downwards.
GGCTGCAAGCGCGCCAGGGCCGCATCGAGATCCGTGCGCCACACATTGCGTCCATCGACGATGCCGACCGACAGCACCTTGTGCGCAGGCAGCCAGTCGGCCACGCTGGTCAGCTCATGCGCCGCGCGCACGGCATCGACGTGCAGGCCCGCCACCGGCAGGCGGCAAGCCAGGCTCAGGTTTTCTTCCAGCGAGGAGAAGTAAGTCGCCAGCAGCAGTTGCGCACCCGATTGATTCAGCTGCCAGTACGCCGGCTCGAACGCGTTGCGCCAGGCAGCGGGCAGATCCAGGCCCAGTACCGGCTCGTCGATTTGCACCCACTCCGCGCCCGCCGCGCGCAGCTGCGCCAGCAGTTCGCCATATGCCGGCAGCAGCGCATCCAGCAGCGACAGGCGCGAGAAGCCCTCCGCCGCGCCGCGCTCTTTGCCCAGCCACAGGAAAGTCAGCGGACCGAGCAGCACCACCTTCACGCGGTGCCCCAGCGCGCGCGCTTCGGCGACCTCGGCCAGCAGGCGCGCGGACGCGAGCGTGAACGAGGAAGCTTCCGAAAACTCCGGCACCAGGTAGTGGTAGTTGGTGTCGAACCACTTGGTCATTTCCAGCGCCTTGCCATCATGGCCGCAGCCGCAATGCGCATGCGAAGAGTCGCCGCGCGCCATCGCGAAATAGCGCGACAGTTGCGATTCCTCCGTGTCAAAGCCGAAGCGCGGCGGCTCGCAGCCGAACAGCTGAATATGATTGGCCACGTGATCATAAAACGCGAAATCGCCGACGGTGACGAAATCCAGGCCCGCATCGCGCTGCAGCGCCCAATGGCGTACGCGCAGTTCGCCGCCCAGCGTTTCGAGCTCGGATGCGGCAACTTCGCCACGCCAATGGCGCTCTAGTAAAAACTTTAATTCTCGTTCCGCGCCCATACGAGGGAAGCCGGGAATATGGGTATGCACAGTTTTCATTTTGTCATCAACTTTAAACATTGGTGACGTAAAGTGTGCGACATCTCGTCATATAATAAAAACGAAACTTTTTGCCTTACAACGTGAAAATTATTCATTCATGCTCGAGATTCGTCATCTGCGCACACTAGCCGCGCTACGCTCAGCCGGCAGCCTGGTCCGCGCCGCTCAATTGCTGAATTTGACCCAGTCGGCGCTGTCGCACCAGATCAAGCTGCTGGAAGATCGCTACGGTGGCCCCCTGTTCGAACGCAAGACGGTGCCCATCGGCTTCACGGCCATGGGCGCCCGCCTGCTGCGTCTCGCCGATACGCTGCTGCCCGAAGTCGAGCAAGCCGAGCGGGATGTGGCGCGCCTGTCGCAAGGCGATAGCGGCCAACTGCGCGTCGCGCTCGAATGCCACACCTGCTTCGACTGGCTGATGCCGGTGATGGATGAATTCCGCATGCGCTGGCCGGAAGTGGAGATCGATCTCGTGTCCGGTTTCCACAGCGAGCCGTCGGATCTGCTGCGCAGCGGCAATGCGGATCTGGTGATCGGTTCCGACTACAGCAACGGCGGCTACGCGGTGTTCCCGCTGTTCCGTTTCGAGATTCTGACCGTGATGGCGCAGAAGCACCGCCTGCACGCGCAGCGCCGCCTGATTGCAGGCGATTTCGCTAATGAAACGCTGATCACCTATCCGGTGCCGGAAGAACGCATCGACCTGATCCGCGAAGTGCTGCGTCCTGCCGGAGTGCAATACACGCGCCGGACTGCAGAACTTACCGTGGCCATTCTGCAACTGGTCGCCAGCCGCCGCGGCGTGGCTGCGCTGCCGAATTGGGCCATCAAAAATTACGTGGATTACGACTACGTGATTGCGCGTCCGATTGGCGAGCAGGGCCTGTGGAGTGACCTGTTTGTCTCGGTGCCGGAAGGCTTGCGGCAAAAGGCTTTTGTAACCGACTTCGTCAACGTGATACGCGAACAGTGTGCTGCATCATTAGATGGAATCAGGTTATTGTCGTGACACGAGAAAAAGTTTTATGCAAAATGAAAGAAACCTTTGATCTTCATCAAAGAGTTGAATGGAACACTTCCCTAGCATGATGACTCTTGCGTTATCTCATCGAAGGAGCTTGTCCAATGTATTCGCTTCCTGAAGAATTTTCTCGCGCCGCAATGGCCGCATTCAATGCGCAAATGGCGAACTTCGATGCTTACGCGCAAGCCGCAATGGATGCGGCGCTTTCTTCGCTGGCGTCGGCCACCGTTGCCTCCAACCAGTTCCTTGCAATGCAAAACCCGGAAGACCTGCTCGACCTCGCCACAAGCCAATCGCAACAGGCGTTTGGCCTGGCACAGGCTTACAGCCGTGAGGCAACAGATGCTGCTTTGAATAAGCCCTTGTTCCGGTAGGACATAGTGGATTGCTGCAGACCGCTTCGTTAGAATGAAATGAAAGATTTATAACCACCCCACAGTACCGGAGAAGCACATGGATGAAGTAGTAATCGTAGCCGCGGGCCGTACCGCGGTTGGCAAATTCGGCGGAAGCCTGGCCAAAATCCCCGCGTCCGAACTGGGCGCCCATGTCATCAAGGGCCTGCTGGCCAAGACCGGCATCGATCCCAACCTGATTAGCGAAGCCATCCTCGGCCAGGTACTCACGGCCGGTGTTGGCCAGAACCCGGCGCGCCAGGCTGTCATCAAAGCGGGCCTGCCGAATGCGATCCCGGCCCAGACCATCAACATGGTGTGCGGCAGCGGACTGAAGGCGACCCACCTGGCGGCGCAGGCCATCAAGTGCGGCGACTCGAACATCATTATCGCCGGCGGCCAGGAAAACATGAGTGCGGCACCGCACGTACTGAACGGTTCGCGCGACGGCTTCCGTATGGGCGAAGTGAAGATGACCGACTCCATGATCATCGACGGCCTGTGGGATGTGTACAACCAGTACCACATGGGCCAGACCGCCGAGAACGTGGCGAAGAAATACGAGATCACCCGCCAGGAGCAGGACGAGTTCGCGCTGCAGTCGCAGCTGAAAGCGGAAGCCGCTCAGAAGGAAGGCAAGTTCAAGGACGAGATCCTGCCGCTGGAAATCGTGCAGAAGAAAGGCAGCATCGTCTTCGATCAGGACGAGTACATCAAGCCGGGCTCCACGCTGGAAGCGCTGTCCGGCCTGCGTCCAGCCTTCACCAAGGATGGTTCGGTCACCGCCGGTAACGCCTCCGGCATCAACGATGGCGCGGCCGCTGTGATCATGATGACCGCTACCCAGGCCAAGCAGCTGGGCCTGAAGCCGCTGGCGCGCATCAAGGCTTACGCATCCTCGGGCCTGGACCCGGCGATCATGGGCATGGGCCCGGTGTCCGCCTCCACCCTGTGCCTGAAGAAGGCCGGCTGGACGCCGCAGGATCTGGATCTGATGGAAATCAATGAAGCGTTTGCGGCGCAGGCGATTGCCGTGAACAAGCAGATGGGCTGGGACACCAGCAAGATTAACGTCAATGGCGGCGCGATCGCAATTGGCCACCCGATCGGCGCTTCCGGCGCACGTATTCTGGTGACCCTGTTGCACGAGATGGCTCGCCGTGACGCGAAGAAGGGCCTGGCCTCGCTGTGCATCGGCGGCGGCATGGGCGTAGCACTGGCAGTTGAGAGGGACTAAAAGCAGGTTTTCAAAGAAACGCACAGAGGGGAACATAAGATGGCACGAGTTGCATTGGTAACGGGCGGCATGGGTGGTCTGGGTGAAGCGATCTGCATCAAGCTGGTCGCTCTGGGCTACAAGGTAGTAACCACGTATTCCCCATCGAACAAAACGCACGACGCATGGCTGTCCGCCATGAAGGATCAGGGCTACAACTTCTCTGCGTATCCGTGCGACGTGTCGGACTACGAGTCGGCACAGGAATGCGTGAAAACGATCGAGCGCGATATCGGCCCGGTCGATGTGCTGGTGAATAACGCCGGCATTACCCGCGACATGACCTTCAAGAAGATGGACAAGGTCAATTGGGACGCTGTGATGAAAACGAATCTGGACTCCGTGTTCAACATGACCAAGCCGGTAGCGGATGGCATGGTGGACCGCAGCTGGGGCCGCATCATCAACATCTCTTCGGTGAACGGCCAGAAGGGCGCTTTCGGTCAGACCAACTACTCGGCTGCCAAGGCCGGCGTGCACGGTTTCACCAAGGCGCTGGCGCTGGAAGTGGCGCGCAAGGGCGTGACTGTCAACACCATCTCGCCGGGCTATATCGGCACCAAGATGGTGATGGAGATCCCGTCCGAAGTGCTGGAATCGAAGATCATCCCGCAAATTCCGATGGCTCGCCTCGGCAAACCGGAAGAAGTGGCAGGCCTGGTGGCCTACCTGGCCTCGGAAGAAGCCGCCTTCGTCACCGGCGCCAACATCGCCATCAACGGCGGCCAGCACATGTCCTGACCTCCCGGCCTTTCCGCTGACAAAGCCGCCCGGCCCAGGCCGTGCGGCTTTTTTATTTGTTGACTGCAATGGGGTGAAATGTCTAATATGCAATTATATTTTCGATTAGACAATCGTGCATCTCGTCAAACACCTTCCCATTGCCCTTGCCGCTGCTGCGGTATTTGGTGTTTCGCCTGCGATGGCAGGGGTGGTGTCGCCTGAATATCAGGATGCGCCGACGCAACCGAGGCTTGAGTTGGATGAGGCGCAGGTTGTGGACAAGTTCCCCGCTTATCCACGTGCCTCTCAGCTTGTTCCCTTGCAATCACGGCACGCGCTGACGTCGCTGATGTCCGACCCGCAAATTTTGCCTGGCCCGGCTGGTTCAAGCGTGTCGATGGCAAGTGTGGTGGCGCAGTCGAGCGAGACGGATGAAGTTCCCGAGCCGGTTGGCCCAGCCGTGGTGCTGACGGGGTTCATGCTCATCGTTTTGCGCCGCTCCGGCTTTCTCGTCAAAAAGAGGAAAAAACAGGCAGCTTGACCTTCGCGCGCCTCAGCCATTACCCTCTTTCTCCACATTAACAATAAGGGGAGGGGGCGTATGAATTATCTGGCTATTCTCGTGGCGGCCGTGTCGAGCTTCATGCTGGGCGGCTTGTGGTATTCGCCCAAGCTGTTTGGCGCCGTCTGGAATGCGGAAAATGGTGGCGTGAAGCAGGAAGGGCATCCGGCCAAGGTGTTCGGCACTGCTTTCGTGTTCTCGCTGATCGCGGCATTCTGCTTCGCCTACTGGCTGGGCGCGGCGCCGGCACTCGGCCTTGCGCTGAAATCGGGCCTGCTGGCGGGCTTCGGCATCGCCGCGACCAGTTTCGGCATCAACTACCTGTTCGCCAACCGATCCTTCAAGCTGTGGCTGATCGATGGCGGCTACCACACTGTTCAATTCGTCCTGTTCGGCCTGATTCTCGGTCTGTGGCACTAAAATAGCCGGGATATCGACCGAAGGAAATCGTATGAACACTTTGCCAGACGGCGGCCTGGCGCTGGCCGCCTTGGACGATCAAGTCCTGCAGCCCGGCACCAAAGGCTTGCCGATCATTGAGCCGCTGCGCCAGCACATGATCGGCCTGCAGAACTGGAACATCCTCAACGCCGACACCGGCTTCCCGGTCGCTGTGCTGAAGCAGTCCGCATTGCAGCACAACCTGCAGTGGATGCGCGCCTTCTGCGATCAATACGGCGTGATGCTTGCGCCGCACGGCAAGACCACCATGAGCCCGCAGCTGTTCGGCGCCCAGCTTGGCAACGGCGCCTGGGGCATCACGCTGGCGACGGCGTATCAGGTGCAGATCGCCGCGCGCTTTGGCGTGCGCCGCGTGATCATGGCCAATGAACTGGTGGCACCGGCTGATATCAAAGCCGTGCTGCAGTTGATGCGCGACGACGCAGGCTTCGAGTTCTACGCGCTGGTCGATTCGATCGAAGGCGTTGAGCGTTTGTCGAAAGCTGTGCAGGCCAGCGGATTGCCGCGGCCCTTGCCGCTGCTGGTGGAGTTGGGCATGCAGGGCAAGCGCGCCGGTGTGCGCGCGGCCGAAGACGTGCTGGCCGTAGCGCGCGCGGTATCGCAAGCGCCCGGTCTGCAACTGGCGGGCATGGAGGGCTACGAAGGCCTCGCGTCCGACACGCAAGCGGTCAATGAATTTCTGCAAAAGATGGTCGCCTTGCTGCGCCAGGCCGATGAAGAGAAGCTGTTCGGCGGCGAACAAATCATCATCTCCGCTGGCGGTTCGGCCTTCTTCGATCTGGTTGCACGTGGCATCCGCAAACTGGACGCCAGCAAGCCGGTGCTGCCGGTCCTGCGCAGCGGCTGCTATCTGACCAATGACCACGGCACGTACGAGGAAGCCATCCGCGAGATCGGCAAACGGGAAGGCAAAACCCAGGGAGGCCTGCAACCGGCACTGGAAGTGTGGAGCGTTGTGCTGTCGCGTCCCGAACCGAATCTGGCGATTCTGTCGATGGGCAAGCGCGATGCGTCGCACGACATCGGCCTGCCGCGCGCGCTGTACCAGCACCGTCCCGGCGCAAGAGCCGAAGCCAGCGCGCTGCCGCCAGGCTGTGAAATCGTGAAGATGAACGACCAGCACGCCTACCTGCGCTGGCCGGAAGGCACGTCGCCGGACCTGAAAGTCGGTGACCTGGTCGGCTGCGGCATCTCCCACCCCTGCACCACGTTCGACAAGTGGCAGCTGATGCTGGTGGTGGACGACCAGTACAATGTGCAGCACGCAATCAACACCTTCTTCTAAGGCACACCATGTCCGATCCGTTGTCCCACCTGTTCCCGCCCATCGCGCCGCGCAATAGCGGCATGCTGGCCGTCGATGAAATACATACGATTTACTGGGAAGAGGTGGGTAACCCGAACGGCATTCCCGTGGTGTTCCTGCACGGCGGTCCGGGCGCCGGCCTGTCGCCGCAGCACCGCCGCTTCTTCAATCCGGACCACTATCGCGTGATCCTGTTCGATCAGCGCGGCGCGGGCAAATCCACGCCGTTGGGCGATGTGCGCAACAACACTACCCAGCTGCTGATCCAGGACATCGAACGCCTGCGCGAACTGTTCGGCATCGACAAGTGGCTGGTATTCGGCGGCTCCTGGGGCTCCACGCTGGCGCTGGCCTACGGCGAAGCGCATCCGGAGCGCTGCCTTGGCTTCGTCCTGCGCGGCATCTTCCTCTGCACGCAGCAGGAGATCGACTGGTTCCTGGGCGGCTCCGCATGGTTCCACCCCGAGATCTACGACGAGTTCATCGCGCCGATCCCCGAAGCGGAGCGTACCAACCTGCTGCAGGCTTACGTCACCCGCATCATGGACCCGGACCCGCAAGTGCACTGGCCCGCCGTGCGCGCCTGGAGCAAATTCGAAGGCCGCCGCGTGTTTCTGCTGCCGCAGCCGGAAGAAGCGCCTTCGGACACGCTGGACCTGGGCGTGGGCCGCATGGAATCGCACTACATGGCCAACCTCGGTTTCTTCGAACCGGACCAGCTCCTGAATAACGCCAGCCGTATCGCGCATCTGCCGGCCGTGATCGTGCAGGGCCGCTACGACGTGATCTGCCCGCCGGTCACCGCATGGCGCCTGCACAAGGCGCTGCCAGGTTCCGTGCTGAACATGATCCCGGACGCCGGCCATGGCGCGATGGAGCAGGGCATCAGCCGCGCCCTGATGGCGGCGACCGAACAATTCCGTAGCCTGGGGCGTTTCGAGTAAACTGGCGTATTCGATAAAAATAACGATATGCACTTCATGAACATCCAGCTTGGCGACATTGGCCATATCATTCAGCTTGCGATTGCCCCTGTCTTCCTGCTGTCTGCCGTATGTACCAAGCTGCTGGTGCTGCTCAACCGGCTGGCACGCATCATTGACCGTTCACGAGTGTTGGAAGAGCGCCTCGATGTGGCGTATAACGATAATTACCTGAACGAGCTGGACATCCTGTATCGCCGTTCTCATCTGATCAATATTGCGATTTCGCTCTCGACCGCTTGCGGCCTGTTTGTCTGCCTGATCGTTGCCCTGCTGTTCATTGGCGATACCACCAGCGCCACCCTGGACAAATACATTGCGGGCATGTTCGTCGGTGCAGTTTTCTGCCTGATCGGCAGTTTCGGCTTCCTGCTGCGCGAGATCTTCATCGCTTCGGGCTTCATGCGCTCTCACCGCCATGTTCGCCACGTACAACGACACCCGGACTAAGATGCACGACTATCAACGCCCCCCAACCCTGCACCGCTACGGTCCCCGCGCCGAACTGGAACAAGCCCTGAAAGAAGGCCAGTTCGTGCTGCGTCCCGTCGGCAGCTTCCTGACCCTGAGCTTCTCCAAAGTCTGGAAGAGCGATTTGTTCGACCTGTTCGGTGCGGACTCCTGCCTGGTGATCCACAACACCGAGGAATTCGGTGAGCGCGTGCACCGCGCCGTGCAGCGCACCCTGCCTAACTGGGCCGGCATCGACGGCGCCATTGAATACGGCACGCGCGCCGCGCTGGGTTCGGCCTTCACCAAGAGCCGCGACGAAGCAATGGAAAAGGAATGGCAGTTCGCCTGGCGCGCCATGCAGCACCAGTCCAGCATGAATCCTGTCATGATCCGCATCGGCAGCCTGGAAGCCTTTGCCGAAGTGCGCGACCGCGACCAGCAGATGGTTTAAGGAGTTTGCAGGGTGGGGACGCGCAGTCCCGCCGATTGCTTGAGAAGGGTGTTCTGCTTGTCCACGTGGGCCAGCACGGCGCCCATCATGCGCTCGATATCGCCGCGGATGATATTGGTGCCGAGGATCCCCGGCACGTAGAAGTTTGGCACCAGCCTTCCCGTGTACAGCACCCGCGTGCCGCCCGTTTCAGGCACCGGCACCAGTTCCCAGCGTGCTTCGTAGTGTTTCATATCGCCCGAGATCAGGGCGATATCGATGGACTGCATCGGCTGCTCGGTGGCGCGCACGATCAGGTGGATGGAGCGGGACATGAACAGAAAGCGCGCCGTTCCGAACTGCTCGATGATGACTTCATTGCCATTCCGCGAGAGCACGTGGCAGGACGCCATATCCGGCACGAATTCTTCCATGCGGTCGTAGGAAGTCAGCACCTTCCACACGGTCGGCAGCGGCGCCTGCACGGTGCCGCTGGCGTTGACTTCGTACATATGAAGCGCGTCCACGCTCACGCGATTGACTGAAACCTCCAGCTTGGGGACGTCGATGCGCGAGGCTTGCGCCATTCCTGGAGCAGGCGCGATAAAACCAATCATCAAAAACAGTAACAGTCGCTTCATGCTTCCAGCGTAAAAGAACTGGTGGCAGAATACAAGCGCGATACGCCCCCAGTGTTAGCCAGCGTACAGAACGATAATGACAAGAATATGAATACCACGACAAGCTTCCCGCACCTGCTGGCCCCTCTCGATTTAGGCTTCACCACTCTGCGCAACCGCGTGATCATGGGCTCCATGCACACCGGTTTAGAGGATCGCTTCTACAACTACGATAAGTTGGCCGCTTTCTACAAAGAGCGCGCCCGCGGCGGTGTCGGCCTGATCGTCACTGGCGGTATCTCGCCCAATCGCCAGGGCTGGCTTCTGCCCTTTGGCGGGACCATGAACTTCGCGGGCGACGTGTTCAATCACCGCAAGCTCACCAAGGCGGTGCACGAAGAGGGCGGCAAGATCCTGATGCAGATCCTGCACGCGGGCCGCTATGGCTATCAGCCGTTCTGCGTGTCGGCCTCGGAAGTGAAGTCGCCGATTTCGCCCTTCAAACCCAAGGCTCTGAGCGAAGCGGGCATCGAGTCGACCATCCTCGCCTATGCGCGCGCGGCCAAACTGGCGCAGAAGGCTGGCTATAATGGTATCGAGATCATGGGCAGCGAAGGTTATCTGCTGAACCAGTTTCTGTGCGCGCGCACCAATCTGCGTACCGACCGCTGGGGCGGAAGTATCGAAAACCGCATGCGCCTTTCCGTGGAAATCGTGCGCCGCGTGCGCGAAGCGGTGGGATTGAACTTTATTGTCATGTACCGGCATTCACTGTTGGATCTGGTGGATGGCGGGAATACCTGGGATGAGGTGGTCACCGTCGCCAAGGCCCTGCAGCAGGCAGGCGCCACGATCCTGAACACGGGCATCGGCTGGCACGAGGCGCGTGTGCCGACCATCGTGACGTCGGTGCCGCGTGCAGCTTTTGCTGAAGTGGCGGGCCGCCTGCGCCGCGAAGTGACGATTCCGGTGGTGGCGTCGAACCGCATCAATATGCCGGCGGAGGCGGAGGATATCCTGCGCCGCGGCGATGCGGATATGGTGTCGATGGCGCGGCCGTTTCTGGCCGATGCGGAGTTTGTGCGCAAGTCGGCCGAGGGCCGCGTGGACGAAATCAATACCTGCATCGGCTGCAACCAGGCCTGTCTGGATCACACCTTCAAGAACCAGCGCGCGACCTGCCTGGTGAATCCGCGCGCTTGCCACGAGACGGAGCTGGTGTACCGCCGCGCTGCGCAGCCGCGCAAGGTGGCGGTGGTCGGCGCCGGGCCGGCGGGCCTGTCCGCTGCTGCGGTGGCGGCGGAGTGCGGACACGACGTCACGCTGTACGAAGGCAGCGACCGCATCGGCGGCCAGTTCAATATCGCGATGCAGATTCCGGGCAAGGAGGAGTTTGCCGAAACCATCCGCTACTTTGGCCGCAAGCTTGAATTGACGGGCGTGAAGGTGAAATTGAATCACCGCGTCACGCGCGATGAGCTGCTGGCGGCGGGGTATGACGATGTGGTGGTGGCTACCGGTATTCGCGTGCGCAAGCCGAAGATTGATGGCATCGAACATCCGAAGGTGCTGTCCTATCTCGATGTGCTGCGCGACAGGAAGCCTGTAGGCAAGCGGGTTGCGATCATTGGGGCGGGCGGTATCGGTTTCGACATGGGCGAGTTCCTGCTGCATGATCCGGCGCATGCGCTGCCGCTGGCCGTTGAGCATTGGACCAAGGAGTGGGGCGTCGATCTGCACGCCAATACGGGCGGTGGACTGGTGCCGCCGCAGGCGGGCGAACCGGTGCGGCAGCTTTATCTGCTGCAGCGCAAGACCTCCAAGCTGGGCGCGGGCCTGGGCAAGACGTCAGGCTGGGTGCATCGCGCTGTGCTGGCGCGGAATGGGGTGGTGATGATTCCGGGCGTGCAGTACAAGCGCATTGACGATCACGGCTTGCATATCACCGTCGGCGAAGAGGAGCGCTTGCTGGCGGTGGATAACGTTGTCATCTGCGCAGGGCAGGAGAGCTTGACGGAGTTGATGCCTGAAGAAGGCGCAGCGGCTGGCGCTACGCGCTTCCACAAGATCGGCGGCGCCGCATTGGCGGCCGAGCTGGATGCCAAACGCGCAATCCGCGAAGGCGCGGAGCTGGCCGCGCGGCTGTAAGACGGCGGATCAATGATCCGCCCTACGCGGCGGAAGAATCGACGGATCGATGCGGGGCGTAGGGCGGGTCATTGACCCGCCGCTCTCCGCGTGCGGTACTCCGCAAGAATATCCTCGGCCATGCCATTGGCCAGCTCTTCCTCGCCGATAAACACCTTGCCCGCATGCTCGCGGCGCAGCAGTTCCGCCTCCTCATCGCTGTGCGTGCGCACGACGATGCGGATGTCCGGATTGAGCGCCCGCGCCACTTCGACCATGCTGCGCACGTGGAAGGTATCCGGCGTCGCGATCACGAGCATGCGCGCGCGGGCGATGTGGGCCTGGATCAGCACCGCCGCTTCGCCCGCATTGCCTGCCACGGCGGCCACGCCTTCCTGGCGCAGCTTGTCGACGATCTCGCGGTTCTGCTCCGCCACCACATAGTCGATGCCCTGCGCGGCCAGCGATGCCGCGATGCGGCGACCCACACGGCCGTAGCCCACCAGCACCACCTGGCCGGACAGCTTTGAATGCTCGGTCGACATCGGCAGCTCGGCCAGCGGGTCGGTGCCGCGGTCGAATTTCGAGGCCAGGCCGCGGTCGCGTCCCAGCCAGCGCTCCAGCGGGCCGGTGGCGGCAAACACCAGCGGATTCAAGGCAATGGAAATGATGGCGCCCGCCAGCAGCAGGCTTTGCCCCTCATGCGGCATCAGCTTCAGCGAAATGCCCAGCGCGGCAAGGATGAAGGAGAATTCACCAATCTGCGCCAGGCTGGCCGATACCATCAACGCCGTCTTGGCCGGATAGCGCAGCAGCACCACCAGCAGAAAGGCGGCCAGCGATTTGCCGAACACGATGATCGCGATCACTGCCAGCACTTGCAGCGGTTCTTCGGTCAGGATCGATGGTTCGAACAGCATGCCGACCGACACGAAGAACAGCACCGCAAACGCATCGCGCAGCGGCAGCGATTCGTTCGCCGCGCGATGGCTCAGCTCCGATTCACGCAGCACCATGCCCGCGAAGAAGGCGCCCAGCGCGAAGGAGATGCCGAACAATTTGGTCGCCGCGTAGGCGATGCCGACAGCGGCTGCGATCACGCACAGGGTGAACAGCTCACGCGAATTGGTGCGGGCAACTTGCCAGAGAATCCAGGGGAAGAGTTTGCGTCCCACCAGCAGCATGAAGCCGATGAAGATAGCGACCTGGCCAAGCGTGATGCCCAGCGTCGCCAGCAGGCTGCGCGACGCCTCCGCGGTGGCATGCGCATCGGCTGAAGCGGCGCCGTGTGCTCCCGCTGGGTCGCCGCCCAGAGAACCTGCCAGTGGCGGCAGCAGCACCAGCACGATCACGGTAACCAGATCTTCCACCACCAGCCAGCCGACGGCGATGCGGCCATTGAAGGAATCGAGAATGCCGCGTTCTTCCAGCGCCCGCAGCAGCACGACGGTGGATGCGACGGACAGCGCCAGGCCGAAGACCAATCCGCCGCCAAGGCTCCAGCCCCACCAATGCGCCAGGCCCATGCCCATCGCGGTGGCGGCGGCGATTTGCAGTACGGCGCCGGGAAGCGCGATCTTGCGCACCTCCCACAGATCATCCAGGGAAAAGTGCAGGCCCACGCCGAACATCATCAGCATGACGCCGATTTCGGCCAGCTGACCGGCCAGCGCGGCATCCGCTACGAAGCCCGGTGTGGCGGGTCCGATGAGAATGCCCGCTGCGAGGTAGCCCACGAGGGCCGGCAGTCTGAGACGGGTTGCAATGAAACCGAAAACCAGGCCGAAGCCCAGTGCGGCGGCGATTGTTGTGATCAGGCTGACGTCGTGGGGCATCCTTCTCCCTTTACAACTTGCGTACGACGACGCTGCCGATGGAGTAGCCTGCACCGAAGGAGCAGATCACACCGTAAGCGCCGGCTGGCAAATCTTCAGAATATTTGTGGAAAGCGATGATGGAACCGGCCGAAGAAGTATTCGCGTAAGAATCCAGAATCACCGGCGCTTCCTGCGGCTCCGCGTCGCGGCCCAGAATCATGCGCGAGATCAGCTGGTTCATGTTCAGGTTCGCCTGGTGCAGCCAGTAGCGGCTGACCTGCTCGATCTGCAGGCCGGCGTTGGCGATCGAAGACTTGATCATTTCAGCGGCCATCGGGCACACATCCTTGAACACCTTGCGGCCCTGCTGGCGGAACAGCTTGTCGGCCTTGCCGACGCCGTTTTCGTCAAAGCGGTTCATGAAGCCGAAGTTGTTGCGGATGTTGTTGGAGAAGCTGGTCTTCAGCTTCGTATCCAGGATTTCCCACTGATGCTTGGAAGTCGCGGTGTCCTTCGCCTCGATCACGACAGCGGTGCAGGCATCACCGAAGATGAAATGCGAATCGCGGTCGCGCCAGTTCAGGTGGGCACTGGTGATTTCCGGATTCACCATCAGCACAGCGCGCGCCTGGCCGCTCTGCACGGCCGCCACGGCGGTCTGGATGCCGAAGGTGGCGGAGGAGCAGGCCACGTTCATGTCGAAGCCGTAACCGTCGATGCCCAGCGCGTTCTGCACTTCCACCGCCATTGCCGGATATGGGCGCTGCATGTTCGAGCAAGCCACCAGCACCATGTCGATATCGGCAGCGGTACGGCCGGCGCGGTCCAGCGCCTGCTGGGCAGCCTTTACGCAGATCTCGGCCTGCAGCGACAGCTCGTCATCACCGCGTTCTGGAATGCGCGGCACCATGCGCTTCGGATCGATCACGCCTTCCTTTTCCATCACGTAGCGCGCCTTGATGCCGGAAGCTTTCTCGATAAAGGCTTCGCTGGACGGTTCCAGCGCGGTGACGGTGCCTGCTGCGATGGCGTCGGCATTGTCGGCGTTGAACTGCTCGACGTAGGCGTTGAAGCACTCGACCAGCTCCGCGTTGGACACGGAGTAGGGCGGGGTGAAAAGACCGGTTCCGCTGATGACGGCTTGTTTCATGATTAAGCTTTCTGTTTTTATAAGTGGAGCCATCTGGCTGTTAAGTGGCTTGATTTTACAGCAAGCTGCAATGAAAAACGGCGCCCGAAGGCGCCGTCTCGTAGAGGGAAGGCTCTTACTTGCTGTTCTGGGCGACCAGCTTGGTTTCTTCCTTGGCCAGGTGCACCGGCAAGCCTTGCAGGTGGTTCAGCGCCTGTTTCAGCTGGAAGTCCTCGTTGCCGCCGTATTCCAGCGGCTTGCGCTTCTTCTCCTGGGCGATGATGCGGATCTGCTCCTCCAGCTCGTCGCGCGGCTTCTGCTTGGCTTCCTGTTCGCGGTCGTTGGTCAGGTGCTTGGTCAGGTCCGCCTCGCGCATGCGCAGGGCGTTCAGGCCGTCGCCGTCCTCGTTCTCGTCCACTTGCAGGTCAGGCGTGATGCCCTTGGCCTGGATCGAGCGGCCATGCGGCGTGTAGTAGCGGGCCGTGGTCAGTTTGACGGCGGTATCGGCAGTCAGCTGGCGGATGGTTTGCACCGAACCCTTGCCGAAGGTCTGGGAACCGATGATGGTGGCGCGTTTGTAATCCTGCAGTGCACCGGCCACGATTTCCGAAGCGGAAGCGGAACCAGTGTTGACCAGCACGGCCATCGGCACATGCTTTACCGCGTCCGGCAGCTTGGCCAGCACATCGCTGTCGCCGCGCATGGCGTAATACTCGGCGCGGCCGTAATAGATCTGCTTGGAATCCGGCAGCTGGCCGTTGGTCGATACGATCGGCGCATCCTTCGGCAGGAAGGCCGCAGCCACGCCGATGGCGCCTTGCAGAACACCGCCCGGATCATTGCGCAGGTCGAGGATCAGGCCTTTCAGGTTCGGGTCCTGCTTGTACAGCTCCGTGATCTTGGCGGCCATGTCGTCCACGGTCGGTTCCTGGAACTGCGAAATACGCAGCCACGCGTAGCCCGGTTCGATCATTTTGCCCTTAACGCTTTTCTGGTGGATCTCTTCGCGGGCAATCGTGAAGGTGAGCGGATCGGGCTCGTCCTTGCGCAGAATGGTCAGCGTGACCTTGCTGTTCGGCTCACCGCGCATTTTCTTGATCGATTCATCCAGGGTCATGCCCTTGAGCGGGGTCGAGTCGAGGCGGGTAATCAGGTCGCCCGGCTTGATACCGGCGCGGTAGGCAGGTGAATCCTCGATGGGCGCCACGATCTTGATGTAGCCATCGTCGCCCGGACCGATCTCGATGCCGAGGCCGACGAACTTGCCCTGCGAGCCTTCGCGCAGCTCGGCATAGGCTTTCTTGTCAAGATAAGCAGAGTGCGGGTCGAGCGAAGCCACCATGCCGGAAATCGCTTCCTCCAGCAGCTTCTTGTCTTCCACCGATTCGACATAGTCCGACTTGATCAGGCCGTAGACATCAGCCAGCTGGCGAAGCTCTTCGAGCGGCAGGCCCGGATCGACCTGCTTTTGCGCCATCGCGGAGAATTGAAGGGAAACGGCGATGCCCGCCACCACACCCAGGCCGATCAGCCCGGTGTTCTTGAGTTTCTTGCCCATGTATCACCTGTCCGAGGTACGGCGGAAAACGCCCGCCATGCGGCCCAGTATAAACCTGATTTTCAGCAAGCGTAGCTGCTAGTGCGTAATTGGAGGCGCCTTTACCACGCTTTACAGCCAGCCGTGATTTGGCTGCCAATATTGCGCTGTATTGCTAAATTGTTTGGCTTGTTTAGCCTGTTTTTACTTCGGTAAGTAATTGTAAGAAAACCAGCCGGGGCTGAAACCGCGTCCTACACTGGGTCTGTATTTCTCTCTACCCTGAAGTGGTTTGCGCCTGCACCCTCCCGTGCAGGCTTTTTTTTACCTGGAGATTCGATGAACTGCAAAGCTGGTGCGCTCGGCCTGATGGCGGCGCTCATGATTGGTATCGCGGCGCCTGTGATCGCTGTGCCCCTGATGGACATGAAGGCCGAGGATCTGGTGCCCATGGCTTCCGAGTTCCGCAAGGAGCTGAACCTGAATACCAACCAGCAGACCCTGTGGTCCCAGGTCGAGGGCAAGAGCAAGGCCCTGCTGCGCGAGCGCAAGGCGCGCCGCGAGAAGCTGGAAGCGTCGGTCAAGGATAAGCTGGCGGGCAAGGATGTCGAGTTGCGCGATATGACTGGCGCGATGGATGCCGAAAGCACCACCACGGCCACCGAGGACAAACAGCTGCGCGAATGGTGGCTGACCGTCAACGATGCGCTGGATGAGAATCAGCGCCGCCAGGTGGCTGCCTTCATCGGCGAAGTCATGGTGCGCAAGGAAGATGGTCCGGGGCATGCGCCGTCGGGTGAGCGTCCCGCAGGCGAAGAGGGCGGCGGACGCCGTCACCGCGGCATGGGCGGCGGCATGAACGCCGGTGGCACCGGGGGGCCCGGTCATTAATGGCAGCGTCGGTGTCTTACCAATAACGTAGGGCGGATCATCGATCCGCCGTCCCGGCACAGCCCGAAACCTGAAAAGTAAATTAAAGTAAAAAACCGCCCCCTCATCCGCACGCCGCAGCTGGCCAAGCTTACAATGCCAGCGCGGCAATCCGCCGAACCGTGTCAGCCTCCCGCCCGCACGGTATTTCCAGACTGATCATGAGCAAATTCGTCCCTATCGCCCTCGCCATGCTGGGCGCGGCTGGCGCTGTGTCGGCGCAATCGCAAGACCAGCAACCAACACCACCTTCCGCCGAAAAACCCGCGCTGGGTCCCGACGGCAAAGTCGTGCCGCAAGTGCTGGTCAACGGCGGCCGTCCGAGCGATATGGAAGAACGCCGCATGTCCACGGCAGGCAAGCAGGTGTACGGCCGCGAAGAACTGGACCGCAACGGCGACACCAATCTGGGCGACGTGCTCAAGCGCCTGCCGGGTGTGACCATCGGTGGCGGCCGCCCGGGACGCGGCGGCGACGTGCGCATGCGCGGCCTGGGCAGCGGCTATACGCAAGTCCTGCTGAATGGCGAACGTCCACCGGCCGGGTTCTCGATGGAATCGATCTCGCCCGACCAGGTCGAGCGCATCGAAGTGATGCGCGGCCCGATCGCGGAACACAGCACGCGCGCCATCGCCGGCACCATCAACATCATTCTGCGCGAAGGCTACCAGCAGCGCGACATCCAGGTGAAGACGGGCGACACCATCGAGCAGGGCCGCCATTCGCCCAACGTGTCCGTGACGTTGCCTGGCAAGACCGGCAATCTGACCTATACGATTTCGGGCATGCTGAACATCACGCGCCAGCACGACAGCACTTTCACCCACAATGAAGATGTGCGCGACGATGGCTTCATTACCAAGGATCAGGAAGTTCACGACGAAAGCTCGGGCACCAGCAAGAACGTGCACTTCACGCCGCGCTTCTCGTGGAAGTTCGACAGCGGCGACACGCTGAACTTCCAGCCCTTCCTGATGCACAGCAGCCGCCACGGCGGCCTGAACAGCTTACTGGACCAGGGCACCGGCATCATCGCGCCGGAATACGTCACGGCCGACCAGCAGTCGCATAACACCAGCACTTTCCTGCGCGGCTTCGGCAATTGGGTGCACAAGCTGCAGGGCGCAGCCAAGCTGGATGTGAAGTTCGGCTTCGGCCTCGGCAAGAGCGATGCCGATTCGCTGCGCAATCAGTACGATGCGAACGGCAATCTGTCCGACCGCTTCACCGACACCGACAAGACGCGCGACCATAGCGTCAACACCGGCGGCAAATACAGCTCGCCGCTGGGCGGCGGCCACCTGCTGGCGGCCGGCTGGGACCTGGAGGCCAGCCATCGCGAACAGACCAAAGTGTCGCTGGACAAGAACGGTAATCCGCAGTTCTCCGATTCCGGCGACAACCTGACGGCGGATACGCGCCGCGCCGCCGTCTTCGCGCAGGACGAGTGGGACATCACGCCGCAGTGGGGTGTCTACATGGGCGCGCGCTGGGAAGGCATCCGCACCAGCAGCGACCGCAGCGCAGGCAAAGTGAGCAACACCAGCAGCGTCTTCAGCCCGCTGCTGCACGCGGTCTATCGCATTCCGGGCTTCCAGAAAGACCAGCTGCGCGCCAGCCTGACGCGCAGCTACAAGTCGCCGAACGTGCAGGACCTGATTGCGCTGCCTTTCCTGTCGCGCCTGAACAGCGCCACGCGTCCGGACCGCATCGGTAATCCGGACCTGAAGCCGGAACTGGCAACGGGCCTGGACTTCGCCTACGAACACTACCTGGGCCGCAGCGGCATCGTCAGCATCGGCGGCTTCGTGCGCGACATCGACAACCTGATCCGCCGCGAACTGAGCCTGCAGCAGACGGACCTCGGCCAGCGCTGGGTGTCCACGCCGGGCAATATCGGCCACGCGCGCACCAAGGGCATCGAGCTGGAAGCCAAGTTCCAGCTGGCCGAGATCATGGGAGAGGGTGCGCCGAACCTCGACTTCCGCAGCAACTACAGCCGCTTCTGGTCGAGCGTGGATGGCATTCCCGGCCCGGACAACCGCCTCGATCAGCAGCCCAAGCAGACCGCCAATCTGGGCATGGATTACCGCTTCAAGCCGATCCCGCTGACTCTGGGCGCCAGCTACAACTGGACCCCGGCGATCCGCGTGCAGACCAGCCTGACGCAGGTGGTGGAAACCAGCCGCAAGCGCGTGGTCGATATGTACGGCTTGTGGAAGTTCGACGGCCGCACCCAGCTGCGCGTTTCGGTCGCCAACCTGCTGGCCGACGACGCCACCGGCACCAACACGGTGGATGCCAACGGTTTGACGTCTTACGCCACCACGCTGAACCCGACCTATCGCCAGGTCACCATTCGCCTGGAAACAAAGTTTTAAGTGGACTAGACTGGCTGAACGTTTTGATAACGGGAGGTCATATGAATCCGAACAAGGCCTTGTGGGAGAAGGGTGATTTCACGCGCATTGCAGCCAGCATGCGCGAAAGCGGGCAGGCGCTGGTCGAGCAGCTCGGGATCAGGAAGACGGACCGCGTGCTGGATCTGGGCTGCGGCGATGGCACCACGGCTTTTCCAGCCGCGCAACTGGCGGCCCAGGTGCTGGGTGTGGACATTGCCAGCAACCTCGTTGCAGCCGGGAACAAGCGTGCCAGAGAGGCGGGCGCCACCAATCTCAGCTTCGAGGAAGGGGATGCCATCAATCTGCAAGGCTTGGCGGACAAGTCTTTCGATTTGAGCCTGAGCTGTTTCGGCGCGATGTTTGCGCCTGATCCTTTTGCCGTGGCCAAGGAAATGGTGCGTGTCACCAAACCGGGCGGCAAAGTCGTCATGGGTAACTGGATTCCCAACGATCCTACCCTGGTGGCCCAGATTCTGCGCACCAGCGCCGCCTACACGCCAGCGCCGCCGCAAGGCTTCATCAGCCCGATGACCTGGGGCGTCGAGGCCAATGTCACCGAGCGCTTCGGCGCTGCAGGTATCCCTCCCGAGCGCATTTCCTTCCTGCGCGACTCGTTCACCTTCCGCTATCCCGGCCCGCCCGCGGAGTTCCTGGATAACTTCCGGTTGTACTACGGCCCCACCATGAACGCCTTCGAAGCGGCCGCCAAAAACGGCAAGGAAGCCGAGTTGCAGCGCGATCTGGAGGCATTGTTCGTCGCGGAGAACCGCAGCGGACAGCCGGACCAGACGGTGATTCCGGCCACCTTCCTGAGAGTGACAGTCGCTGTCTAACGTTACGTTACGCATCAAGGGGTGTCATCCAGAAAAATCTGGTGTACGCTAGCGCACTGGCCCGGCCCCGCCCCCATAAGGCGGCAGGGGCGGCCAGAGACACTAAAACCAGATTCCAAAAGGACGCACCTCGTGAAACGACTCCTCCTGAGTACCCTGGCCCTGAGCCTTGCAGCTGCATTTGCCCACGCCGCCGAACCCATCTCCGGCATCGACACCCAATACATCGACAAGAGCGTGCGTCCGCAGGACGATTTCTACAGCTTCCTGAACGGTGAGTGGATGAAGACCACCGAGATCCCGGCCGACAAATCGCGCTGGGGTTCCTTCAACAAGCTGGCCGACGACACCAAGCCGCAGCTGCGCGGCATCATCGAAGAACTGCAGAAGCAGAAGGGTCTGAAGGGCGACGAGCAGAAGATCGCCGCGCTGTACGCCAGCTATATGAACGAAGCCGCATTGGAAAAGGCCGGCATCAAGCCGCTGTCCGGTGAACTGAGCCGCGTGCGCAGCATGAAGGATGTGAAGGCCCTGCCGGCGCTGATCGCCCACTTCAACCGCATGGGCGTGCCTGCGCCATACGGCGTGTATGTCGGCCAGGATGCGCGCAACTCCACCCAATACGCCGCCCACCTGAGCCAGAGCGGCCTGGGTCTGCCTGACCGCGACTACTACCTGAAGAAGGATGACGCGAAGATGGCCGAGACGCTGGCCAAATACGAGCAGCACGTCGCCAAGGTGCTGGGCATGGCGGGCGAAAAGAACGCCGCCGAGAAAGCCAAGGCCATCGTCGCGCTGGAAACCCAGATGGCTGAAGCGCAGTGGACCCGCGTGCAGAACCGCGATCCGGTCAAGCGCTACAACAAGACCGATATCGCCAAGCTGAACGAGATGGCGCCGGGCTATGACTGGAAGGCCGCGCTGGGCGCCGCCGGTATCGCTTCCAAGACCGATACCGTGATCGTCAGCCAGCCGAGCTATCTGGAAGCCTTCGCCAAGCTGGCGAACAGCACGCCGATCGATACCTGGAAAGCCTACTTCACCTGGCAGCTGCTGCGTGACGCGTCGCCTTATCTGAGCAAGTCCTACTCCGACGCCAGCTTCGCCTTCTACGGCACCGTGCTGTCCGGCGTGACCGAGCAGGAGCCGCGCTGGAAACGTGGCGTGAACGTGACGGAAGAAGCGATCGGCGAAGGCCTGGGCAAGCTGTACGTGGCCAAATACTTCCCGGCCGAGCGCAAGGCGCGTATGGATGAACTGGTGAAGAACATTCTGGTCGCCTACAAGCAGAGCATCGACAGCATCGAATGGATGGGTGCCGAGACCAAGAAGCAGGCGCAGGAAAAGCTGTCCAAGTTCACGCCGAAGATCGGCTATCCAAACAAATGGCGCGACTACAGCAAGCTGCAGATGTCCGAGCGCGACCTGCTGGGCAATATGGAGCGTGCGGCGGAATTCGAATACAACCGCAACCTCGCCAAGCTGGGCCAGCCGATCGACAAGGATGAATGGGGCATGACGCCGCAGACCATCAATGCCTACTACCGTCCGACCGCCAACGAGATCGTGTTCCCGGCAGCCATCCTGCAGCCGCCGTTCTTCGATGCCAAGGCTGACGATGCGGTGAACTATGGCGCGATCGGCGCCGTGATCGGCCACGAGATCTCGCACGGCTTCGACGATTCCGGCTCGCAGTACGACGGCGACGGCAATCTGCGCGTGTGGTGGACCGACCAGGACCGCGCCAACTTCAAGGCCAAGGGCGATGCGATGATCAAGCAGTATTCGTCCTATGCACCGCTGCCCGGCTATAACGTGAACGGCGCCCTGACCCTGGGCGAAAACATCGCCGACAACTCCGGTCTGGCGATTGCCTACAAGGCGTACAAGATCTCCCTGGGCAGCAAGCCTGCGCCGGTGATCGACGGCCTGAGCGGCGACCAGCGCTTCTACATGGGCTTTGGCCAGGTATGGCGCAGCAAGACCCGCGACGCCGAGCAGATCAAGCGTATCAAGACCGACCCGCACTCGCCGGGCCAGTTCCGCGCCAACGGCACCGTGGTCAACCAGCCGGGCTTCTATGATGCCTTCGGCGTGAAGGAAGGCGACAAGATGTACGTCGCGCCTGAAAACCGCATCATCATTTGGTAAAAACCCACGGCGTAAAAGCAGGTGGCTGCCACGCTGTGGCAGCCACCAGGTCTTTGCCCCGGGTTTTTCAAAAAAGCCACGAACGACGTGGCTTTTTTTCATTGTTGCCTTAGTGGCATGTTAGAGTCGCGCGGTAAATCCTAAAACAACATCGGAGGGTTACTTTGAAACGCACCATTCTGAGCGCAATGCTCGTAAGCCTGTTTGCCGCCGGCAGCGCCATCGCAGCCGACAAGGCGCCGCTGAAGTCCGGTATCGACCTGCAGAACATGGACAAAGCCGTCCGGGCCCAGGACGACTTCTACAACCACCTGAACGGCCACTGGATGAAGACCGTGGAAATCCCGGCCGACCGCTCGGCCTGGGGCACCGGCGCGCAGCTGGTGGAAGAGATCCAGCCGCGCCTGCGCCAGCTGATCGAAGACGCCGCAGCCAAAGGCGGCAGCGCCGAAGCCAAAAAAGTGGGCGACTTCTTCGCCTCCGCCATGGACGAAGCACAGGCCGACAAACTGGGCATCGCCCCGCTGAGCGGCGAGCGCGCCAAGATCGCCGCCATCAGCGACAAGGCGCAGCTGGCCGCGCAATGGGCGCATATGTCGCGCATGGGCGTGACTTCGCCGTTCGACGTCAGCATCCACCAGGACAACAAGGACTCGACCCGCTACGTGGCCGACCTGGCGCAATCCGGCCTGTCCATGCCTGACCGCGACTACTACCTGAAAAAAGACGACGCGAAAATGGCCGACACCCTGGCCAAGTATGAAGCGCACGTCGCACGCATGATGACCCTGGCTGGCGAACAGAACGCCGCCGCCACCGCGAAAGCCATCGTGGCGCTGGAAACCCGCCTGGCGCAGATCCAGTGGACCAAGGTGGAACTGCGCGATCCGGTCAAGGCTTACAACAAGTACGAAATCGCCAAGCTGCAGGAACTGGCGCCGGGCTTCGACTGGAACACCTGGCTGACCGACGCCAACATCGCCGGCAAGACCAAGGACGTGATCGTGAGCCAGCCAAGCTATATGCAAGGCCTGGCGAAAGTGATCCAGGAAGTGCCGCTGCAGGACTGGAAGGCATACATGGACTACCAGCTGCTGCGCGCCTACGCGCCGGTGCTGTCGAAAGCCTTCGTGGACGAGCACTTCGCCTTCTACGGCACGGTGCTGACTGGCGCCACCGAAAATCGTCCGCGCTGGAAGCGTGCCGTGACCCTGACCCAGTCCGCACTGGGCGAGGCAGTCGGTAAGCTGTATGTCGAAAAATACTTCCCGCCTGAGCGCAAGGCGCGCATGGACGAGCTGGTAAAGAACCTGCTGCTGGCCTACAAGGAAAGCATCAACAAGCTGGATTGGATGAGCCCAGCGACCAAGAAGGAAGCGCAAGCCAAGCTGGCCAAGTTCACGCCGAAGATCGGCTATCCGGCGCACTGGCGCGACTACTCGACGCTGGACGTGAAGCGTGAAGACCTAGCGGGCAATGTGATGCGCTGGCACGACTTCGACCACCTGCGCGAAACCAATAAGCTGGGCAAGCCGATTGACCGCGACGAGTGGCTGATGACGCCGCAGGAAGTCAACGCTTACTACAACCCGGAGATGAACGAGATCGTGTTCCCGGCCGGTATCCTGCAGCCGCCTTACTTCGATATGAGCGCAGACGATGCGGTGAACTACGGTTCCATCGGCGCCGTGATCGGCCATGAAATCTCGCACGGCTTCGATGACCAGGGGTCGCAGTACGACGGCGACGGCAATCTGCGCAACTGGTGGACCGAGGAAGACAATAAGCGCTACAAGGAACGCACTCAGATTCTGGTGAAGCAGTACAGCGAGTTCGAAGCGCTGCCGGGCTATCACGTGAACGGCGAGCTGACCCTGGGCGAGAACATCGGCGACAACTCCGGCATGGCCATCGCGTACAAGGCGTACAAACTGTCCCTGAAGGGCAAGAAGGCGCCGGTGATCGGCGGCTACACGGGCGATCAGCGCTTCTACATGGGCTGGACCCAGGTATGGCGCGTGAAGTACCGCGACGCTGCCCTGATCGCACGCCTGAAGGCTGACCCGCACTCGCCAGGCCAGTTCCGCGCCAACGGCACTCTGCGCAACCAGCCGGCCTTCTACGATGCGTTCAAGGTGAAGCAGGGCGACAAGATGTACCTGTCGCCGAAAGAGCGCGCGATTATCTGGTAAAACCCAAGGCGTAACCCAGGTGGCTGCCACGATGTGGCAGCCACCAGCTTCACGCCGTTGGTTCTGACAAGCGAAAGAGACACCCAAAATGAAAAAACATCTGCTTAGCGCCCTCGCGCTGGCCCTGCTGTCGAGCGCCGCAATCGGCGCCGACAAGTCGGGCATTGACCTGCAATACATCGATTCCTCCGTGCGTGCACAGGACGACTTCTTCAAGCACCTGAACGGCAAGTGGCTGGCGACGGCCGAGATTCCGGGCGAGATGTCCAGCTGGGGCGTTTTCGAAAAACTGTTCGAAGATATCCAGCCGCAGCTGCGGGCCATCATTGAAAACGCCGCCACGAAAGGCGATACGGCCGACACCAAGCAAATCGGCGACTTCTACGCCAGCTTCATGGACGAAGCGAAACTGGAGCAGCTGGGCATGAGTCCGATCCAGTCCGAACTGGACCGCATCGCCGCACTGAAGGACAAGAAAGACCTGCCGGCCTTCCTCGCCCATGCCAACCTGCAGAACCGCAGCGTGCTGATCGACTTCGGCATCCATCAGGACAACAAGGACTCCACCAAATACGTCATCGACTTCAGCCAGAGTGGCCTGGGACTGCCGGACCGCGACTACTACCTGAAGAAGGATGACGCGAAGATGGCCGACACCCTGGCCAAGTACCAGCAGACCGTGGAAAAGATGCTGGCGCTGGCTGGCGACACCAACGCCGCCGCCAACGCGAAAACCATCGTTGCTTTCGAAACGAAAATTGCGGAAATCCAGTGGAGCAAAGTCGAACTGCGCGATCCGATCAAGGCCTACAACAAGGTCAGCATCGACAAGCTGGGCGAACTGATGCCGACCTACGACTGGAATGCCTACATCGACGCCATCGGCGGTGTGAAGGGCAAAGTCGATTACGTGATCGTCAGCCAGCCGACCTACCTGAAAGCGCTGGACAAGCTGCTGGCCGAAACGCCGATGGAAACCCTGAAGCCATACTTCGAATGGCACCTGCTGCACAACGCAGCGCCTTACCTGTCCAAGCAATTCGTTGAAACCAATTTCGACATGTACGGCAAGGTGCTGGGCGGCGTGACCGAAATGCGTCCACGTTGGAAGCGCGGCGTGACTGCGACCGAATCCGCGCTGGGCGAACCGATCGGCAAGGTCTATGTGGAACAGCACTTCCCGGCAGCCAGCAAGGCACGCATGGAAGAACTGGTGAAGAACCTGCTGACCGCCTACAAGCAAAGCATCGACAAGCTGACCTGGATGGGTCCGGAAACCCGCAAGGCTGCGCAAGCCAAGCTGGCCAAGTTCACGCCGAAGATCGGCTACCCGAACAAGTGGCGCGACTACAGCAAGCTGGAAGTAAAGCGCGATGACCTGGTGGGCAATGTGCTGCGTTCCAACGCCTTCCTGGTGCGCCGCGAGCTGGACAAGCTGGGCAAGCCAATCGACCGCGACGAGTGGGGCATGACGCCGCAAACCGTCAACGCCTACTACAACCCTGAGCTGAACGAGATTGTGTTCCCGGCCGCCATCCTGCAGCCGCCGTTCTTCGATCCGAACGCTGACGATGCGGTGAACTATGGCGCGATCGGCGCCGTGATCGGCCACGAAATCAGCCACGGCTTCGACGACCAGGGCGCCCAGTACGACGGCGACGGCAATCTGCGCGACTGGTGGACTGCGCGCGATCACAAGAACTTCGAGAAGAAGACCAAGCAGTTGGTGGCGCAGTACAACGCTTTCAGCCCGGTGCCGGGCTATAAGGTGAATGGTGAGCTGACTCTGGGCGAGAACATCGCCGACAATTCCGGTCTGGCGATTGCGTACAAGGCGTACAAGATCTCGCTGAAGGGCAAACCGGCGCCTGTGATCGATGGCTATACGGGTGAGCAGCGCCTGTACCAGGGCTGGGCTCAGGCATGGCGCGCCAAGACCCGCGAAGCGGCGATGATCCGCCAGATCACCACCGATCCGCACTCGCCGGAAGAGTTCCGCGCCAACGGCACCCTACGCAACCAGCCGGGCTTCTATGACGCCTTCAAGGTCAAGCCGGGCGATAAGATGTATCTGGCGCCGAAAGACCGCGTCATCATCTGGTAAACCCAGGGCGTAATCCGGGTGGCTGCCACGATGTGGCAGCCACCAGATTTTGCGTTGGGGGTAAAAAAAAACCGCTCCGAGGAGCGGTTTTTTTATTGGGCCGTTTCGATCAGCCTTACGGCGCCGCAGCAGCTGGCGCAGCGGCCGGAGCGGCCGGCACTTCAGGTTCCTTGAACTTGCCGCCGGACTTGTTAGCCATGAAGACCACAGCGCGGGCAACTTCCACATCATCCAGATCAGGGTTACCGCCGCGGGCCGGCATCGCGCGCAGGCCTTCCAGAGCATGCTTCACAACGGTGTCGTAGCCCTGAGCGATACGAGGGGCCCATGCGCCATTGTCGCCAACTTTCGGAGCACCTGCGGCGCCGGTTGCGTGGCAAGCCTGGCAGGTGGAGTTGAACACGGCTTCGCCGGTTTGCAGCACTTTCGGAGCGTTAACATCCTTCAGGGTGAAACCCTGGTCGGCCACTGGCTTCAGACGGGCGGCGACAGCTTCTGCGGTTTGGCTTTCCGAACCTGCACCGGTCAGTTTTTGGTTGGTAACAAACTGCACCAGCAAAATAATACCGATGATGGTGAAAGCAAAGAAACCTACAACGGCAGCAACCAGCTGCTTTGGCGTTCTGATAGCGGATTCGTGGCTCATGATTTCCTTAATACAGTTTTCGAAAGCTGGTGGCTGAGGGTTGTTTTTTTGATACGCTGCCTAGCGGACCCTCGTCAAACCCGTGATTATAGACTTAAATGTTCCCTTATTGGAATGCAATTTCAATTTGACTAGCATGCCTGAGCTGGTGTTTAATGATATAAAAACTACAACAAATTAATTACTACGGGGATGTACGCGTGGCTGACAGCTTGTTCGCGCAGCGCCTGGAAGAACACGGTGCGCGCATTGCTATCATTACCAGCGACGGGTCGCAGATAAGCTACGGAGAACTGGCAAAAGCCGCAGACCGTGCGGCGGCCGCCCTGCGCGGGCCGGCTGGGCTAGTCATCGTCGAAGCAGCTAATACTGTCGCCTGTGTCGTTGCTTATCTGGCATCCCTGCGGGCACGTTTTCCTGTGCTGCTGGCAGAGCCAGGCTCAACCGTGCGCGATCCGCGCATCGCCGACACTTTCCAGGCTGCCTACATTTTCCGTGCCGCTGGCGACGGTGAGTGGCGTTTCGAATCGTACTCCCCCGATCCAGTGCCGGTGCATCCGGATCTGTGTGTCTTGCTGTCGACATCCGGTTCCACCGGCAGCCCGAAACTGGTGCGCCTGTCGCGCGCCAACATCGAAGCAAATGCGGCATCGATTGCTGAATATTTGGGCATCGGTCCGGACGACCGCGCCCTGACGTCGCTACCGTCCTTCTATTCCTATGGCATGTCGGTGATTAACTCCCACCTGCATGCGGGAGCCTGCCTGCTGCTGACCGAG
Organism: Pseudoduganella sp. RAF19; assembly: GCF_052114165.1. Lineage (NCBI taxonomy): Bacteria > Pseudomonadati > Pseudomonadota > Betaproteobacteria > Burkholderiales > Oxalobacteraceae > Pseudoduganella > Pseudoduganella sp. RAF19. The sequence goes on along the minus strand of NZ_JBFREF010000009.1, from coordinate 7,306 downwards.
GATTCCGTGTCCCAGGACAGCTTCTGGACCTTCCTCGAACAGGAACGCGCCACCTCATTCGCCGGCGTGCCGTTCACCTTCGATATCCTGGAGCGCATTGGCTTCCGCCGCCGGCGCCACCGTTATCCCCATTTGCGCTATCTGACCCAGGCCGGCGGCCGCCTGTCCGCCGAGCTGGTACAGGAATACGCCGAATGGGCTGAGCGCCAGGGCAAGCAATTCTTCGTCATGTATGGCCAGACCGAAGCGTCGCCGCGCATGGCCTATATGCCGCCGGACCAGTTGCGTGACAACACCGGCTGCATTGGCGTGCCCATTCCGGGCGGCGCATTCGAGCTGCGCAAGGACAACGGCGAACTGGAAACCCGCCCCGACCAGCCGGGTGAGCTGGTCTACCGCGGACCGAATGTGATGATGGGCTACGGACTGGGTCCGGAAGACCTGGCTGCCGGCAAGCTGCTGGAAGAACTGCATACGGGCGACGTGGCCTGCCGCAAGGCAAACGGCTTGTACTACATCGTCGGCCGCATGAGCCGTTTCGTGAAAATCGTTGGCCTGCGCATCAGCCTGGATGAAATCGAACGCTGGCTGGAAAAGCAGGGCGTGTCGGCGGCGGTCGGCGGCAACGATGAATTGATTGCCGTGGCGATCGGCCCTGGCCGCCACAATCCCGCCGAGCTCAAACCGCGCCTGCTGGAACGCTTCGGCCTGCCCGCATCGGCACTGGAAGTGGCGGTGCTCGATCCCTTGCCGACCCTGGCGTCGGGCAAAGTGGATCACCGCAGCGTGCTGCGCCTGGTGCGTGAGGCGGCGGAAAAGCGGCGCGAGCGTCCCGCCAGTCTGCAGCAAGGGTATGCCGACATCCTGGGCATCGATTCCGTGCGCGAGACAGACAGCTTCCTCGATCTGGGCGGCGATTCCGTCTGCTTTGTGGAAGTGTCGCTGCTGCTGGAAGACTATCTGGGCTACGTGCCGGACAACTGGGAAGCGAAAACCATCGCTGCACTCGAAGCTCTGCATCAGGATGCGGCGGCCGCCAAAGTCGTGCAGCAACCGCGTTCGCGCCACTCCTTCCGCATTGCCGCCGCCGTTGCCATCGCCTTGCTGGTCGCAGGGGAGGGCACCATGCAGCTGCGGTCTTACCTGAAGACTGGCCGCAGCGCTGCGGCTTTGCTGACGGGCGGCGGAACGGTGGTTTTCAACGAGCGTTGGCATGTGCGTACCTACCGTCCCAACCATACTGTCACGTCGGCGCAGCCGGGCGTGAAGTTCGAAACCAATTCGCTGGGGTTGCGTAGTCCCGAACTGAATCGCGAGCTGGCGCGCAGCGAGCTGCGGCTTGCCGTGGCGGGCGCTTCCACCGTCGCGGGAGCCTATGCGCGGCGCAACGTCGAAACCTTCCCCAGTCTGCTGGAGCAGCGCTTGCGCAGGAAGCGCAAGGAAGGGCCGGTCAATGTGATCAATGCCGGCATTGAGGGCCATACGATCTGGGACACGGCCCTGCTGATCGAACATGGCCTGATCGACATGCATCCGTCCGTGCTGATGCTTTATCCCGGCTTTAACGATATGGTCGGCATTTGTACCGCCGCGCGCGAAAGTACGGCGATCGTCCGATCGCCATTGCCCGCACCATCGCTGCCGCGCTGGGCGCTCGCCGCGCCTGCTGGCGAAAAATACCGTGGCGCTGCGCGACCCGCTAATCAAGGCCAAGGCCGTCGATCCCGCCAAATTCTTCCCGGCCAGCTATGGCGAGAAGCTGCGCGATATGGTGCACAAGATGCGCGAGTCCGGTATCGAACCTGTGCTGATGACGGTGGCGCGCGCCTTCGACGGCCTGGGCCGCGAAGAAGGCGCACGCATTGCGGAGACAGCCCTTTACTACAACTCCTGCCTCGATTACGACGGCCTGATCAAGGCAGGCAAGATGTACAACGATACGATCATCGCCGTGGCGCTGTCCGAGCATGTGCAGCTGATCGACCTCGCCGAAGAAATGAAAGGCCGCCGCCAGTTCTTTGTCGACGCCGGCCACTTCAACTATGGCGGCGAGCAGCATGTTGCAGCCTATCTGGCGCGCGAACTGGAGCAGCGCGGCCTGCTGGAACCGCATATCAACACAGACAACCGCCTGAGCGGACAGTAAGGGAGCGTCTGTGGAAATTACCGGGTTTGGCTACCTTGTTTTCTTCTTGTGCGTATTGGCGCTGCATTCCCTGCTGACCGGCCGCGATCGCGCACAAAAAGCCATGCTCACCCTGGCCAGCTACTACTTCTACGCGACGGTGGATTGGCGCTTCACGGGCCTGCTGCTGTCCCTGACGCTAATTAATTGGACGGCAGGCGAAGCGGTAGGGCGCGCGCAACACCGCAGCACGGCGAAATATGCGGTGACACTGGCAGTGATCGCCAGCGTAGCCGTGCTGGGCTACTTCAAATACCTGAATTTCTTCGGCGGCATGCTGAACAGCCTGTCGGTCTGGCTGGGCGGCAGTGCGCTGGTGCCGGTGGTGAAGCTGCTGCTGCCGGTCGGGATCTCGTTCTTGACCTTCCAGGCCATCACTTACCCCATCGACCTGTATGCCGGACGGCTTTCCAAGCGCGCCAGCCTGGGCGATTTCACCCTGTTCATGGCCTTCTTCCCGCGCCTGCTGTGCGGACCGATCGTGCCTGCGGCTTATTTCCTGCCGCAGCTGCAGCAGCCGATGCCGCCCGTCAGCGACGATCAGCGCTTCGCCGGCCTGGCACTGATCATGCGCGGCCTGGTGAAAAAGGTGCTGCTGGCGGATATGCTGGGTTCCCACCTAGTCGACCCGGCGTTCTCCAATCCCGGCGAATACAGCGCTCCATTCGTCTGGCTGGCGATGTTCGGCTATTCCCTGCAGGCTTATCTGGATCTGGGCGGCTACACCGACATGGCGCTGGGCGCGGCCGGCATGCTGGGCTATCGCCTGCCGTCCAACTTCAACCGTCCCTATATGGCGACCGGCATTGCCAACTTCTGGCAGCGCTGGCACATCACCATGTCGTCCTTCTTCCGCAACTACTTGTACACCCCGCTGAGCGAGGCGTGGAAAGTGCCGGTGTCCGTCAACCTGTTGATCGTGTTTGTGGCGATCGGCCTGTGGCACGGCGCGGGCTGGAACTTCGTGGTGTATGGCCTGATCCACGGCAGCCTGGTGTCGCTGGAGCATGTCCGTAGCGCAGCCCGCATCAAGCGCGGCGAGCCGGCTCCCGTCTACCGCAGTGCGCGGCTGGCAATGCAGCTGGCGCTGGTGTTCACCATGGTCTCGATGACGCGCGTGCTGTTCCGCAGCCCGAATCTGGACACCGTGGGCCAGTTCGTCTCCGCCATGGCCGGGTCCTGGCGCGGCCCCTTCCCGCTGTCAGTGCAGGCGGCGCTGGCGCTGATGGCGGCTTTGTTCCTGCATTTCTCGCCTGTCCGCTGGCGCGACAGCTTCATGGAATGGGTGGCCCGCCTGCCTGCCTGGATAGTCGGCGCCCAGTTTGCCAGCCTGGTTTACCTGGTGACCATCTTCACCCAAGGCTCGGCCGCCTTCATTTATTACCAATTCTGACTGGGCTTGGTTGCTTAATTATCAATTCTTGCGCCTTCCGATGGACGCCAACCGGGAAACCCGCTATTCTTCGTGTCTCTCCAAGCGGCTGTAGCTCAGTGGATAGAGTATCGGCCTCCGAAGCCGAGGGTCGTGGGTTCGATCCCCGCCAGCCGCGCCATCCTCCCTTCGAAACTCCTCACAAGTTCGGCAACCTCTGTCGTAAAATTTATCCCAAGGAAACGAAGCACAGCCGTTCCGTTCACTTAAGAGCAAGGAATAGCGCGTATGAGTGCCCTGGATCAAATTACCCACTGGCGCGAGACCATCTTTGCCCGTTTGGTGCAGGTCGTCCTGGTTCTAGGTATCTGCACGGCGGTGCCAAGTATCCTGCAGTCGGCGCACGAAGGCCTGTGGGGCGTGGTGGTGGTGGACGTGATTGCCCTGGGCTGGCTGACCATGTTGTGGCGGCTGGAAGGGCGGATGTCGTATCAGGCGCGTGCCCTGCAATTCCTGCTGATCGCATTCGCCGTCGGCGTCGCGCTGATGCTGCAGGTCGGCCCGGTGGCGCATACCTATCTGCTGGCCGTGCCCTGCCTAGCGGCGCTGCTGGTCGGGCTGAGGCCTGCCATCTGGCTGCTCCTGGCCGGCGCCGTGGCCATTGTGCTGACGGGATATGCGCCGGAACCGGCCGCTGTCGGCCTGTCCAATGATCCCGTGCTGCGCGCCGTCATCGTCGCCCTCAACTACCTGTTCATTGCCGGCATCCTGACCTTCACCTGCGGCGTGCTGCTGCGCCACCTGGCGCGCTCGCTGGCCGAGGGCGAACAATTAGCCTTCTACGATCCGCTGACCGGGCTGCCGAACCGGCGCCTGCTGCTGGACCGTCTTGGCAACCTGCTCGCCAGCTCTGAGCGGCAGCAAGTGTTCAGCGCCGTGATGTTTGTGGACCTGGATCGCTTCAAGACCATCAACGATGCGCGCGGACACGCCACGGGCGACACGCTGTTGAGGCTGGCAGCGGAACGGCTGTCGGGCCTGATTCGCAAAAGCGACACCGTAGCGCGCATCGGCGGCGACGAATTCGTGGTGCTGCTGTCGCACCTTGCGCCGAATTTGGCGGCGGCTGGCAATGCCGCGCAGTTGGTGGCGGAAAAGATCCGTGCCGCATTGGCCCGTGATTTCGAGATCGACGCCCAGTCCTACGTCTGTTCCGCCAGCATTGGCGTGACGCTTCTGCCGAAGTTTGGCCAGAGCGCCGACGATTTGCTGCGTGAAGCTGACACCGCAATGTATCGTGCAAAGCGCGCAGGCCGCAATGGCATCGCCTACTTCGAATCCACCATGCAGGCTGAAGTCGAGCGGCGCCTGACGCTGGAGCGCGAGCTAGCGCAGGCGATCGAACATGAGCGGCTGCACATGCTGTATCAGCCGCAATTCGATTGCTCCGGCCGGCTTCACGGTGCGGAACTGCTCATGCGCTGGGAGCGCGACGACGGCAGCATGGTATCGCCCGCCATCTTCATCCCGCTGGCGGAAGAGGCGGGCCTGATCGTGCGGATGGGGATGTGGGCGCTGAAGCAGGCCTGTCTGGCACAGCAGCGCCTGGCGGCGCGGGGCTGGTCGCTGCCACTGTCCGTCAACGTGTCGCCCGACCAGTTCCGCCAAGCCGACTTCGTGCAGCAGGTGCACAGTGTCCTGCTCGAACACCGCGTGTCACCCTCGTTGCTGATCCTGGAGGTGACGGAAGGCCTATTGGTGGAAAAGCTGGAAGAAACCGTGGCGCGCATGAACGAGCTGGCCGCGCTCGGCGTGCGCTTTTCGATCGACGACTTCGGCACGGGCTATTCCAGCCTGGCGTATCTCAAGCGCATGCCTTTGTACGAACTGAAGATCGACCGCAGCTTCATCATGGACATGCCGGACGACGCCAATGACGTGGTGATCGTGCAAGCGATCCTGGCAATGGCCGGCCACATGGGCTTGCGCGTCGTGGCGGAAGGCGTAGAGACTCAAGCACAGGCCGACTTCCTCGCGGCCCATGGTTGCCATGCGCTGCAAGGATACCTTCTGGGCCGCCCAGCGCCGTTACCGGCCCTGCTTGAAATGATGTCAGCGCAAGCCGCTCGCTCTGGATAGGGATTTGAAGCCCACGATTAGTAAGCAGCCTTCCATTTGTGCCCAACTGGAACCGCGAAACGTGGAAGCACCTCCGACTGTGGGCTGTCGCGGCATGAAGAGGCGAAAGTGACTTCCTTTAGACGTCAAATCTGCCTATTGATGTGCCGGTAAGGCCGGTACGAGCGAGACGCGCCTAGTGACAAAGTGTGAACCTTTCGGCCAAGCAAGATGTTAGGCTGCGTGACATTGGCCGAGTACGGCCAACAACGGACCTTGAGGATTCGCGCCTGGACCATCTGCCAGCTATGCCCACCCTTTTCGGAGTTGCGGTTGAAAGCAATTGCATACATTTTTCTTTCAGGGACTTGCATACTGGCCCAAGCCAAAGACGACGTGATTGGCTGCTATTCGGTGCTCATTGCGGGCCGGGACGAGTCTCTCCCGCATACTAAACAGTCAGCACATCTCGTTCGTGCAAAGGATATTCGTCTTACGGACGAACATGAAAAGGCGCCATGGGCTGGAACTTCGAAATTTCGTGTGATACCTGTGCACTCCAAGGAAACGTTCAACTATTCAGCTGCATACTGGGTGGCGGAGGGGAAGTCGCTTTCGATTACTTGGAGTAGCAACGGCCTTTCGGGTGTGCAGATGACTTTGACACCCACCAGAAATGGATTTGCAGGGACTGTCGAAAATTTTTGGGACTTTCCGCCTTATACCGAGGATAAAAGACGGACGGTCTTGACACGCCGGGCGTGTGATTGAATCCTATGACAAAGCACGCATCTTGCATGCCGGCAGGAGTGCTATTCTGGCTGCCGTCGGCCGCGCTCGGCCAATAGCGGCCTCACAATCATAAAACTTGAGATATGTCAAAAATGTCGCTCGCTACAAGTTTCCTGCTCATGCTACGTTCAACAATATTTGTTGTCTTTTTTATGTCCGACGTCAAAGTATTCGCTGCGCCCCAGAATATCCAGACGGAGCAGTACTGCCGTGAAGGCGCGAGTGGCGAATTTTCGGTTAAACTTGATAATACGAACAGGGTTACTTTTAATGTCGAAACTGTCAACAGCCATGGGCACATTTGCACCATGTCGGGTACGATTCACGGAGAAATAGGGCACGCCGACAGTTGGTCTGACGATGGAAGTGACTCAAATTGCGATATATCGATTTTGGCGAAGGGCTCCTCAGTAGTAATTAGCCCAATCACTCCGGACTCTTGCCTTATATATTGCGGTCAAGGAGTGGTCGTGTATGGAAAGTACAGTTCTGCAATGTGTAGGAATGAAAAATACGAAATACAAGAGCAGGAAATTCGAAATCGATTTCCGCCTGCAGAAGATGATGATGTCAGCAGAAGAGTTCAATAATAAAGGCGAGCTCAGAATGGTCCGGCAGGCAGCCTCTTCGGCCACAGAACATTGATGCATATCTGGCGTGAAGCATGAGAGCTCGGAAGGTGGCAACAAACGGCCAGGAACAGACGCCCACCTAGCTAGGTAAAAATATGACGAATCTCGAAATTCTTAAACAATGGGAAATTACGGAGAAATGGCTACGGGAGGCTCGGTCTGCTCTTCGTTCAGATGTTGTTACAGCAAAAGATCAGCTGGAAAACT